>NZ_DUOE01000041.1 GCF_012838985.1 Corynebacterium sp. | reverse complement strand
TCCAGAACTACGGCGACGTCGCCTACGGCTGGGCCATGGAGGACACCACCGGCATCTGCAAGCTCATCGCCGACCGCGACACCGGCAAGCTGCTCGGCGCCCACTACTACGGGCCCCAGGCCTCCACGCTCATTCAGCAGATGATCACGGTCATGGCCTTCGACCTCGACGTCCGCGAGGTGGCCACCAAGCAGTACTGGATCCACCCGGCCCTGCCGGAGGTCACTGAGAACGCCCTGCTGGGTCTGGAGTTCTAGCCGGGGCCGCGGGGGACGTTCAGGCAGTAGTCACGCGCAGTTCGAGCGCTTCCGCCCTCATCGATCACGGTGGAAGCGCTCACATTGGTTGGCAAAGTGCCTTTACTGCGCCAGGGCCGGGCTGCCGCAGCGGACCGGGCCCGCGAGCACACAACGGGCTCGCTTCGCTGAGCCTGGAAATCTCCCGGTACGCATGCAACCTGCCGGAACGCCCTACCCCCGAATTGACGTAGTCGAATTGTTATGAAGCTCGCCCCACAAACCCCACTAGTCACACGAGCATTTCGGAACCCCATCATTCACACTGGCCACACAGGAGCCGGGCCGACGCCGAGGGGCCGGGCAGCCAGCGCCACAGGCGAACAAACCCCCAGTTCAGCACCCCGGGCCGAGGGGACGGAGGCCAACCCGCCCCGCCTCTGCCAGACATCTCCAGCACCGTCGGCGACTTTCCGGCAACAAAGATCACAAAAAGATTACCCAGAAGAGGAAAATTCGGAAGCGATGACTTATCATTTCCAGTGCGCCTTGAATATGCCGCATGCCGACAGCGTCATGGAGGGCTCTCGCAGCTCCCCCAGCTAAGCTGTCCGCGTCGTGGTATCACTTCACGAATACATGGTTTTCAGACAGCCGGAAGCCACCTTCACTTCGACAAGTTTTAAGGACACATTGAATATGCGCTCCATCCGTACCGCCGCTGTTGCCGGCGCCACCGCACTCTCCCTGATCTTCGGCACCACCGTTGCCACCGCCCACGCCGCCGACAACGCCGTCGTCGAGGATGCCCCGGAGGCGACCGCTCCGGCCCCGGAGGAGGACTACACCCCGTCCCTCTCCTCCAAGATCAACACCGGCTCCTCCATGGAGGGTGACAAGGCTGCCAACGGCGTTGCACTGTTCGGCTCCTCCAAGGACGGCTTCGAGGACCAGCCGCGCTGGGCCAAGGTCATGTACGCCGGTACCGTTCTCGGCGCCATCGCCTCCTTCATCGGCATGATCGTCGGCCCGGTCCACAACTGGTTCGTCCACGGCCCGCACGCCTAAGCCGTCTCCCGAGTCCCAAACATCTTCTGAAAGTAAGGTAGTTTCATGCGCAAGTTCCGCAACGCCACCATCGCCGCCGCGACCGCTGTCGCCCTGACCCTGTCCGGCACCGCTGTCGCCACCGCAGAGGACGACGACCCGCAGGTCGGCCGCACCTCCGTCTCCATGTACGGCTCCTCCCAGACCGGTAAGGAGCAGGACGCTTGGAAGGAAGGCGAGGACGGCAAGCCGGTCGTCGGCACTGAGCAGCAGGTCGTCGGCACCGATCTCCTCGGCTCCAT
>NZ_DUOE01000040.1 GCF_012838985.1 Corynebacterium sp. | reverse complement strand
TCTGGATGGAGACCGGCACCCCGGACCTCGAGCTCGCCAAGAAGTTCGCTGACGGCGTCCACGAGGAGTTCCCGGACCAGCTGCTGTCCTACAACTGCTCCCCGTCCTTCAACTGGTCCGCACACCTCGATGCAGACGAGATCGCCAAGTTCCAGAAGGAGCTGGGCGCGATGGGCTTCACCTTCCAGTTCATCACCCTGGCAGGCTTCCACGCCCTCAACTACGGCATGTTCGACCTGGCTCACGGCTACGCACGCGAGGGCATGACCGCCTTCGTCGACCTGCAGAACCGCGAGTTCAAGGCTGCCGAGGAGCGCGGCTTCACCGCAGTCCGTCACCAGCGTGAGGTTGGTGCCGGCTACTTCGACACCATCGCCACCACCGTTGACCCGGAGTCCTCCACCACCGCACTGAAGGGCTCCACCGAGGAAGGCCAGTTCTAAGAACTGACTGCTTCGAAAAGCTAGTGCCGTAAGCGGCGTGCATCGTGAGTCACTCACGGGCACGCCGCTTCGTGCTTTCTGAAACGACACCACCTACCCCCGAGAGGCTGATCCATGACCATCACCTTCATCGCCACCGCGGACCTCGTCGACATCATCGGTGAGGATGTCGTCCGTTCCTGCGACACCCAGTTCCAGAACTTCGGCGGCATCACCGAGTTCTGCGGCCCCATCACCACCATCAAGTGCTTCCAGGACAACGGCCTGGTCAAGTCCACCCTCAACAGCCCGGGCAACGGTGGCGTCCTCGTCGTCGACGGTGACTCCTCCGTCCACACCGCGCTCATGGGCGACATGATCGCCGCTGCCGGCGTGAAGAACGGCTGGGCCGGCGTGGTCATCCTCGGTGCGATCCGTGACTCCGCGGTCATCCGCGACATGGAGTTCGGCACCAAGGCACTGGGCACCAACCCGCGGAAGTCCGCGAAGGCCTCGGCCGGCGAGAAGGACATCACCGTCTCATTCGGTGGCGTCGACTTCGTCCCGGGTCACATCCTCTACGCGGACTCCGACGGCATCGTCGTCAGCGAGGAGCCGGTCGAGGCTCCGGCGGAGTAGCTCCGGACCTTTCCGCGCCCCGACGACGGCCCGGCTCCAGCGTGTCAGCTGGTGCCGGGCCGTTTCGTGTCCGCCGGGATAAGGGAATGCCGAGGACGTCGAGAAGCTCGCTGGCCACCCCCGTTTCGCCGAGGGAGAGCTCGTGGCAGTGGACCTGGCACGAGGAGCCCGCGCTGCGCTCCTTCGTCCGGCGCCTGCGCAACTAGGTCCCGGAGGCGTACTTCTTCGCCCTCGACATGGGACTCATGGAGCGGGATGCGATGACCATCAACGACAAGCTCGGCAGCGGGTGTGCAGTGGTCACGCCCTACGAGCTTAACGGCGTGTCCTTCGGCAAGCTGGGTGTCACCGTCTACGGCGTCGCCGGCCGCGACATCCCCGAGCTGCTCGCCGAGACCGCGCGGTCTGGAGCCACCACCCACAAGGCGGCACGGGCCCTCTCCCAGCAGCGAGTGCGGGCGGCGATGGAGTACCGCGGGGGAGTGCCCTCCGCCTGCCTGAGTCAGGCCAGCCGCACCACGTCGAAGGCCCGGCGGACCAGCTCCTCAGCTGCAGCCGGGTTCTTCGGCTCCGGGAGGGAGATGTAGTGCTGGAGGGCGGTCTGGGCGACAGCGGCGGCCGCGCGGATGGCCACCTCGGACTCGAAGGCGTCCATGCCGGTGGCGCGGGTGCGCAGTTTGTCGAAGAGGGGGCGCAGCTTTTCGTCCAGTTCGTGCACGGCGGCCGCTCCCCGCATGGTGAGCAGCAGATCGGCCACGCGGAACAGGGAGGCGAAGGAGTCGAGGTGTGTGTCCACCCCGCCGTGGCCGCGCAGGCCTTCGATGATGACCCACTGGATGGCGTCGAAAAGCGAGGCGTCGGCGGGGGCGTGGCGCAGGTGTCCGAGCAGGTCGGTGACCCGGTCGACCATGAACTCGGTGAGAGCCTCGTCCATGGCGGCGAAGTAATTGTGGAAGGTGCGCGTCGAGACGCCGGCGGCCTCGGAGACGGCCGCGACCGTCAGTGCCTCAGCGCCCTGCTCGAGGGCCAGGCCGGCGGCGGCCCGGGCGATCCGGGCGCGGGTCGCGGCCTTCTTGGTCTCACGCAGTCCGGACATCCTTGAGCCCTTCCCCTTCCACGTCAACTGTAGGCAGGATACGGTCCAGCCAGCGGGGGAGCCACCAGGCGCGCTCGTCGAGAAGGAACATCGTCGCCGGGATGATCATCATGCGGACGACGAAGGCGTCGAGCGCCACGGCGACGGCGAGGGCGAAGCCCATCGTCTTGATGAACACCATGTCCTGCGCCATGAACGCCGCGAACACGGAGATCATGATGAGGGCGGCGGCGGTGACCACGCGGGCGCCGTGCTTGAAACCGTTGGAGGTGGCGTTGCCGGCGGTCTTGCCGTGCGACCAGCCCTCGCGCATGCGTGTGACCAGGAAGACCTGGTAGTCCATGGCGAGGCCGAACACGAGACCGATGAGCATGATCGGCAGGAAGCTCAGCAGCGGCTGCGGGTCGTCGATGAGCCCGAGCCAGCCCTCCTGGAAGAGTGCGACGGTGACGCCGAAGGTGGCCGCCACCGACAGTCCGAAGCCCAGGGCGGCGATGAGCGGCACCCAGATGGAGCGGAAGACGAGCAGCAGGACCAGGAACGCGAGCGCCAGGACGATGCCGACGTAGGGGAGCAGGACGTCCTGCAGACGGTCGGAGACGTCGTCGAAGATCGCGGTGGCGCCGGTGACGCCGAAGGGGACACCGAGGTCGGTGTCGCGCAGGTCGGCCAGCAGCTGCGTGGCGGCGGGGTCGGTGGCCTCGAACTCCGGGGTGATGAGCACCTGCGCCGCCCCGAGGTCATCGGTGGTGGCGACGACCTGGGCGTTGGCCACGCCGTCGGTGGACACGAGCTTCTCGACGCCCCCGCCCATCACCACCGGACGCTCCTGCGGGTCGACCTCCGCGAGGTCGAGGAGGGCGATCATGGGTGCGTCACGCCCCGGTCCGAAGGCGTCGGCGGTGATCTCGTGCGCGATGCGCGGCGGGGTGCCCGGGGTGGCGGAGCCGTCGGTGGGCATGGCCAGACGCATGTTCAGGGCGGGGACGGCCAGCAGGCCCAGCAGGATGACGCCGACGAGCAGGTGGGCGACGGGGCGCTGACGCACGCGGCGCACCCAGCGCAGACCCATCGTGGGATGGTCGTCCTCCGGGTCCGGGGCCTTGATGCCGGGGACGCGGGCGGCGAACACGCGGGTGCCGAACAGGCCGACCAGCGCGGGCAGGAAGGTCAGCGCGATGAGCACGGCGATGGCGACGGTCGCGGCGGCCGCCAGGGCCATCGTGGTGAGGAAGGGGATGTTGATGATCGACAGCGCAGCCAGGGCGATGAGCACGGTCAGGCCGGCGAAGATGACGGCGGAACCGGCGGTGCCGACGGCCATGCCCATCGCATGCGCGCGGGTGTCGCGGTCCATGCCGCGCAGGCGCTGCGCGAGGTCCTTCGGCTCCAGGTCGTTGGCACCGGTGGCCTTGATGAGCTCGGTGCGGAAACGGGAGACGATGAACAGGGCGTAGTCGATGCCCACCGCCAGGCCGATCATGGTGGCCAGGACCGGGGTCATGTCGGAGACGTCGTCGCTGACCGCGGTGGTCAGCTGCACGCCGAGGAAACCGATGGCCACGCCGATGATCGCGGAGATGAGCGGCATGCCCGCGGCCACGACGGAGCCGAAGGTGATGATGAGCACCAGTGCCGCCACACCCAGGCCGATCGCCTCGGAGGTCATGTTGATGTCACCGGACATCGCGCCGAAGGTGTTGCCGTTGTAGACGACGGTGAGATCCCCCTCGTCGTAACGGTCGAGGATGTCGGTGACGGTGGCGACGTCGGAGGTGGGGACGTCGAGCATGGTGTCGGCGTCGAAACGCACGGTGACGATGCCGGTGGTCTCATCCGCGCTCAGCGGGCTGACGGTGGCCAGATCCGCCCGGATCTTCTCCTGGGGCATGCCCTGGGCCTCCATCTGGGGCACCATCTGCGCCTGCAGGCCCTGGGAGGCCATGACGGGGTCGACGATGGTCTCCGGGTCGCTCAGCAGGCCGGTGTCGCGGACCTCGGCGAGCATCTCGTCGACCTTGGCGGCGACGACCGGGTCGGTGAGGGTCGTGCCCTCCGGAGCCCGGATGACGATGTTGCCGGTGGGCGCGTTGGTCGAGTCCTCCGCAGCGGGGAAGATCTCCTGCATCTTCTCCATCGTGACCACGGAGTCGAGCCCCGGGATGGTGAAGGAGGACGAGGGCTTCTGCGCGAAGGCACCTGCCAGACCGCCGACGGCGAGCAGGAGGATGAGCCAGAAGGCGAGGAAGGGCCAGGAACGGCGGTACGCCGCGGATCCCAGGCGGTAGAGGAATGTTGCCATGCGCCCAGATTAGGGAATGTTGCACGTCGTGTGCAAACTTGCATGGCTGGTGCAGGAAAGTGGAGGGCTACTCCACCACGACGCCGAGGTTGAGGCCCTCGATTTCGTAGGCGCCGGCACCGCCGGCGACCTGTGCTGTCAGATTGTCCGCCACCGACGGAGTGAGTGGGATGATCCAGCCGCGCTTCGGGTCGTGGGCGGGGACGAGGCGCTCATCCTTCACCGGGATGAGGTTGACCACCAGCTCGCCGTCGACCAACGCGACCGCCTGGCGGGAGGCGGTGGCGTCGAGAAGCAGGGACGCCGTGGCGGCCGACACCGTGAGCACCACCATCGACTCGGCGGTGTGGACCGCCATGCCGTCGACGGGGATGCGGGGGAGGTCGGTGGGGACGTCGACAAGTTCCCGGCGACGGAACCACGCCATGCTAGTCAGCCACCAGGGTGTCCATGGTCAGGTGCGGCAGCTCGCGCTCGATGAAGGCCAGCTTCCACTTGTCGCCGAACAGGGCGATGAGCTCGCCGTCGGTGCGGGTGAAGATTTCCACACCGCGCTGGCGGCCCAGCTCCGGGGCGGACTCGGCGTCGGTGCGGCGGGCGACGGAGTAGGGCACCGGCTCCGTGATGGTCTCGACGTTGTACTCCAGCTCCATGCGGGCCTGCATGACCTCGAACTGCATGGGGCCGACGGCCGCCATGACCGGGTTGGCCTCGCCGCGGGCGTCGTTGCGCAGGATCTGCACGACACCCTCGGAATCCAGCTGCTCGAGCGCCTTGCGGAACTGCTTGTACTTGCCCAGGGACTTCGCACGCAGGGTGCGGAAGTGCTCGGGTGCGAACTGCGGCATCGGCGGGAACTGCACCTTGCGGCCGGAGTAGATCGTGTCACCGGGGGCGAGGGCGCCGGCGTTGACCAGGCCGACGATGTCGCCGGGGTAGGCCGTCTCGACGGTCTCGCGGGTGCGGCCGAAGACGGTCAGCGCGTACTTGGTGGAGAAGGAACGACCTGACTGCGCGTGGGTGACCTGCATACCGCGGTCGAACTCGCCGGAGACGATACGCATGAAGGCCAGGGTGTCACGGTGGTTGCGGTCCATGCCGGCCTGCACCTTGAACACCACGCCGGAGAAGTCGTCGTCGAGCTCGCGGACCTCGTCGATGGCCGTGGTGGACTCCTCGACGGCCTGCGGGTCGGAGTCGCGGGAGCGCGGGGCCGGGGCGATGGCGCACAGGGTGTCCAGGATCTGGTGGACACCGAAGTTGAGCATCGCGGAGGCGAAGATGAGCGGCGAGGTCACACACTGCTCGAAGAGATCCTGGTCGTGCAGCGCACCGTCGGCGGCCAGCAGTTCGGCCTCCTCGACGGCGTTGACCCACACGTCCTCCTCGCGGGCCTCCGCCTCGTCCGGGGTGTAGTGCTCCTCCGGGGCGATGGTCGAACCGCCGGCGGTACGGGTGAAGTGGATGTACTCCTCGACCTCGCCCTCCTCGCCGACGCGCGCCAGACCGCGGAAGTCGCCGGCGATGCCGACGGGCCAGAACAGGGGAGTGGGCTGCAGACCGATCTCCTCGACGATCTCGTCGACCAGCTCCAGCGGCTCCCGGCCGACGCGGTCCCACTTGTTGATCACGGTGATGATCGGCAGGCCACGGGCCTTGCACACGCGGAAGAGCTTGAGGGTCTGCGGCTCGAGGCCCTTGGCGGCGTCGATGAGCATGACGGCCGCGTCGACGGCGGTGAGCACACGGTAGGTGTCCTCGGAGAAGTCGGCGTGACCCGGGGTGTCGACGAGGTTGATCATGTACGGCTCGCCCTCGTGGTCCTCGGGCGCGTACTCGAACTGCAGGGCGGAGGACGCGATGGAGATGCCGCGGTCCTTCTCCATCTCCATCCAGTCGGAGACGGTGGCCTTGCGGCCGGCCTTGCCGTGGGTGGCACCCGCCTCGGAGATGATGT
>NZ_DUOE01000039.1 GCF_012838985.1 Corynebacterium sp. | reverse complement strand
TGCTTTACGACGCCGACGCTGACCTCTCCCTCATCCAGGGCCGCAAGGTCGCCATCATCGGCTACGGCTCCCAGGGCCACGCCCACGCCCAGAACCTGCGTGACTCCGGCGTCGAGGTCTGCATCGGTCTGCGCGACGGCTCCAAGTCCGCGGAGAAGGCCAAGGAGGCCGGCTTCGAGGTCAAGTCCAACTCCGACGCCGCCGCATGGGCCGACGTCATCATGCTGCTCGCCCCGGACACCTCCCAGAAGGAGATCTACGAGAACGACATCGAGCCGAACCTCAACGACGGTGACGCTCTGCTGTTCGGCCACGGCCTCAACGTCCACTTCGGCCTGATCAAGCCGGCCGAGAACATCGTCGTCGGCATGGTCGCCCCGAAGGGCCCGGGCCACCTGGTCCGTCGTCAGTTCGTCGACGGCAAGGGCGTTCCCTGCCTCATCGCCGTCGACCAGGACCCGAAGGGCAACGGCAAGGACCTGCTGCTGTCCTACGCCGCCGCCATCGGTGGTGCCCGCGCAGGTGTCATCCCGACCACCTTCGAGGCTGAGACCGTCACCGACCTGTTCGGTGAGCAGGCCGTCCTCTGCGGTGGCACCGAGGAGCTCGTCAAGACCGGCTTCGAGGTTCTGGTCGAGGCCGGCTACGAGCCGGAGATGGCCTACTTCGAGTGCCTCCACGAGCTCAAGCTCATCGTTGACCTGATGTTCGAGGGTGGCATCGCCAACATGAACTACTCGGTCTCCGACACCGCTGAGTTCGGTGGCTACCTCTCCGGCCCGCGCGTCATCGACGCCGGCACCAAGGAGCGCATGAAGGACATCCTGACCGACATCCAGGACGGCACCTTCACCAAGCGCCTCATCGCCAACGTCGAGAACGGCAACAAGGAGCTCGAGGGTCTGCGCGAGGACTACGCCAAGCACCAGATCGAGGAGACCGGCTCCAAGCTGCGTGACCTCATGAGCTGGGTCAAGGTCGAGATCACCGAGACCGCCTAAGTTTCTCCGCTTGTCGACGCCCCGCCGGTTCCTCCGGCGGGGCGTCCGCCTTTTCCGGTGCGGTACCGACACTTATACCCCCACTGTGCGCATGTGCCCGACACCTTCCGGCGGGCGACAGTGGGGGTATAAGTGTGTGGTGGGGCCTGCGGTCGGGTTCAGGGGTGGAGCAGGTCGAGGAGGTGGCGGCGCAGGGCGGGGTCGGGGTCCACGCCGGCGCGGGGGCGGGGCAGATCCACGGTGATGTCGGCGATGACGGTGGCGTCGGGGGAGGGGGACATGACGAGGATGCGGTCGGAGAGGAGGATCGCCTCGTCGACGTCGTGGGTGACCATGACGACGGTGCGGCGGTCGGACTCCCACAGGGAGAGCAGTTCCAGCTGCAGGTCGCGGCGGGTGAGGGCGTCGAGGGCGCCGAAGGGTTCGTCGAGAAGCAGGATGTCGGGCTCGACGGAGAAGGCGCGTGCGATGCCGACGCGCTGCTGCATGCCGCCGGAGAGGCGGGCGGGGCGGCGGTCGGCGGCGTGCGACAGTCCGACGGCCGCGAGGTGGCGGTCGGCGATCTCGCGGCGCTCGGCGGCGGACAGGCCGGGGCGGGTGGAGCGCAGGCCGAACTCGATGTTGCCGCGGGCGGTGAGCCAGGGGAGCAGGGCGTGGTCCTGGAAGACCACGGCCGGGCGGCCCGCGACCTGCACCGTGCCGGTGGAGGCATGGTCGAGGTCGGCGATCATGGACAGGATCGTCGACTTGCCGCAGCCGGAGGGGCCCAGCAGGGAGACGAACTGGCCGGGGGCGATGGTGACGGAGGTCGGCGCGATGATGCGCGTGGATCCGTAGGAGCGGGTGATGTCGGTGAGCGTGATGGCGTCAGTCATGGCGGACGGTCCTCTGCAGGGCGGCGACGAGATGGTCGAGGATGAGGCCGGTCAGGCCGATGAGCACGATGGCGACGACGATGGCGTCGATGTCGAGGCGGTTCCACATGTTCCACACGAAGAAGCCGATGCCCTGACCGCCGACGAGCATCTCGGCGGCGATGATGACCAGCCAGGACGTCGACAGGGACAGGCGCAGTCCGGTGATGATGCCGGGCAACGTCGCGGGGACCCACACCTGGGTGACGGCGAGCCACAGCGGGGTGTCCAACGTGCGGGTGAGTTTGAGGTAGGTGGGGTGGATGTGGCGGACCGCGTCGATGGTGTTGAGCAGGATGGGCCACAGGGCGGACAGGACGATGACGAAGACGGCGGTGCGCTCGGCGTCCTGGAGCAGGGCCAGGCCGATGGGCAGCCATGCGAGCGGGGAGACCGGGCGGAGGATCTGCACGAGCGGGTCGACCGCCCAGCGCAGGATCTCCAGGCGTCCCAGGAGGAAGCCGAGGGGGACGGCGATCGCCGCCGCCAGGAGGAAGCCGGTGAGCACGCGGCGCAGGGAGGTGAGCAGGTGCCAGAACACGCCGACGCTGCCCGGGCCGTCGCGGTAGAAGGGGTCGGAGAGGATCTCGACGCCGCGGCGCCACACGCCACCCGGGGTCGGGGCGAGGCCCCCGACGGGGGCGAGATGCCAGACGGCGATGAACAGGACGAAGAGCACGAGGCCCAGTGCGCCGGCGCGCACCCGGGCGCTCACGCCAGCTCCCAGCGGCGCAGCTCGGTGCGCATCCAGTCGAGCGCGGCCGGGTCGGTGGCGTCGCCGAAGTGGATGCGTTCGGGGTCGACGACCTCGTCGCCGGCCCACGTGCGGTAGCGGCCCTCGAGGATCGGCTCGAGCAGGGCGGAGGGCTGGTTGAGGTACTTCTCGTGGGAGAGGATCCCGGCGGCCGCGGCGTGGTTGCCGGGGGCGTTGAGGAAGGCGGAGGCCTCGGCCAGGGCGTCGGTGACGGCCCGGGCCTGCCCGGGGTGGGCGGCCTGCCAGTCGTCGCCCACGGCGACGGCGCAGCAGGGGTGGCGGTCCCAGAACTCGCGGGTCTGGTGCAGCACGCGGCCGGAGCCGGTGGCCAGCGCCCGCTGGTTGAAGGGTTCCGGGCCGATGAAGCCGTCGATGCCGCCGACCTCGAGCTGGGCGACCATGTCGGCGGGACGCAGGAGGCGGAGTTCGAGGTCGCGGGTGGGGTCGACGCCGGCGTCGAGAAGCGCCCTGCGCAGCAGCAGTGAATGGATGGAGTACTCGAAGGGGATGCCGATGACGCGGCCGCGCAGGTCCTCCAGGCCGGAGACCTCGGAGTGGAGGCGGGAGGCGACGGTGACCGCCTGGCCGTTGGTGTTCATCGTGTACGCCAGCGTGGTGGGGCGGGACGTGGGGGTGACTGCCATGGGGGAGAGCATGTGGGTGACGTGCAGCTGTCCGGTGAGGTACGCGGACCACAGGTCGGCCCAGCCGGCGAAGCGGCGGAGGGTGACGTTGAGGCCGCGGCGTCGGAAAGCGCCGAGGGCGTCGGCGGCGAGCAGCGGTGAGGCGCAGGCGATGGGCACGTACCCGATGGTGAGGGTGTCGCCGGTGGGGGTGGGGTCGGCGGAGACGGCGCGACCGCCGAGCAGTCCGAGCGTGCCCAGGGCGGCGGCACCGAGGAAGGTGCGGCGTGTCAGTGACGCCATGTGGAACCTCCGGTGTGGATTCAATAGACAGAACAGTCTCTAAAGGAACGTCATTACCGTACAGGTCGGTCCACATGTGGTGTGTCAATTCATTCACCGGCGGACGGCGGTGCCCGGGTCTAGACTCGTCGCCATGGGTTTCACCACGCCGAGCTACGACCTGTCCGAGCTGTTCGCCCGCATCGACCGCGGCGACCTGCAGCTCCCGGACTTCCAGCGCTCCTACTCCTGGGACGTCGACCGGATCCGCGCCCTCCTGGTCACCGTGTTGCGCGGCTACCCCGTCGGCTCGCTGCTGGCACTGGACACCCGCAACGCCCCGATGCGCTTCCGCCCCCGCCCCATCGCCGGCGCCCCGGAACCGCAGGAGGACCCCGGGCTGCTGCTTCTCGACGGTCAGCAACGCCTCACCACCCTCTACCACTGCCTCCAGGGCGACGGCGCGGTCGACACCGTGGACTTCCGCTCCAAGCGCATCCGCCGCACCTTCTACGTCGACGTCGCCCTCGCGGTCGGTTCCCCGGTCATGCCGGACGAGGCCGTGTTCTCCGTCGACGACGACGGCATGGTCAAGTCCCACTTCGGCCCCGAGATCCCGGGCGGCCTCCCGGACCGGGCCGCCGCCATCGAGCACGGCTGCCTGCCGGTGGCCGACCTGCTGTGGGAGTCGGGCACGGACCTCCTCTTCGACATGGCCGCCTCCCGGCCGGAGACCCGCGAGGACGTCAAGCGCTTCTACGACCGCATCGTCAAGCCCCTCGCCGCCTACGACATCCCCATGATCCGTCTGTCCCGCGAGACCGCGCAGACGGGCGTCGGCTCGATCTTCGCCCAGGCCAACTCCGCCGGCCTGCAGATGGACGTCTTCGAGCTGCTCACCGCGGTCTTCGCCACCGAGGACCCGGAGTTCTCGCTGGCCGCGGACTGGGAGGAGACGAGGCGCATCCTCGGCCGTTACCCGGCGCTGGACAAGGTGGACCGCACCGACTTCCTCACCGCCGTGTCCCTGCTGGTCACCTCCCGGAGGGGGCAGGCCGCCGGGCAGCGGGAGGACATCCTCAACCTCACGCTGGCGGACTACCTCCACGCCCGGCGGGAGCTGCGCGTCACGTTCCTCGAGACCGCCGAGTTCCTCTCCCAGCGCTGCATGCTCACCATCGACCAGGTGCCCTACACCGCGCAGCTCATCCCCCTGGCCGTCATCTTCGCCCGCCTGACGGACACCCCGAAGGCGCTGGCGTCGACGAAGGCGTGGGACAAGCTCAACCAGTGGTTCTGGTGCGGCATCTTCGGCGAGCTCTACGGCTCCGCGGCCGTGATCAACCGTTCCGCCCGCGACGTCGACGAGGTCACCGCCTGGATCGACGGGCACTCCGACGTACCGCCGAAGACGATCCGCGACGCCTCCTTCTCCGAGTCCCGCTTCTTCTCGGTGCGGGAGAACTCCGGCGTCTACCAGGGCATCTACGCGCTGCTCATGGCCCGTGGCGCCCGTGACTGGCGCACGGCCCAGCCCTTCGACCGGTGGACCTTCCCGGATCTGCACCCCGGTTTCCACCGGATCTTCCCGGTCGAGTGGTGCCGTGAAAACGGCGTCGAGCCGGTCGTCGCGGACAGCATCCTCAACCGCACCCCGATGGGCAAGCGCACGGAGGTCGTCATCGACGGCTACGCCCCGGCCCAGTACCTGTCGCGCATCCAGTCGAAGTCGCTTCTCGACGACGCCGAGTTCGACACCGTCCTGGCCACCCATGAGCTCAACACGGATCTGCTCCACCAGTCCGACTTCGCGAACTTCCTGCGCGACCGCCGTTCCCGGTACGTCGGCATGGTCGAGTACGCCATGGACAAGCCCGTGGTCCGCGACGTCGACGACAGCGACTACTCCGGTGGTGAGGAAGGACCGAACGCGTTCAGGGAGTGAACGGGGGTGATTGTCGAGTGGTCTGTCTCATAGACCGGGCAGGTCATGGGACAAAGAGCAACCTCAAGGACTAATGTGTTATCCGTTCCTCGTTCCTGGTTCGGTCGGGTGCGCTGACCGGCCCCGGGGCCTCATTTTCAAAGCAGGAGATTTCACACGTGAGCAAGCCCGTCGTCCTCATCGCCGACAAACTGGCACCTTCCACCGTAGATGCGCTCGGAGACGCCGTGGAGGTGCGTTGGGTCGACGGCCCGAACACCCCGGAGCTGCTCGCCGCCGTTCCGGAGGCGGACGCACTGCTGGTCCGTTCCGCGACCACCGTCACCCGTGAGGTCCTCGAGGCCGCACCGAAGCTGAAGATCGTCGGCCGCGCCGGCGTCGGCCTGGACAACGTCGACATCGACGCCGCCACCGAGCGTGGCGTCATGGTCGTCAACGCCCCGACCTCCAACATCCACTCCGCCTGCGAGCACGCCATCGCGCTGCTCATGGCCACCGTGCGCCAGATTCCGGCCGCCGACGCCACCCTGCGTGAGGGCGAGTGGAAGCGCTCCGCCTTCAAGGGTGTGGAGATCTTCGGCAAGACCATCGGCATCGTGGGCTTCGGTCACATCGGCCAGCTCTTCGCCCAGCGTCTGTCCGCCTTCGAGACCGAGATCATCGCCTACGACCCGTACGCGAACCCGACCCGCGCCGCCCAGCTCGGCGTCGAGCTCGTCGAGCTCGATGAGCTGGTCTCCCGCGCCGACATCGTCACCATCCACCTTCCGAAGACCAAGGAGACGGCCGGCATGTTCAACGCCGAGCTGCTCGCCAAGTCCAAGAAGGGCCAGATCATCATCAACGCCGCCCGTGGTGGCCTCGTCGATGAGCAGGCACTGGCGGACGCCATCAAGTCCGGTCACATCTGGGGCGCCGGCTTCGACGTCTTCTCCACCGAGCCGTGCACCGACTCCCCGCTGTTCGGCCTGCCGGAGGTCGTCGTGACCCCGCACCTGGGTGCATCCACCGAGGAGGCCCAGGACCGCGCCGGCACCGACGTCGCCGCCTCCGTCCTCAAGGCCCTGGCCGGCGAGTTCGTGCCGGACGCCGTCAACGTCTCCGGCGGTCGCGTCGGCGAGGAGGTCGCCCTGTGGCTGGAGCTGACCCGCAAGCTGGGTCTGCTGGCCGGTCAGCTGCTGGACTCCGCCCCGGTCGCCCTCGAGGTCGAGGCCCGCGGCGAGCTGTCCACCGAGGATGACCTGTCCGTGCTCGGCCTGTCCGCCGTCCGTGGCCTGTTCTCCGCCACCACCGACGAGCCGGTCACCTTCGTCAACGCCCCGAAGATCGCCGAGGGCCGTGGCCTGGACTACAAGGTCGACACCGCGACCGAGTCCACCACCCACCGTTCCTCCGTCGAGGTCAAGGCCATCGGTGCGGACGGCTCCTCCCGTTCCGTCGTCGGTGCCCTGACCGGCCTGGAGCGCGTCGAGAAGATCGTGCGCATCGACGAGCGTGGCCTGGACATGCGAGCCGAGGGCCGCAACCTCTTCCTGGAGTACACCGACGCCCCGGGTGCCCTGGGCAAGGTCGGCGCCCAGCTGGGCGAGGCCGGTATCAACATCGAGGCCGCCGCCCTCACCCAGGCCACCAAGGGTGACGGCGCCATCCTGATCCTGCGCGTCGACGCAGAGGTCCCGGAGGCACTGCAGAAGCAGATCGCCGATTCCCTGGGTGCCACCAACGACATCCAGCTCAACCTGGACTAGTCTCCACCTGCTTCGCGACGGCCAGGTCCTCCCAGCTCATGCCGACGCACTTGAACACCCGCGGCCGGGTGGTGTCGACCGCGACGGTGCCGTGGACGATGTCGGCCAGGTCGATGAGGTCATCCGCGCTGAGAACGCCCTCGTCCACCGGCTGGATGACGTCGCCGGCCTCCCGCAGGGCGGTGGCCCGGTCCTCCACGATGACCTGCGAGCGCGCCATCAGTGCCGAGTCGAGTTCGCGGTGGTCGGGTTCGTGGGAGCCCATGGCGACGATGACGGCGTGGTCGGGGACGAGGGTGCCGTCGAAAAGCGGGGTGGGGGAGGAGGTGCAGCAGACGATGAGGGAGGCGTCGGCGACGACGGCGCTGACCGCCGGTGTACGCAGGGCCGTCAGGGTGGTGCCCTCCATGACGGCCCGTGGGGTGAGGGTGTCGGTGTCCATGAGGACGTAGAGCGCCTGGATGCGGGGAGCGCCCCGGGCAGGGTTGTCGGGGGCGACGCCCGCGATCTTGGTGCCGGTCCAGCCGTGGAGCGTCGAGGGCATGAGCAGGAGGTGGCCCGCTCCGGCGGGGACGTTGAGGCGTGGGGGGATCGGTGGCCGGGCGGAAGCCCCCGCGCAGTGCGTGTTCGAGGAGGCGGCGGGCCCGGCCGACGGAGACGGCGGCCGTGATGTCTGCGGCGGTGACGGTGCAGGGCAGGTCGGGGTGCTGGTGCGGGGAGGTCATGCCTGCAGTATGCCCGGACAGTTTCATTCATCGCGCGGGGTCGGCAAAAACGCAGGTAGACCGTATGGTTCATTGCAGGGTCGCCTCATGTAGACCGAACGGTATGGACGAACTAGACGGGGAGGTGTTGAATGGGGCAGGCAACGAACCGACAGACCCAGGAGCACCCCATGTCCGACCTCACCCCGAACCACACCGCCGGCGAACCGCTCGAGCCCATCGACGCGCAGAAGCTCGCGGAGCTGGCGCAGAAGAACATCGACAACCCCGAGGGCGGCCGCAAGAAGATCCGCACCCGCACCGAGGCCGACGGCCTGTTCCGCAACTACACGCAGGTCCGCGACCTGGCCCCGGTGCTCGTCTCCGAGCCGCCGGCGCTGCTGGGCGACGACTCCGCCCCGAACCCCACCGAGATCGCCCAGGCCGGCCTGGCAGCCTGCATCTCCGTCGGTATCCAGGCCATCGCCACCCACCGCGGTGTCACCCTGACGAAGATCGCCGTCGACATCGAGTCCGACATCGACGTCTCCCCGACGTGGGGCGTCGGTGACCTCAGCGAGGACAAGCGCCCGGGCGTTTCCGATGTCCGCGTCAAGGTCGAGATCGAGGGGGACGCCGACCGCGGGACCCTGCAGAAGATCCACGACGACGCCATCCGCTGGTCCCCGGTGGTCAACACCTACACCCGTCCGGCCAACCTGACCTCCGAGCTGGTGTAGACATGACCACTGCACTTCTCGAGACCATCGCGGGCAACGCGAAGGCCGTCGACAACAACGAGATCCCGGCCCGCTACGGCATCGAACTGCTCGGCGCCCGGGAGGGCTTCCGTCGCACCACCCTCCTGGAGACCGCCCGTCAGCTCCGTGAGATCGCCGCCGTCGACCTCTCCGTCGCATTCGGCATCTGGGCGCACACCATGGTGATCACCTACCTGCGCACCGCGGACACCGACTACGTCCGCTACGTGCTCCCCGCCCTGGAGAACGGCACCCGCCCGGGCGTCACCGGCATGGCCCCCGCCTTCAAGGAGGCCGCCGGAGCCGGCACCATCGACCTCACCGCCACCCCGGGCGAGGACGGCTACCTGCTCAACGGCACGCTGGCCTGGGCCTCGAACCTGGCGGAGGACGCGGTCGTCGTCACCGCCGCCCGCACCCCGGCGGGGGAGCGCCTGCTCGTCGCCTTCGACGGCTGCGCCCCGGGTGTCACCCTCGGCACCCCCTTCGCGCTGCTGGGGCTGAACGCCACCTCCTCGGCCGGCATCACCCTGGAGAACGTCCCCGTGCCGCACGGCCAGGTCCTCTCGCGTGACTTCGACGCCTTCATCTCCGCGGTCCGCCCGACGTTCCTCATCCTCCAGACCTCCGAGTGCCTGGGTGTGGCGGATGCCGCGATCGACGCCGCCGCCACCCGTCTGACCGGCCTCAACGAGGTCCTCGCCGAGGATGTCGCCGAGGTCCGTGAGCGGGTCACCCACCTCATCCACACGCAGGAGCTCATCTGCGCGGTGCTGGACGACGACGCCGTCGTCGACCGCGTCAAGCTCCTCGAACTGCGCCTCGCCGCGGCCCGGGCGGCTGTTGACGCGACCGCACTGGAGGTCCGCCTCGCGGGAGGCGCCGGCTACGCCCAGAACTCCCCGGCCTCCCGCCGGTTCCGTGAGGCGGCGTTCATTCCGGTACAGTCGCCGTCCGAGACCCAGCTCAAGTGGGAGCTTCGCCGGGCGAAGCAGGAGGGATGACATGACAGTGGCCGATCTGACGGTGACCGGTGAGCAGTTGCGGGCAGCCGTGGGGACCTTCCCCTCAGGGGTGACCGTGGTGACCGCCCTGACCCCGTCCGGGGAGGACGTCGGTCTGACCGTCTCCGCGTTCTCCTCGCTCTCCCTGGAGCCGGCGATGGTCGTGTTCAGCGTCGACAACGCCTCCCAGTCCCTGCCGTACCTCACCGTGGGTCAGCCGCTGGGCATCTCCGTGCTCGCCGCGGACCAGGGTGCTCTCGCGTACCAGTTCTCGCGGCGCGGGGTCGACCGTTTCGACGGCGTCGGCACGCATCGCCGGGGGCGGGGGGTGGCCGTGCTCGACGGTGCCGCCGCCTGGTTCGCCGGGGAGATCGTCAACGCCTTCCCGGGCGGTGACCACACCATCCTCACCGTCGCGGTGCATGACTGCGGCACCCACGAGGACGCCCGCCCGCTGCTCTACCAGCGCGGACAGGTCCACGACTGGGTCTAACGGTCCTGCGGTTCCTGGTCGATGAGCTCGTCGTCGTCCGGGATCTCGTGCGCGGGGCGCGGCGGGATCGCCCGGACCTGGTCCCGGCTGAGCCCCGGTCCGAAGGACCGCGGCGGGAGGATGACCTCCGCGCCCGTGCGCAGTGACTCCTCGACGGCCGCGAACACCCGCACATCCGCCAGCCCCTCCTCGCCGTCGGGCTCGGGGCGGGTGCCGGAGCGGAGGCAGTCCACGAAGTAGCGGATCTCGCCCGCGAACTGGTCCATGGACTCCGCGGTGCGGGTCTCCGTGCCGCTTTCCGTGGTGACGGTGACGTTGCGCGGCGGTTCGGGGGCGTAGCCGTAGCAGGAGTCCGACGTCATCGACCCCTCTGCGCCGACCAGCGTGAAGTTGTCGACATCATCGGCGGCGTAGCTCAGCGTGTACTGCGCGATACGGTCGTCGGGGAAGCGCAGCGTCACGCCGACGGTGTCGCGGAAGTTGAAGTCGCGGTCGTCGTTACGCGTGCCCAGCGCGTGGACACGCACCGGCTCGGCGCGGAACAGGTGCCGCGCCAGATTGAGGGGGTAGGCGCCGAAGTCGGGGACGGGCCCGCCCCAGAAACCGCTCTGACCGCGGTGGTTGTCCTCGTTGATGTCGTGGGTGAACACCGAGGTGAAGCTGCGGGTCTCACCGATCTCGCCACGCGTCACGCGCTCGACGAGATCCACCATGTAGGCGTCCTGGTGCATGCGGTAGGCCACCATGAGGGTGGCGCCACTGCTTTCCGACGCCGCGATCATCGCCTCACAGTCCTCCACACTCGTGGCCATGGGCTTCTCCAGGAGGACGTGGATCCCGGCGCGCAGGGCGGGCTCGGCGAACTCGCGGTGGCGGAACACCGGGGTGGCGACGTAGACGGCGTCCACGGTGCCGGAGGCCAGCAGGTCGTCGTAGTCGCCGTAGTCGTGGATGCGGACCCGGTCCCCGAAGGCGGCGGCCTTCTCCGGGGAGCCGGTGACCGCGGCGACGAGCTCGACGTCGTCGAGGCTGCGCAGCGCCGGGAGGAAGGCCTGCTGGGTGATCTGGCCGACACCGACGACGGCGAGGCGGACGGGCGAGTCATATGCGGGTGTGTTCATGATCCCAGAGTACGGACGCAGAACGACCCGCGTTGAGCGCACGAGGGGAGGGGTGGGCTGATAGAATCGCCACCAGTTCAGCAGGTGAGAAAGGAATCCCACAGAATGAAACTTGCAGTCATTGGCGGAGACGGCATCGGCCCGGAGGTCACCGACGAGGCGCTCAAGGTGCTGCGCACCGTCCGCGACGACATCGAGACCACCGACTACGACCTCGGCGCGCGTCGTTACCTGCGCAACGGTGAGCTGCTCACCGAGGCCGACCTCGACTCCCTCCGCGAGCACGATGCCATCCTCCTCGGCGCCATCGGCGCCCCGGACACCGTCGCCCCGGGCGTCCTCGAGCGTGGCCTGCTGCTCACGATGCGTTTCGCCCTCGACCACCACGTCAACCTGCGCCCCTCCAAGCTCTACGAGGGCGTCGAGTCCCCGCTGAAGAACCCGGGCGAGATCGACTTCGTCGTCGTCCGTGAGGGCACCGAGGGCGCCTACACCGGCAACGGCGGCGCCATCCGTGTGGGCACCCCGCACGAGGTCGCCAACGAGACCTCCGTCAACACCCGCTACGGCGCCGAGCGTGTCGTCCGCTACGCCTTCGAGCTGGCCATGACCCGCAACAAGCACGTCACCCTGGTCCACAAGACCAACGTGCTCGTCCACGGCGGCGGCCTGTGGCAGCGCACCGTCGACGAGGTCGCCACCGAGTACCCCGAGGTCACCGTCGACTACGCGCACATCGACGCCGCGACGATCTACATGATCACCGACCCCTCGCGTTTCGACGTCATCGTCACCGACAACCTCTTCGGCGACATCATCACCGATGAGGCCGGCGCCGTCTCCGGCGGCATCGGCCTGGCCGCCTCCGGCAACATCGACGCCACCGGCACCAACCCGTCCATGTTCGAGCCGGTCCACGGCTCCGCACCGGACATCGCCGGCCAGGGCATCGCTGACCCGACCGCCGCCATCCTCTCCGCCGCGATGCTGCTGCGCCACCTCGGGGACGAGGACAACGCCGCACGCATCGAGGCGGCGGTGGCCGAGGACGTCGCCAAGCGCGAGGGACCCGTCCGCACCACCGAGGTCGGCGACCGCATCGCCGCCGCCCTCAAGTAGTCTGTCGGCAGCAGACAGACGCCATATATATAAGGAGCATTCGTGAGGCGACGTACAGCACTACTGGCCCTGGCCACCACCCTGGCCATGGTCACCGGATGCTCCACCTCGGCGGACACCGGTGACGGGGACGACCGGAAGCCCGGCACCCCCGCCCTGGAGATGACCTCCTCCGAGGTCATCGCCGACGCCGCCGGCAACGGCGTGGACACCTCCGCCCGCCTCTTCGAGAGCTCGGACGTCGTCGTGGTCGCCGCCGACACCCCTGAGGACCAGGCCCGGGGCGCCCACCTGGCGATCGCCGGCGGCGTGCCCATGCTCACCGCCGGGGACCAGGCGGCCGTCGACGCCGAGATCGACCGCCTCGGCGCCTCCCGCGTCATCACCGTCGGCGGCGTCGGCACCCTCGCCGAGGGACCCGAGCTGGTGGCGGCCCCGCCGGCTGCCGTGCCCGCGTCGCTGAGCGCAGGCGTGGTGGCCTCCCTCGACAGGGACACCGCCGAGGGCATGGACGGCCTGACACACACGAAGCACCCGCTGGCCATGCCGGCGATGCTCGCCACCGACGCCACCTCGCTGGCCTCCATCGCCACCGCCCGCGCGGCCGGCGCCGAGGTCCACGTGCTGGCGCACCCGGACCCGCGCGTGACCTCCGAGTCGATGGCACTGGTCTCCGACCAGGACGTGCTGGCCCTCGGCGAGCAGTTCGGCGACCAGGAACGCCTCGAGCGGGCCATCGAGCTGGCCGCCAACGGTGAACTGCCCGGCGGCGGCGGACTCCTCTTCCCGGGACGCCGCATGATCGCCTTCTACGGTCACCCCTGGGGCGGCGACCTCGGCGTCATGGGCGAGCAGCCCCCGGCCGAGGCGGTCGCCCGGGTGCAGGAGCACATCACCAACTACCAGGCACTCGAGGAACAGCCGGTCATCCCGGCCTTCGAGATCATCGTCACCGTCGCCTCCGCCTTCCCGGGCGAGGACGGCAAGTACACCAACGTCGGCGACCCGGCCGAGTTCACCGGCTACATCGACGCCATCACCGAGGCCGGCGGCTACGCCTTCCTCGACCTCCAGCCCGGGCAGGCCAGCTTCATCGAACAGGCCAGGGTCTACGAGGAGCTGCTCAAGCGCCCCAACGTCGGACTGGCCCTCGACCCCGAGTGGAACCTGCAGCCCGGGGAGCGCCCGCTCCAGCGCGTCGGCCACGCCGAGGCCGCGGAGATCAACGAGGTCGCTGACTGGCTGGCCGCTCTCGTCCGCGACAACAACCTGCCGCAGAAGGGCCTCATCGTCCACCAGTTCCAGATGCAGATGCTCCGCGACCGCGAGACCATCAACACGGACCACCCGGAACTCGCCTTCATCCTCCACGCCGACGGACACGGCGTGCCGGAGGAGAAGTTCGCCACCTGGGACGCCGTCCGCCAGGGCCTCGACGACAACTGGTTCATGGCGTGGAAGAACTTCATCGACGAGGACAAGCCCACCTTCACCCCGCAGCAGACGTACGACATCGAGCCCCGCCCCTGGTTCGTTTCCTACCAGTAATCCCCTGACGGGGAGGGTGCGGGCCACCTAGGGTTGTAGACATGACCGTCGAACTCGAAGAAGTCCGCAGTTTCATTGCTGACCTTGAGCCTTTCACCCGCCTCCCCGTCGCGGAGCTGGATGCACTGCCGGCGCAGATGACCATGGAGTACGTCCGCCGCGGAGAGGACATCATCCGCATCGGCGACCCGAACGACCATCTCTACATCATCCGCTCCGGGGCCGTCGACGTCATCGACGAGGAGGGCATCCTCCTCGACCGCCGCGATGACGGCCGCAGCTTCGGCTACTCCACCCTCTTCGGGGAGAAGATCTCCCACTACACCATGACCGCGGTGGAGGACTCCCTCCTCCTGCTCCTCCCGCGTGAGGTGTTCGTGGCGCTGGGGGAGCGGAACCCGGACATCATGCGCTTCTACTCCTCGCAGTCGCGGCGCATCCGGGCGGCCGCCGAGGAACTCCGCGGCGACTCCTCCACGGACGTCCTGCGCACGAAACTCCGGGAATTCAAGATCCCCAATCCTGTCTCCATCGGGCCGGACGCCACCATCCGGGAGGCCGCGGAGCTGATGGAGGAGCACAAGGTCTCCTCGCTGCTCATCACCCACGGCGACCAGCTGGAGGGCATCGTCACGGACCGTGACCTGCGTGGCCGGGTCGTCGCCAAGGGGCTGGACATCTCGCTGCCGATCACGGAGATCATGACCGCGCGCCCCCGCACCGTCAACTCCGAGACCCTCGCCTTCGAGGCGATGCTCATCATGGCGGAGATGCGCATCCATCACCTCCCGATCGTGGATGAGGGGCAGCTGACCGGCATCGTCACCACCGCCGATGTCATGCGTCTGCTGCGCCACGATCCGATCTACCTCACCGCAGAATTCTCCCGCCGTAACTCGCCGGCGGAGCTCAAGGACGCCTACTCCCAGGCCTCCGAGGTCGCCGTCCGTTTCATCGAACGCGGAGCCTCCGCCGAGGAGACCTCCGGCATCATGACCATCGCCGCCGACTCCCTCGCCCGCCGCCTGCTCAAGCTCGGCGAGGAGAAGTTCGGCGCCCCGCCGGTGCCCTACACCTTCGTGGTCCTCGGCTCCCAGGGCCGCCGCGAGATGGGACTGGCCTCCGACCAGGACAACGCCATGGTGCTGTCCGACGACTACGACGAGGCCGAGCACGGGAAGTACTTCGCGGACCTCTCCGAGTACGTGTGCCAGGGCCTGCACACCGCCGGTCAGGTCCTCTGCCCGGGTGACATGATGGCCTCCAACCCCCAGTGGCGCATGACGAAGTCGAAGTGGCTCGACACGTTCCACCTCTGGGTCACCGCCCCGGAGCCGGACGCCCTGCTCCACGCCCAGACCTTCTTCGACTTCCGGGGCATCCACGGGGACACCGAACTCGCCGACTTCGTCCACAACAACGCCGTCGGCATGGCCCGCGGAGCCCGCCGCATGCACGCCCACCTGGCGGCGCTGGCCGCCCGCCGTGAGCCCCCGCTGGGCTTCTTCCGCGGACTCGTCGTGGACCGCTCCGGTGAGTACGCCAACACCCTCAACGTGAAGAAGGGCGGCACGGCCGGCATCGTCCAGATGGCGCGCCTGTTCGCCCTGGCCAGCGGCGTCACGGCCCTGGGCACCCGGAACCGTCTCCTCGAGGCCTCCGCCTCCGACGCCGTGTCCGAGCGGGGTGCGCTCGACCTGGTCGACGCCTTCGACTACCTCAACTCGATCACCCTGCGGCACCAGGCGGTCCAGCTGCGGGAGAAGACGGTCCCCGACTACAACATCGACCCGAACAAGCTGGGCAGGATGGACCGGGAGCACCTCCGCGACAGCTTCCAGATCATCAAGAACATGCAGAACGCGCTGGCCACCAAGTACCTCGTGAGGAACATCTGATGTGGCCCTTCCGTTCCGACCCCGCCAAGAAGGCCACCGGCCCCCTCAGGGCGTTCTACGACGCCCCCGCCCCTGAGGACCGGACCCCGCTCGAGGAGCTGCCGCTGCTCGCCGTCGACGTGGAGACGACCGGCATGGATCCGACGAAGGACCAGCTGGTGTCCATCGGCTGGGTGCCGGTGAACGGCACGCGGGTGGACCTGTCCGGCGCGGGCTACGTCATCCTCCGTGGCACGGAGGGCTTCACCGTCGGCAGTTCCGCGACCATCCACCACCTCACCGACGACGAGATCGCCATGGGCATGGACCACGCGGAGGCCGTGGGGCTGTTCCTCGCGGCGCTGCGGGGGAGGGCCATGCTCGTACACTTCGCGGCGATGGAGCAGGGCTTCCTCTCCCTGGCGTGTGAGAAGCACTTCGGGGCACCCCTGAAAGTGAAGACGGTGGACACCTTCGCCATCGAGCGACGCCACATGGAGCGCATGGGCACCTACCCCCGGGGTGAGGATCTGCGCCTGGCGCGCGTGCGTACCCGCTACGGCCTGCCCTCCTACCGCAACCACAACGCGCTCACCGACGCCCTGGCGTGCGCCGAACAGTACCTCGCCCACCGCGCGACCCTCGCCGTCAACACCTTGAAGGACGTCATGAGTTAATGGGCCGGGGGTGGGATGTAGAGTGTTCCCCATGCGCTTTGGAAGAATCGCCCACCCTGAGGGCTTCAGTTTCGTCGTCATCGACGGTGAGGGCAGTGATGTCACCGACCTCGTCGCCAAGGAAATCAAGGACACCCCGTACACCGATCCGGAGTACACCGGCCGGGAGTGGCCGCTGGCGGACGTGCGTCTGCTGGCCCCGACCCTGCCGAGCAAGGTCGTGGCCATCGGCCGCAACTACGCGGACCACGTCGCCGAGGTGTTCAAGGAGTCCGCGGAGCACCTGCCGCCGACCCTGTTCCTCAAGCCGCCGACCGCGGTGATCGGCCCGGACGCCGCCATCAAGATCCCGGACTTCGCCACCAAGGTCGAGTTCGAGGGTGAGCTCGCGGTCGTCGTGGGCAAGGTCGCCAAGAACGTCAAGGCTGAGGACTGGAAGTCCGTCGTCCGTGGCTTCACCATCGTCAACGACGTCTCCTCCCGCGACCTGCAGTTCGCGGACGGTCAGTGGGCGCGCGCCAAGGGCATCGACACCTTCTGCCCGCTCGGCCCGTGGATCGAGACCGACATCGACTCCTTCGACCTGGACAACCTCTCCATCAAGGCCCACCTCACCCACGACGGTGAGCGTCTGACCAAGCAGGACTCCAACTCCAACCAGATGATCATGAAGATGGGCCAGATCATCGAGTTCATCACCGCCTCCATGACCCTGCTGCCGGGCGACGTCATCTGCACCGGCTCCCCGGCCGGCACCGAGGCCATGCAGCCCGGTGACACCATCGAGGTCGAGATCGAGGGTCTGGGCACCCTGCGCAACCCGATCGAGCGGGCGTAGGGGATCCCGATGCAGCACGGACACGGCGGTCATGACCACGCGGACTTCGACGAATTCTACGCGGCCGGGCAGCGCTGGTCCGGCAACCCCAACGAGGCCCTGATCCGGGAGGTCTCCGACCTCACCCCGGGTCGCGTCCTCGACATCGGCTGCGGCGAGGGCGCCGACGCGGTCTGGCTGGCCGAGCAGGGCTGGCAGGTCACGGCCATCGACGCCTCGGAGATCGCGGTGGAACGGGCGCGTGAGATGGCCGCGGAGCGCGGCGTCGACAAGCAGATCACCTTCGGGGTGGCTCCGCTGGCGCAGTGGCTCGACGAGTACCTCGGCGAGAGTTTCGACCTCATCTGCGGTTTCTTCTTCCCGGCGCCGATGACCACCGAGCAGGCCCGCGAGCTGGTGCGGATGCTGCGCCCGGCGGGCACGATGCTGTGGGTCGACCACGACTGGGAGGGCGAGCGCCCCGAGCGGATGAGCCCGGTGCAGATGGAGGCCCTGATCACCGACCTGGTGACCGACACCGCCATCACCCGCAGCGGCCGCAATGTCACCCAGGGTGCCGGTGCGCACCACCACGAGGACATCATCCTGCGCGTGCAGCGCTGACCTGCAGGCGGCAGAAAAGAGAGGATCCGTACGGCGACGTACGGATCCTCTCCGTGATTCCGGGGATCCCGGGCTGTCAGGGGGCTAGAGACCCAGCGAGCGCAGGATGGTCCGCAGCTTCGCGCTGGTCTCCTCGAGTTCCTCTTCCGGATCGGAGTCGGCGACGATGCCGCCGCCCGCCCAGGCCCGGGCGGTGGTGCCGTCGCCGGAGACCTCGGCGCAGCGGATGGCGACCATGTACTCGCCGTCACCGGAGTCGTCACACCAGCCGACGGCGCCGGAGTAGAACCCGCGGTCGGACTCCGCGGTTTCGATGAGGGCCTCCGCGGCGTCGGTGGGTGTACCGCAGATCGCGGGCGTGGGATGGGTGTGCACGGCCAGTTCCAGGGCTGTGACGGCGGGGTCACGCAGCGTCCCGACGATCGGGGTCGCCAGGTGCCACATCTCGTTCGTGTGGGTCACCTCGGGGGCCGCGGGGATGTCGAGCTCCGAGCAGAGGGGCGCCAGCTTCTGCCGCAGGTGCTCGACGACGTAGGCGTGCTCGTCGAGGTCCTTGACGGACTGCCCCAGACGCTTTCCGACGTCCGCGTCGATCTCCGGGTCCGCGTGCCGCGGCGCCGAACCCGCCAGCGGGTAGGCCGTCACGGTCCGGCCCTGGCGGCGGACGAGCACCTCGGGGGAGGAGCCGACGATCATGTCGCCCTCGCGGCCGGCGGGGGAGAGGTCGGCGATGAATCCGTCCCGGTTGTAGGAGTTGTCGATGAGGCGGGCGGCCACCAGCAGGGGGTCGACCGGCGGGTCGAAGGCGATGTCCACGGCCCGGGCGAGGACGACCTTCTCCAGCTGGGAGGCACGGATCGTGCTCACCGCGGCCTCGACCCGGCGCAGGTGCTCCTCCGGCTCGGGGTCCACACCCGCGATGGCGGCGTGGAGGACCGCGCCCTCACCCTGCCGGTAGTAGGCGTGGGGTTCGAGGGGGCCGTCCTCGCGGATGATGCGTTCGGGGACGGTCAGTGCGGCCGGTGCGGAACGGTCGAAGGGGAGCGCCCCGACGACCATGGCGACACGGCCCGAGCGCAGTGCCTCGATGGCCTCCCACGGGTCGGTGAACGTCTCCAGGGACCCCTGGGTCCGGACCGAGCCGTGCGCCCGGGACAGCAGGAAGTCCGGCGCGGTGACAGGTCGGTGGGCACACATGAGGAACCAGTCTAGTCATTGTCCGGTGGCGCGGGACGGTCGGGCCGGGCGTTTGCGGGGAAGTCGCCTCCGCTGTCGTCGGGGCCGCTATTGTGCGAACTGTGAGTCTCTCTTCGCCGCTTCGGCGGATCATCCCCGCCCTGCTCTCTTTCCTGCTCCTCGTTGCCGCGTATCCCGTGGTGGTCGGGCCTGCGCAGGCCCGGTCTCATTCAGTGGAATCCGCCTCCCCGGACCTGACCTTCCCCCTGGCTGTGGGGCACCGGGAGGTGCTGGTCTCCCTGCCGGAGCACCACGACCCGTCCGTCGCCCGGCCCGTGATCCTCACGTTCGGCGGCTGGCACGAGACCCCCGAGCAGATGGCCGCCACCACCGGGCTGCGGGAGGCGTCGGACGCGATCGTGGTCTACGCACGGGGCGTCGAGAATGCGTGGGCCGGTGCGCCCTACTCGGCGACCAGCCCGGAGGAGGACGTGGCGTTCGCGCGCGACGCCGTCCGGGAGGTCGCGGCGCGGCACCCGGTCGACTGGTCACGTGTGTACGCCGTCGGTCACTCCAACGGCGGTGCGTTCGCCCTCCTGCTGGCGTGTCGGGCACCTGACCTGGTCGCCGGCGTGGTCAGTGTCGCGGGCATGTTCTACGACCCGGTCGACGCGGCCTGCGTCGGGGACCCCGTCCCCGTCCAGGTCATCCACGCGGAGGACGATCCGGTCGCCCAGGTGTCCGGCGGTCTCCGTCATGACGCACACTTCCTGTCCGCCCGCGAGATGCTCGACCGCTGGGCGGACCGCAACGGATGCCTGTCCGTGCCCTTCTCCCGTGCGGGTGCCGTCCCCGGCGTGACGGCCCATGAGTGGTGGGGTTGTCACGCCGAGACCCGCTCCCTGCTTTCCGACGGCGGTGGGCACGGCTGGCCGCCCCACGCGGCGTGGGAGGCCTGGGACTTCCTGTCGCGGCAGAATCGCTGACCAGTACTATGACGGGCATGACTGACGTTCGTGTTCGTTTCTGCCCGTCGCCCACCGGAACCCCGCATGTGGGTCTGGTGCGCACCGCCCTGTTCAACTGGGCCTACGCCCGCCACAACCAGGGCACCATGGTGTTCCGTATCGAGGACACCGACGCCGCCCGTGACTCGGAGGAGTCCTACCAGGCCATCATCGACGGCCTGAACTGGCTCGGCCTCGACTGGGATGAGGGCGTCGAGAAGGGTGGCCCGCACGCTCCCTACCGCCAGTCCCAGCGCATGGACATCTACGCGGAGGTCCTCCAGAAGCTCATCGACGCCGGCGAGGTCTACCCGGCGTACTCCACCGCCGAAGAGGTCGAGGAGCGGCACAAGGCCGCCGGCCGCGACCCGAAGCTCGGCTACGACAACTACGACCGCACCCTCACCGAGGAGGAGGTCGCGGCCTTCCAGGCCGAGGGCCGTCAGCCGGTGTGGCGTCTGCGCATGCCGGAGCAGGACTGGAAGTGGAACGACCTGGTCCGCGGCGAGGTCGAGTTCAAGGCCGCCACGCAGCCGGACTACGTCGTCGCCCGCTCCAACGGTGCGCCGCTGTACACGCTGGTCAACCCGGTCGATGACGCCCTGATGAAGGTCACCCACGTCCTGCGCGGCGAGGACCTGCTGTCCTCGACCCCGCGTCAGCTGGCCCTCTACGAGGCCCTCAAGCGCATCGGGCTCACCGACTTCACCCCGGAGTTCGGTCACCTGCCGTTCGTCATGGGCGAGGGCAACAAGAAGCTCTCCAAGCGTGACCCGCAGTCGAACCTGTTCCACCACCGCGAGAACGGCATCATCCCGGAGGGCATGCTCAACTACCTCGCGCTGCTGGGCTGGTCCCTGTCCGGCGACCGCGACATCTTCTCCGTCGAGGAGCTCATCGAGAACTTCGACATCGCCGACGTCCTGGCCAACCCGGCCCGCTTCGACCAGAAGAAGCTCGAGGCCATCAACGCCGACCAGATCCGTCTGCTGCCGGCCGAGGAGTTCGAGAAGCGCCTGCGCGCCCACCTCACGGAGTACACGGACTTCCCGGAGGACTACCCGGCCGAGAAGTTCACCGTCGCGGCGGAGCTGACCCAGACCCGCATCAAGACGCTGTCCGAGGCCTACGGTCTGCTCAAGTTCCTCGTCACCGCCGACGAGGATCTGGAGCTCAATGAGCGTGCGGCCCGGAGGAACCTCAAGGAGGCCGCCATCGAGCCCCTGGAGGCCGGTATCGCCGCCCTGGAGGCCGTGGAGGAGTGGACGACCCCGAACATCGAGGCGGCCCTCACCAAGGCGCTCATCGAGGATCTGGAGCTCAAGCCGCGCACGGCCTACGGCGCGCTGCGCGTCGCACTGTCGGGAGAGCAGGTCTCCCCGCCGCTGTTCGAGTCCATGGAGCTGCTGGGCCGTGAGTCCACGCTGGCGCGCCTGCGTGCGGCCCGTGCGGTGACGCCGGTCGCGCCTGCCGCACAGTAGAACACCGCAGTACCGCCACGTCGGAGCACGCTGCCGGATCCGTTGAGTGGTGTTGTTTATGATGCTGAAAAAACACCCTCTGACCTGCGGATTTGGTAGTGTTGCACCGTTGTGGTTATAGTTATCCACGTTGCACAGAGCGACAGCGGGAAGGAAACAGACCGCAGTCAGGAAGTGGAACAGGGTAAGTAAATATTGGCCTATGGTGTAATTGGCAACACTACGGTTTCTGGTACCGTCATTCTAGGTTCGAGTCCTGGTAGGCCAGCTGCAGAGCAATCTGCCGGCGAAGAAGATTTTCGCTTCGCCCCGTTCGTCTAGTGGCCTAGGACGCCGGCCTCTCACGCCGGTAACACGGGTTCGAATCCCGTACGGGGTACATGTAAAGACTCCCGGACTCATCTGAGTCCGGGAGTTTTTGTGATTCACCCCCGCGCTCACTTTTGGTGCGTGGCTCACACCTGGGGGTTTGGTGTGGTGGGGGTAACGCCAGGTAACGGAATTATGAATTCCCCTTTAACCGGTTCCGGCCTCGGTCTAGGCTGCAGGTAAGCGGAAAGGTTCACCTCTCGAACCCCGGTACCAGGCTCGAGACAACGGATCTTCCGGATGTTGATCGAATGGAAGGAGAGTATATGGCAGAGGCTTTGAACCATATCTCCGGACGCGACGCAGGCGTCCTCCCATAAGCGGCACCGCCATAATCCAGAACATCCCAAGCGCAAGAGATGCGCGGAGTACAGGAGCTAACGGGAGCGACATGAAGCGTCAGCAGTCACCGAACCCCACGGAAACGACAAGCTAACCCCCGGCACTTCAGGTTCCTATGAACTACAGCGGACGCAACCTCGACGGGATCATCACCCCGGGTTGACGAAACCTCCGCACCGACGTCGGAAGTGGTAGATCTCCTACCGTCCAAGGTTCGGCAGAGTTCGAAACCCACCACCGAGCGTGGTGGGTTTCCTCATGTCCAGCCCGGCTCTGAGCGGGATTTAATCTGTTTGACCAGCCGATTTGTCTTGTAATACACATAACGTTTACAGTTATGGAGTCCGCAACGGACACCGCAACTACAGCGAACACGCCCCGTTCGTCTAGTGGCCTAGGACGCCGGCCTCTCACGCCGGTAACACGGGTTCGAATCCCGTACGGGGTACCACGAGGAAGCCCTCCACCAGCAGGTGGAGGGCTTCCTGCATGTCAGGGGCGGGGTGGGCCACGCGCTAGGCTTTCCTCATGAACACCCCGACCCTCACCCGTCGCCTCATGCGCGCGATGAACGACGCCGCCGTCCACCACCGTGATCATGTGCGTAAGGGCTCGGGCATCCCCTACGTCGCGCACCTGTACGCGGTCATGCATCTCGTGGCGCAGCACACCGGTGACGAGGACATCCTCATCGCGGCCCTGTTCCACGACACCCTCGAGGACGTGCCCGAGGCCTACTCCGCGGCGGAGATGCGCGCGGACTACGGCGACCGCGTCACCGATCTGGTCCTGCACCTGAGCAAGGACGACTCCCTGTCCGGCTGGCAGGAGCGTGCCGACGCCTACCTCGCCCACCTGGAGCACCACGCCCCACCGGAGGCCGTTCTCATCTCGTGCGCGGACAAGCTCCACAACCTCATGTCCATCCTCGACGACCACGCCGCGCAGGGGGAGACTCTGTGGGGGCGTTTCAATTCCGGGAAGGAACGCCAGCAGTGGTGGTACGGGGAGATGCACCGGGTCGTCGGGAAGCGACTGCCCGGCCTGCCCCTCAATGAGGAGCTGGCCGGGCAGGTGGAACGCCTGAGGAGGCTCTAGCGGGAGAGCTGGCGCTCGAAGGCGGCGAGGTGGTTGCGGGAACCCTGGAGAAGGTTCTGCATGACGCGGATGACGTCGGAGTCGGCGGGGGAGACCTGTGCCAGGGTGGCCTCGAGGTCGGTGATGTCCATGACCTCGATGGCCTTGCCGGCCTCCAGGGCGCCGCGGTAGCTGGTGTCACCCTGTGCGATGAGCTGGTTGTACAGGGCCTGCAGCTCGGGGTTGCGGAACTCGCCGGCACCCAGTCGGGGGTCCGCCAGGCCGCGCTTCTGCAGCAGCGACAGGACGGCCTGCTGGTGGGTGGCCTCGCTGGCGGTGATGTTGCTGAAGATCCGCGTGCCGTACTTCGCGTACATCGCCTGGTAGACGTCGTGGGCGAGCTTCTCCTCCTCGATGAGGTAGAGCAGCTCCGCGTGGAGGTCGAAGTTCCCGTTCAGCGGGACCGGTTCCGCGACCTCATCCGCGATCCTGACCGGGGCCTCCGCGACGGGAGCGCTGGAACCACCGCGCCAGGGGCCCTGTGCCTCGGCCACCTGAGTGGCGGACAGGGTGAGTGCGACGGCCAGGGCGGCCGCGCTGATCTGACGGTGTCGGCGGGTGAAAGCCATGTTCATCATCTCCTATGAGCTCTATTGGCTTAAGGGTGGATGATAGGGCAGAAAATGCAGGTTAGATACCCTGCCGGGTATGGGATATCTCACGGGCTGCGACGGGAACTTCGCGGTCCGGAAAAAGTTCCCGCCTTCCCTTGACTTTGCGGCGTAAGATTTCATTTATGAGTCTCGAGCCCGGGAACACCCCGCTCGTACGCCTGGACCGGCTCCCCGGCCGGCCCGGTGTCACCCTGTGGGCGAAGCTGGAGGGCCACAACCCCAGCGGCAGTGCCAAGGACCGTACCGCGCACGCCATCCTCGCGGCGGCGGATCTGCGGCCCGGCGCGGTCATCGTCGAGTCCAGCTCCGGGAACCTCGGTGTCGCCCTGGCCCGCGAGGCCGTTCTCGGGGGCTGGACCTTCCACTGTGTCGTCGATCCGAAGGCGAATCGTTCGACCGTCGCCACCATGCGGGCGTTCGGGGCGGTCGTCCACGAGGTCACCGCGCCGGACCCGGTCAACGGCGACTGGCTCACCGCCCGGCGCGCCCGCGTCGCCGAACTGCTCACGGAGCTGCCCGGAGCCGTCTGCCTCGACCAGTACTCCAACCGCGCGGCCTTCACGGCCCACGATGAGGGCACGATGGCGGAGATCGTCACGCAGCTCGGCCACGCCCCCGCGCACCTGTTCGTGGCGGTGAGCACCACCGGCACGATCGGTGGTTGCCTGCGCCGTATCGCCCGGGAGGGGTGGGCCACGGAGGTCACCGCGGTGGACGCCGAGGGCTCCGTGCTTTTCGACGGCTCCCGCGGCCGCCGCCACCTTCCGGGTTTCGGCGCCGGTCTCGTCCCTGATCTGGCGGCCGAGGTGACCCCGGACCGGATCATCCGGATCAGTGACCACGACTCGGTGACCGCCGCGCGTCGGCTGGCCCGGACGGAGGGCATCCTGTGCGGGGCCTCGGGTGGGGCGGTGGTGGCGGCCGTCGGGAAGCTCCTGCCGGAACTGGACGGCGATGTCGTCCTCGTGCTCCACGACGGTGGCACCCACTACCTGGACACCGTCTACAACGACGACTGGGTGGAGGAGAACCTGTGACGACCGTGATGACCGTGGCGATCATCGGAGGCGGCCCGCGCGGACTGTGGGCGGCGGAGGAGCTGCTGGGCCTGGCACGGGAACGCGGTGCAACCCTCGACGTCCACGTCATCGACGACGGCGGACCGCAGGCCTACGACCCGGCGCAGCCGGGGGAGTGGCTCATCAACGTCCGGGCCTCCGCGATCCGCACCGGGCTGGGCACCTTCGACGCGTGGCGTGGCGCCACTGACCGCTTCCCGCCGCGGCGTGAGGTGGGCCGCTTCCTCGCCGCCTCCTGGGAGGCGCTGGAGCGCCACGTGCCGCCGAGGTGCACGTTGGTGAGGCATGAGGGGCGCGTCGAGAAGCTGGAGCAGCGTGAGGGACGGTGGGTCGTCGGGGGTCTGCTCGCCGATGAGGTGCTCCTGGCCACCGGTCACGCGCCCACCTGGCCGGGTTCACTCGAACACGTCGACCTGCCGGTGCCGGTGATCATGCCGTACCCCGCCTCCCACCTGGACGCGATCGGCCCGGAGGACCGGGTGCTCGTCCGCGGGGCCGCGCTGACCTTCATCGACGTCGTCCGCGCCTGCGATCCGGCAGTGTTCCTCCCCGTCACCCGCACGGGCCGCCTCATGGCGGTGAAACCCGAGTTCGACGGGGTCGAGGCTGCCGACATCATCGCCGCCGGCAGCCGTCTGCTTGCCGACGCCCCCGACACCCCCGCCCTCATCACGGCACTGGCGCTCACGGCCCGCCGCCTCCTGGAGCGTGCCGGACGGCCCGGCGACGTGGATGCCGTCCTGGCCGGCAGCGGCGGGGACCCGGACGGCGAGTGGGCCGTCGGCCTGGCGTGGCGCGAGTGCTACCCGGCGCTCGTCGAACGCGCCTCCTACGCCGGCCGCGACAGTCTCGAAGGGTTCGGGGAGCTGGCCCGTCGCCTCGAGCGCGTCGCCTTCGGTCCACCCCCGGAGTCCATGGAGCATCTGCAGGGGCTCATCGACTCCGGGAAGGTCGACCTCACCCACCTGGGCCGCGGCACCGAGGACCTGGCTGACCTGGTTCGCGACACAGGTGCCACGGTGGTGGTCGACGCCGTCATCCCGCCCCCGGGCGTGGTGGAGGGCACTCTGGAGCACTGGCTGGTGGAGCAGGGGCTGGCGCGGATCCGCCTCGGGACCCGGGGTCTCGACGTCGCACCCGACGGCACGGTCGTCGGGCAGACCAGCCTCGCCGCGGTGGGACGGATGACCGAGGACGTGGTGCTCGGCAACGACACCCTGTCCCGCACGCTCCACGACGTCATCCCGCGCTGGGCCCGCCGCCTCGTCCCCGGCCCCGCGCAGGCGCACGGCATCCCGCCGCTCACCGCCCGCCTCGAGCTGTGGGCGGCCGGACTCAGCTCGGACCCCGCCCGGTGCCGGGAACTCATCGCCGAGTTCGGCAGCCCGGTCAACGTCCTGCACCCGGGCCCGATGCTGGCCAACGTCACCGAACTCGTCGACGCCGGCGCCTCCTGCGGCGTGGACACCCGCATCTTCTTCGCCCGCAAGGCCAACAAGGGGCTGGTGTTCGTCGACACCGTCCGCGATGCGGGGCACGGGGTGGACGTGGCGAGCGAACGGGAACTCGCCCAGGTCCTCGACCGTGGCGTGCCCGGCGACCGCATCATCCTCTCCGCGGCGGTCAAACCCGACCGCCTGCTGGAGCTGGCCATCGCCCACGGGGTGACCATCTCCGCGGACTCCCGCGCAGAACTGCACCGTATCTCCGCCCTGGCGGGGGAGCGCACCGCCCACGTCGCCCCGCGCGTCGCCCCCGACCCCGCGACCATGCCGCCCACCCGCTTCGGCGAACGCGTCGCCCAGTGGGCCGGGGTCGGACACCTGCCGGGCGTGGAGATCGTCGGTCTCCACGTCCACCTCCACGGCTACTCCGCCGCCGACCGTTCCGCCGCCCTCCGGGAGTGCTGCCACCTCAGCGACCTGCTTGTCGACGCCGGCCACGCCCCCTCCTTCATCGACCTCGGCGGCGGCGTGCCCATGAGCTACCTCGACGACCCCGCCCAGTGGCGCGACTACCACGCGGCGCGCCGGGCGGTGCTGGACGGCTACGCACCCCCCTTCACGTGGAAGGCTGACCCACTGCACACCGTCTACCCCTTCCACCAGTCACCGGTGCGCGGGGAGTGGTTGCGCGAGGTGCTGGCCGACGGGGTGGCGGAGATGCTGCTCGAGCGCGGCCTGCGCCTGCACCTCGAACCGGGCCGCAGCCTGCTCGACGGCTGCGGGATGATCCTGGCGGAGGTCGCCTTCGTGAAAGAACGTTCCGACGGCCTCCCGCTCGTCGGCCTCGCCATGAACCGCACCCAGTGCCGCACGACCTCGGACGACTACCTCGTCGACCCGCTCCACGTCACGGACGCACCTGACGGTGAGGAGATCGAGGCCTACCTCGTCGGCGCCTACTGCATCGAGGACGAGCTCATCCTGCGCCGCCGCATCCGCTTCCCCCGCGGCGTGCGGCCCGGCGACACCATCGCCCTCCCCAACACGGCGGGCTACTTCATGCACATCCTCGAGAGCGCCTCGCACCAGATCCCGCTCGCGAAGAACGTGGTCTGGCCCGGCACCCTCGACGACATCGACGCCTGAGGTACCTGGATGTCCCCTTATCGGCAGCATTTCATTGACTGCGCATGCACCTCAACGTAATTGCGGGAAATGCCGGCGGCTCGCAGGTGACCTCCCTCCGTGGGCAGCTGGAACGGTTGTCACTCCGTCACGGTGGTCGTCTCCGTCACGGTGGTGGCCCGGGCGGGACCGCGTCCCTGCCCCTGCCCGGGGCGGTCGAGCTGGCGCTCGAAGGTCGCGAGGTGGTTGCGGGAACCGTCGAGGAGGTACTGCAGCAGGTCCCGTAGCTCGGTGTCGTCCTCCGGGACGGCGGCGAGCTCGGCCTCCAGGCCCTCGATGTCCCACTTCTCGAAGTCGACGCCCACCCGGTACGCCTCGATCTCCCCGGTCAGGCCGCGGGCGAGGAAGTCATCGTGGACGGCCTGCAGATCAGGGTCGACGAACTCGCCCGGTACGCCGGTGCGGGGATCCTCGAGGCCGGCGGCGTCGAGAAGCCGGAGGACGGCGTCCTGATGTCCGACCTCGCCCCGGGTGATGTTGTTGAACACGCGGGCGTCGTATTTCTCGTCGAAGGCGACGTAGAGGTCGTGGGCGACCTTCTCCTCCTCGATGAGGCGCCGCAGCAGCGCGTCGCGGTCGGAGGCTTCGGTGGTCACAGTGGTTGCGGTGGTCACGGTGGTCTCGGCGACGGTCGTGGTCCCGGTCGTGGTCTCTGTGGTGTCGCCGGCGTTGGTGCAGGCGCCCAGGGTGAGGGTGGGGACGAGCACGAGGGCGGCGAGCAGACGGGTGTTCATGGTGGCTCCTTCCTTACACTCCATGCAACACCCGCGAGAGACCCCGCATGCCGAGCTCCGCCGTTCGGGGTGGTTCTACATCGACGCGGACAGGCGCTCGGCGGCCGCGGAGAGTTCCCGGCCCCACTTCTCGGCGGGGTGGGGGCGCAGGCGCTCGGCCGGGCCGGACACCGACAGCACCGCGATGAACCGTCCCGCCGGGGTGAACACCGGCGCGGAGAGGGAGGCGAGGCCCAGTTCACGCTCCGCGACGGACTCACTCAGGCGCTGCTTCTCGACGTTGCCCAGCTCCTCCGGGTTGAACGTGACCTGGGGGAGGATGACGTCGCGCAGCTGCGGGGACCCGAAGGCGAGGAATACCTTGGCGGCGGACCCGGAGGTGAGTGCCAGCTGGGAGCCGACGGGCACCGTGTTCTGCAGGCCGACGGGCGGTTCCTGGGCGGCGACGCACGTCCGGGAGGTGCCGGTGAGCTGGTAGAGCTGCACGGATTCGCCGGTGACGTCGACGAGGTCGGACATGACGGGGCGGGCGGCGTCGAGAAGCTGGTCCCGGCCGCCGGTGCCGAGGGCGGTGAGTGCGGTGCCGGTGGTCCAGCGGCCGTCGTCGCCGCGGGCGAGGATGCGGTGGGTCTCCAGGGCGGTGGCGAGGCGGTGGGCGGTGGCGCGGGGCAGGCCGGTGGTCTCGCACAGTTCGGTGAGGGAGAGGGGATGGGGGGCGACGGCCATCATGATGGCCACGGCCCGATCGAGCACCTTGATCCCTGACACTGCGCTATACTGTCCCATACCACGATACTAACATCTCACCCCATGAGATTGGCGAGTGAGATTACCCAGATGGAAAGGTGGACATCCATGGCCGAGAAGCTCACGCTGGCCGAGAAGGTGTGGAACGACCACATCGTCGCGAAGGGCGAGAACGGCGAGCCCGATCTCCTCTACATTGACCTGCAGCTCCTGCACGAGGTGACCTCCCCGCAGGCCTTCGACGGGCTGCGCCTCGCCGGCCGTCAGCTCCGCCGCCCGGACCTGCACCTGGCCACCGAGGACCACAACGTGCCCACCGAGGGCATCGTCTCCGGCTCCCTCCTGGAGATCAAGGAGGCCACCTCCCGCATCCAGGTTGAGACCCTGCGTAAGAACTGCGAGGAGTTCGGCATCCGCCTGCACCCGATGGGCGACATCCAGCAGGGCATCGTCCACACCGTCGGCCCGCAGCTGGGTGCCACCCAGCCGGGCATGACCATCGTCTGCGGTGACTCCCACACCTCCACCCACGGTGCCTTCGGCTCCATCGCCATGGGTATCGGCACCTCCGAGGTCGAGCACGTCATGGCCACCCAGACGCTGCCGCTCAAGCCGTTCAAGACCATGGCCATCGAGGTCAGCGGCGAGCTGCAGCCGGGTGTCTCCGCCAAGGACCTGATCCTCGCCATCATCGCGAAGATCGGCACCGGCGGCGGCCAGGGGCACATCATTGAGTACCGTGGCGAGGCCATCGAGAAGCTGTCGATGGAAGCCCGCATGACCATCTGCAACATGTCCATCGAGGCTGGCGCCCGAGCCGGCATGGTCGCCCCAGACCAGACGACCTTCGACTACCTCGAGGGCCGCCCGCACGCCCCGGAAGGTCAGGACTGGGAGGACGCGGTCGAGTACTGGAAGTCCCTGCGCACCGACGAGGGCGCGGAGTTCGACACGGTCGTCCACATCGACGGATCCAGCCTCACCCCGTTCATCACCTGGGGAACCAACCCGGGCCAGGGCCTGCCGCTGGGCGCGACCGTCCCCGCACCGGAGGACTTCACCAACGACACCGACCGTGCCGCCGCTGAGAGCGCCCTGGAGTACATGGACCTGACCCCGGGAACCCCGCTGCGGGACATCCCGGTGGATGTGGTCTTCCTGGGCTCCTGCACCAACGCCCGCATCGAGGACCTGCGCGCCGCCGCCGAGGTTCTGGACGGCCGAAAGG
>NZ_DUOE01000038.1 GCF_012838985.1 Corynebacterium sp. | reverse complement strand
CGGCGTGATCAACGACGTCACCTTCGCCAGCCTCTTCGAGGCCCACTCCGAGTTCGTGGTCGGCCTGAATGCGGAACTGCCCTACTCGGTGACGTACCTGGAGGACCCGAAGCGACTGGTCATTGACCTCGTCAAGTCATAACAAAAGAGCCATAACCCGGGACATGAGCCGGTTATGCCATCTATCGTGGTGTTATGACCACTTATCGACGCCCCCTCATCACCGCCACCCTCACCGCCACGGCACTGCTGCTCGCCGCCTGCAACGACGGCGGCACCACCAATGGCGGAACGACCACCACCGTCGCCGACCCTGTCACCGTCACCTCGACGGCCGCCACCCCGACCACCGAGGCCACCGAGACCGCCGGGACCGCCACCAACGCCGCCGTCACCAGGACCGACGCCCCCGACCCGACCACCGGGTCCCCGCCGACCGACCGCCCGTTGGGCACCCCGGCGGTGTCCACCGAGACCCGCACCGGTGTCTGGCCCGTGGACAACTCCCCCGCCCCGCTGGTCACCGGCGTGCGCGTCGGTGTGCACCCGACCTACACCCGCGTCGTCTACGACCTCGTCGGCAGCGGTGAGCCCGGCTGGATCTCCCGGTACATCGACCAGCCCTACCAGGACGGCTCCGGCTTCCCCGTCGACGTGCAGGGCAACGCCTACCTGATGATCAACATCACCGGCACGACCTACCCCTTCGAGCACGAGGCCACGGAACTGGCCACCGGCCCGCACGCAGGTGGCGGCGTGGTCCGGGAGATCGTCAACACCGGCATCTTCGAGGGCAACACCCTCACCTACATCGGCCTCGACCGGGAACTCCCCTACTCCGTGTCGGTCCTGCACGACCCGTTGCGCGTGGTGGTGGACATCCAGCACCCGTAGACCCTGCGGGAGCCGGTGCCGCGGATTAGGATCCGGTCATGTTCGTCGACCACGCAGCACTGCGCGCCTCCCTCGCCGAGTCCGATCTCTCCCACTCCCTCCGCGGGGAGCTGGAGTCCCTCGCCCGTCCCGCCGCCCGGCTCCTCTCCGAGCCGGGCGCACCGACGCAGCCCGGTCAGTCCCGCTTCGGCGGCCACCCCGACCTGCCCACCGGATTCACCTGGCCCCTCCACGCCGGGACCGGGCAGCCGCTCCCCTTCCTGGCCCAGATCAACCTGGCGGACGTGGACGGCCTCACCGACCTGGACCTGCCCGCCACCGGCCACCTGCTCTTCTTCTACGACTCCGTCGACCAGCCCTGGGGCTACCGCCTCGCCGACCGGGCGGGATTCCGTCTGCTCCACGTGCCCGACGGGGAGCTCACCCCGCAGGAGGGCCCCGATCCCCTGCCCCCGCACCGCCTCACCGCCGCCCCCGGGGTGAGCGTGCCCTCTGCGAGCTCGCAGGCCTTCGACTGGTCCGAGGAGGACGACGCCTACCTCGACTGGTCCGACTCCACCCCCGACCCCACGGAGAACCACCAGCTCGGCGGGTGGCCGGCCGTCATCCAGGAGGACGACATGGAGGTCAAGTCCTCCGTCCTCTCCCGCGGTGAGGAGTACCGCCACGGCATGACCACCGAGGGCGACCCCGGCACGTGGGTGCTGCTCGCCCAGTTCGCCTCCTCCGCGGACGGCGACTGGTCCTGGGGTGACGACGGCTGCCTCTACGTCTGGATGCGCCACGAGGACATCCGCGCCGGCGCTTGGGAGAACGCCCACCTCATCCTGCAGTGCTTCTAGGAACGCGGAAGCCCCCGCTCACCAGGGGTGAACGGGGGCGTCGGCAAGCGGGAGATTAACCCTCGACCGGGACGAGGGAGATCTTGCCGCGGTTGTCGATGTCGGCGATCTCGACCTGGATCTTGTCACCGACGTTGACCACGTCCTCGACCTTCTCGATGCGCTCGTCGCCACCGAGGTTCGAGATGTGGATCAGGCCGTCGCGGCCCGGGGTCAGGGAGACGAAGGCACCGAAGGCGACGGTCTTGACGACCGTGCCCAGGTAACGCTCGCCGACCTTCGGCAGCTGCGGGTTGGCGATGGAGTTGATCTTCTCGATCGCGGCGTCAGCGGCCTCACCGGAGGCGGCGGACACGTAGACGGTGCCGTCGTCCTCGATGGAGACGTCGGCGCCGGTCTCCTCGGTGATGGAGTTGATGGTCTTGCCCTTCGGGCCGATGAGCTCACCGATCTTCGACACCGGCACCTTGACGGTGGTGATCTTCGGGGCCAGCTTGGACATCTCATCCGGGCCGTCGATGACCTCGGCCATGGTCTCCAGGATGGTGAGGCGGGCCTCACGGGCCTGGGACAGGGCGTCGGTGAGCACCTGCGACGGGATGCCGTCGAGCTTGGTGTCCAGCTGCAGCGCGGTGATGAACTCCGGGGTGCCGGCGACCTTGAAGTCCATGTCACCGAAGGCGTCCTCGGCGCCGAGGATGTCGGTCAGCGCGACGTACCTGGTCTCACCGTCGACCTCATCGGAGACCAGGCCCATGGCGATGCCCGCGACCGGGGCCTTGAGCGGCACACCGGCGTTGTACAGGGACAGGGTGGACGCACAGACGGAACCCATGGAGGTGGAACCGTTGGAGCCCAGGGCCTCGGACACCTGGCGGATGGTGTACGGGAACTCCTCGCGGGACGGGATGACCGGCTCGAGGGCACGCTCGGCGAGCGCACCGTGACCGATCTCGCGGCGCTTCGGGGAACCGACGCGACCGGTCTCACCGGTGGAGTACGGCGGGAAGTTGTAGTGGTGGATGTAGCGCTTGGAGGTCTCCGGGGACAGCGAGTCGATCTGCTGCTCCATCTTGAGCATGTCCAGGGTGGTCACGCCCAGGATCTGGGTCTCGCCACGCTCGAACAGCGCGGAACCGTGCGCACGCGGGATGAGCTCGACCTCGACGCCGAGGTCACGGATGTCGGCGACACCGCGGCCGTCGATACGGAAGCCCTCGGTGAGGATCTTCTGGCGCACGATCTTCTTCATCAGCGCGTTGTAGGCGGCACGGACCTCCTTGGCGGCGTCCGGGTTCTCCGCGAAGGAACCGACGAGCTGCTCCTCGATCTCGACCATGTAGTCGTTGGCGGCGTCCTCGCGCTCGTGCTTGCCGGCGATGGTCATGATCTCGCCGAGCTTCTTGCCGGCCTTCTTCTCGACGGCCGCGAACACCTCATCGGTGTACGGCGGGAAGACCGGGAACTCCTGACGCTCCTTGGCGGCCTGCTCGGCCAGACCGTTCTGGGCCTTGCACAGCAGGGCGATGAACGGCTTGGCGGCCTCGAGGCCCTCGGACACGGTCGACTCGGTCGGCGCCGGAGCACCGTTGCGGACCAGCTCGAGCACGTTCGCGCCCGCCCCGGCCTCGACCATCATGATGGCGACGTCCTCGCCCTTGCGGCGGCCCTTGCGCTCGACGAGGCGGCCGGCGACGACCATCTCGAAGACACACTGCTCACGCTGCGCCTGGTTCGGGAACGCGACCCACTGGCCCTCCGGGTGCTTGTCATCGGCGATCAGTGCCACGCGGACACCGCCGACCGCACCGGAGACCGGCAGGCCGGACAGCTGGGTCGCGGCGGAGGCACCGTTGATGGCGACGACGTCGTAGTAGTCCTCCGGGACCTGGGACAGAACGGTGATGACGACCTGGACCTCGTTGCGCAGGCCCTTGACGAAGGTCGGGCGCAGCGGACGGTCGATCAGACGGCAGGCGAGGATCGCGTCGGTCGACGGACGACCCTCACGACGGAAGAAGGAACCCGGGATGCGGCCCGCGGCGTACATCCGCTCCTCGACGTCGACGGTCAGCGGGAAGAAGTCGAAGCCCTCACGCGGCTGGTTCGAGGCGGTGACCGTGGCGAGAAGCATGTTCTCCTCGTCCAGGTAGGTGGTCACGGCGCCGCCGGCCTGGCGTGCCAGCTGGCCGGTCTCGAAACGGATCTCGCGGGTACCGAAGTCACCGTTGTCGATCGTGACAATCGCCTCGGTTACGCCGTAATCCTCGTCGACGTGAATTTCCACGGGGTTGCTCATGTATCTCCTCAGATCTGAGTTATCGGCGATCATCGGTGTCGCCGGATGCGTGTCTTAACAACGGTTCGCGATTCTACCAGGTGAACCAGGGTGTTAAAAGCCCCTTCCGCGGGCCCGGGCGCGGGAATCTGCTAGAGGTGGGGATATGACTACATCACTGACCGTCGACCCGGCTCTCCGGCGCGCGGCCGTCGCCGCCGCGAGTCCCCTCCGGGGCAGCCGCCTGTGGGGCGGCCTGGCCGGACTGACGGGCGGTGGGCTGGGCGCTCTCCTGTCCACGGAGAGCATCGGGAATGCAGCCGGCCCGGCGGCGGTGCTGCTGGTGATGCTCACGCTCGCGGTGGCGGTGGTGACGGCGAGATACTTGTCGACGCGCCGCCGCGTGACACAGCACTACGAACCGGGCTCCGAGCTGGTGGTGTCCGCGCTGCCGCACGGTGGTGTGGCGGTGCGGACGTCAGCGGGAACCTACTCCTTCGCCGACGAGACTCCTCGGCAGCAGCGCGGGCCGGACTTCATCTGGCTGGGAGGCCGGCGCGAGGGGCTTCTCCTGCCGGCCCAGCTGGTTCCCGGGGCATAGAAACGCCGAACCCGCCCTCCGGATGGAGAGCGGGTTCGGCTGGAAGTTCTGTTCGCTTAGCGACGCAGGCCCAGACGGGCAATCAGGTCACGGTAGCGGTTGATGTTGTTGTCGGCCAGGTACTTCAGCAGGCCACGACGACGACCGACCAGCAGCAGCAGGCCACGACGGGAGTGGTGGTCATGCTTGTGGAACTTCAGGTGCTCGGTCAGGTTGTTGATGCGGCTGGTCAGCAGTGCGACCTGTGCCTCGGTGGAGCCGGTGTCGGTCTCGTGCAGACCGAACTCGCTCAGGATGGTCTTCTTCTGCTCAGAGGTCAGAGCCATGAGGTATCTCTCAATCGTTGTTTCAGTCCACATGAAATGACCTGACCAGGGTTTTCGACACCCACGGCCAGGTGGCGCAACTGCTGTGGACCGCAGTCGCATGAAGCCTTGGAGGATCTTACCGGGTGAGGTGGTTGGGGGCCAAATTCCTCACCTCGAGCGAGTGAATCGGCCTGAATTTTTGAGAGTGGCGTGTTACGCGGCGTGAAGGCCTGCGTGGTTTTCTCGTTGGTAGTTGGTGTAGTGCTCGATCGGCGGGATATGCCCGACCCCTGGAAAGTAGACACAGGGGATTTAATCAGGAAGCAGACTTGAGCATAACAGGGCAACGCTCCTCGAACACCGCTGGAGCGAGATATCTGCACCAGGAATGCCGACGAGTCGTGTTGTAACGGGTACACCAGCGGAAAACATCCCGACGACAGACAAGCTGACTGGAAAATACCTTCGCGTCCTGGAGGACCTCACGCTTCAATGCGGCGTTGAAGGACTCCGCCAAGGCGTTGTCAGCACTGCTACCGATCCCGCCCATCGACTGCCGGATCCCCAGCTGCGTACACGTCTCCTGGAACGCGTGCGAGGTGTACACACTGCCGTGGTCCGAGTGAAAAACAGCGTTCTCCAGGCCCCCACGCTGGCCCTTCGCCATCACCACGGCGTCCTGAACCAGGGAAGTGCGCATGTGGTCGGCGATCGCGAAGCCGGCCAGCCGGCGGGAATAACAGTCGATGACGGTGGCGAGGTACATATTCGACCCGTCGGCAATCGGCAGGTAGGTGATGTCACCGACGTAGACCCGGTTCGGTGCCGGGGCGGTGAACTTCCTTCCCACGAGATCGGGGAACACCGGCTTCTTTCCCTCGGACACCGTGGTGGTGACCTTGCGTTTCTTCGAGTAGCCGAACAGCTTCAGCGAGCGCATGATCCGTGCGATCTTCTTGTGATTGACCGGGGCTGTAGTCGAGTTGTCGT
>NZ_DUOE01000006.1 GCF_012838985.1 Corynebacterium sp. | reverse complement strand
GGGCACCTGCAGTACTGCAGGTGCCCCGTTGCGCTCTTCCGTGCTCTTCCGTGGGTCAGTCGAAGACGACGGTACGGTTGCCGTAGACGAGGACCCGGTCCTCGAGGTGGTAGCGCAGGCCACGGGCCAGGACCGACTTCTCGGCGTCCCGGCCGAGACGCTGCATCTCCTCCGGGGTGTCCTTGTGGGTCACGCGCATGACGTCCTGCTCGATGATCGGACCGTCATCCAGATCGGAGGTGGCGAAGTGGCACGTCGCACCGATGAGCTTCACACCCCGCTTGTGCGCCTGGTGGTACGGACGGGCACCCATGAAGGACGGCAGGAAGCTGTGGTGGATGTTGAGCACCCGGCCCGCCCACATCTCACAGAAGTCCGGCGGCAGGATCTGCATGAAACGCGCCAGGACAATGGCGTCCGGCTCATAGGAGTTGACGATCTCCCCGACCTCCTCGAAGGCCTTCCGCTTGCCGACGGCGTCCTTCGGGAACGGCACGTGGTAGAACGGCACCCCGTGGTTGTCCGCGATGTAGGAGAGGTTATCGTGGTTGCCGACGACCGCCACGACCTCCATCGGGTAGTCGTTCTCCGCGACGCGGCCGAGCAGATCGTGGAGGCAGTGCCCCTCCCGGGAGACGAGGATGACGACCTTCTTCAGGTCCGCCGTGTCCCACAGACGCCACTGCGCCTTCGGACCGAACTCCTCCGCCACCGGACGGAACTTCTCCCGCAGCTCATCGATGCTCATGCCGACGGAATCCGCACGGACCGCCTGACGGGTGAAGAACCAGTTGTTCTCCGGGTCCGTGAAGTAGGCGGCCTCGGTGATCCAACCACCCTGCTCAGCCAGGAACGTCGACAGCTTCGCGACGATACCGGTCGAGTCAGGACAACCGAGGGTGAGGACGTACTGCCGCTCCGCCGTCTGTGCACTCGGGCGGTTGCGGGGATCATCGATGTTCTGCGGGGTCATTCGTCGAATATTAGTCCACCCTGTAAAGACCTTCACCTCCAGGGGACTCACTACGAACAGGGGGACCGAACGCCCGTCTGGCGGTGAGAGTTGACAGGGGGCGGTGCTGAATCAACACCGCACACATAATCGAGCATCGGGGCGGGGAAGCATGCGGAGCATGAGCCGGGAGGCGATGCGCGGACTGGCCGACCGCGTTGAATCGGCGCTGACGGAACTGTCCGCGGCGGTCGCCCACCCGGAGAAGGTGGTGGAGCTCAAGAGCTTCTCCGACGCCGCCTTCGGACTGGGGCACATGGATAAGGACCCCACCACCGGGCGGACCGGGTGGGCGCCATCCGACGGCGGAGCGATGGAGTTCAACGACTCCGCCTTCCAGAGCGAGTCGGCGGGGGCGAAGATCCGGCGGCGGCACCGGGCCACCAACCGCACCGACGCTACTGTGACGCCAGAGACCGGATGACCTCGACGAGCTGCGCCAACGCCTTCCCACGGTGGGACAGGGAGTTCTTCTCCTCCGGGCTCAGCTGCGCCGAGGAACGACCGGCGGCGATGTCGTCGGCCGGCAGGAACAGCGGGTCGTACCCGAAACCGTTCTCCCCCACCGGCTCCCGCAGGAGGGTGCCCTCCCAGCGTCCCTCGGCGACGTGCTCCGCGCCGTCCGGGGTGACCAGTGCGCACACGGACACGAAGGCGCAGGCCCGACGCTCATCGGGGACGTGCGCCATCTGCCCCAGGAGGAGGGCGTTGTTCGCGTCATCGTCGCCGTGCCGCCCGGACCAGCGGGCGGAGAGCACACCCGGCATGCCGTTGAGTTCCTCCACCGCCAGACCGGAGTCATCGGCGATGCACACCAGGCCGGTCTCCCGGGCCCCCGCCCGCGCCTTGATGAGGGCGTTGTCGGCGAAGGTGCGGCCGTCCTCGACCGGCTCCCCGTAGGCCGGGGCCTGGCTGAGCGGGAGGACCTCCACGCCCTGCACGTCCGCCTCGCGGAGGATCCGCTCCAGCTCGGCGAGCTTCTTGGCGTTGTTCGACGCGACGAGCAGCTGCATGTCAGATCCCCAGTGCGGCCCGCTGGGCGGCGATGAGCTCGCGGCAGCCCTTCTCCGCGGAGTCGAGCATGGCGTCCAGCTGCTCACGGTTGAAGTCACCGTTTTCACCGGTGCCCTGGACCTCGACGAAGTTGCCTGCCTCGGTCATGACGACGTTGAGGTCGACCTCGGCGCGGACATCCTCCTCATAGGGCAGGTCAAGGCAGACGTTCCCGTCGACCAGGCCGACGGAGACGGCGGCGACGGGCGGGAGCAGCGGCTCGCCCGGGACGACGCCCTCGGACTTGAGCACGGCGATGGCGTCGGCCAGCGCGACGTAGGCGCCGGTGATGGAGGCGGTGCGGGTGCCGCCGTCGGCCTGCAGGACGTCGCAGTCGATGTTGATGGTGTTCTCACCCAGCTGGGAGAGGTCGACGGCGGCGCGCAGCGCACGGCCGACCAGACGGGAGATCTCCTGGGTGCGGCCCTTGACCTTGCCGGCCGTGGACTCACGACGCATGCGGTCGTGGGTGGCGGCCGGGAGCATGGCGTACTCGGCGGTGAGCCAGCCCTCGCCGGAGTCCTTCTTGAAGCGGGGGACGCCGTGCTCGACGCTGGCGGTGCACATGACCCGGGTGTTGCCGTACTCGATGAGGACGGAACCGGCCGGGTTGGAGGTGAAGCCGCGGGTGATGCGCACGGTGCGGAGCTGGTCGAGATCGCGGCCGTCGGCACGCTGGAAATCAGAAGTCATGTCCCCCAGGCTACCTGCGGGGTGTCAGAACTCGATGACCTGACCCGGGTGACCGACCTCGATCGGGCCGTCGTACTCCGCGCGGGCGGCGGCGAGGGTGGCCTCCTCATCGCCCCACGGCGGGATGTGCACGAGGATGAGGCGCTTGGCGCCGGCCAGGCGGGCGGCCCGTCCGGCCTCCGCGCCGGTGAGGTGCATGTCCGGCGGGAAGTCCCCGTCACCGGCGCACCAGGTGGCCTCGCAGAGGAAGACGTCGGCGTCGCGGGCACATTCGACGAGCTGGTCGGTCCAGCCGGTGTCACCCGAGTAGGCGATGGTCTTCTGCGAGGTGTGCTCCGTGATGCGCAGGCAGTAGGCCTCGACGGGGTGGACGGCCTCGAAGGGGACGACGCTGAGGCGGTCGATGATGTGGGCCTCGCCGGTGCGCCAGGGGGCGAAGGCGAAGGTGTCGGACATGTCGTCCACCTCGCCCGGGCTGTCGGCGGACAGGGGGCCCAGGTGGGAGAGGGTCCCGGAGGGGCCGAAGCAGAGGTTGCGTCCCTTCGCCGGGGAGTGCGGGTGGTAGCGGCGCCACACCATCAGCGAGGGGAAGTCGAGGCAGTGGTCCGCGTGCAGGTGGGAGAACACCACGTGGGCGTCGCACGGGTCGTGGAACTTCTGGAGGCTGCCGAGCACGCCGGGTCCGATGTCCACGAGCAGGGCCGGGGAGTTGTCGACGGTCACCAGATAGCCCGAGGCCGGGTTGGTGGGCGCGCCGACGCTGCCGGAACTTCCGAGGATCGTCAACTTCATGTCGCTACTGTGCCACGTCAGAGTAGTTTTCTCGAACGCAACGCACAGAACGTCATCAGATTGTGAGGGGAATTCCCAGGTGTCACAGCCCGGTGACCTGATGCACGTGACCGACACCCGGGCCGAGGAAGCGTCCCGAGAGCGCCGCGAACTTCTCCGGATCCCCGGTCGACTCGAAGATGCGGGTCGGCTGCCGTTCCCCGTCCCCCACCGGATCGGCGAGCAGGTTCTCCCGGGTGAGCACCCGCAACACGTCCTTGGCGGTCTCCTCCGCGGAGGAGACCAGGGTGACGTGGTCACCGATGGCCAGCTGGATGACGCCCGACAGCAGCGGGTAGTGGGTGCATCCCAGCACGAGCGTGTCGACGCCCGCCGCCTGCAGGGGCTCCACGTAGGCCTCGGCGACACCGAGGATCTGGCGTCCCGAGGTGATGCCGCGTTCGACGAAGTCGACGAAGCTGGGACAGGCCTGAGCGTGCGCCTCCACGCCGGGGTTGATGGCGAACAGGTCCTGGTAGGCACCCGAGTTGATGGTGCCGACCGTGCCGATCACCCCGACCTTGCCGTTGCGGGTCGTCGCCAGTGCGCGACGCACCGCCGGCTGGATGACCTCGACAACGGGGACGTCATAACGCTCGCGGGCGTCGTGGAGGAAGGCCGCGGAGGCCGTGTTGCAGGCGATGACGAGCATCTTGCAGCCGCGCTCGACGAGGTCGTCGGCGATCCGGGTCGCGTGGGCGCGGACCTCGGCGATGGGCAGCGGACCGTAGGGGCCGTGCGCGGTGTCACCGATGTAGATGATCGACTCGTGCGGCAGCTGATCCATGATCGTGCGGGCGACCGTCAGACCGCCGACACCCGAGTCGAAGATGCCGATGGGTGCTTCAGGAGTGCTCACGCCGACCATGCTAGCGCGGGAGTCGACGCTCCTCGTTGTCGATGGCGGCGACGATCTTGCTCATCGCCTCCGAGAAGTGGCGCTGCTCCTCCGGCTCAAGGTTGTCGAAGATGAGACGACGGACCTCGGAGACGTGGCCCGGGGCCGCCTGCTCGAAGAGAGCCAGACCGTCGGAGGTGAGCTCCGCGAGCGTGGAACGGCCGTCGCCGGGATCCGGGAGACGGCGCACGAGGTCCTGCTTCTCCAGTCGGGTGATCACCCGGGACAGGTGGGACAGGGTCATGTCGGAGGTCGCCGCCAGTTCACTCATGCGGAGGACATGCTGGGGGGCCTTCCACAGCTGCACCAGCGCGAAGTAGTCGTAATGACTGATTCCGGCGTCCCGCTTCAACTGTGCTTCCAGTCGGGAGGGCAGCCAGACATGAAAAGACCATACATTCATCCAGGTCTCTGACTCCTGGTCCGACAACCACTCCACGTCACTGCTTCTCATAAATCCTCATGATACTAGCAATTCTCGGGAGAACCACTATTCAACCTGTGTGACTCCTGAAATACTGCTCTCAGGTTCCACCCGGAAGGGGGTCAGGACCCCTCTGCGGACCCCTTTTGCAGACTCCGGAGGCGCTTCTTCTCCCGCAGCGCAGGCGGGTCGTCCGAGGTGATGAACATGCCCGCCGCAATGCCGCCGACGGCGCCGAAGAGGTGCGCCTGCCAGGACAACCCGGGCACACCGGGGAACACCCCCCAGACCAGCCCGGAGTAGAGAATCCCCAGGCCAACCCCCACCATGATCTGCATGACACTGCGGTTGAACAGGCCCCGGACCAGCAGATAACCGAGCCAACCGTAGACGAGGCCGGAGGCCCCGATGTGGTTGGTTCCCACGCCTCCCAGCAGCCAGACACCGGCCCCTCCAACCAGAACGACGATCGCCGTGACCTCCCACCACACCCGCGCCCGCGACATACCTATGAGGAAGCTGAATACAGCGCCGGGGATCGTGTTGGAGATGAGATGCTCCACGTTGGCGTGCAGCAGAGGGGACGTGAATATATGCCACAACGACGATACGTCCATCGGGTGGATTCCGAAGAACACCAATTGTCCGCCGAATATCAGGACATTGATGAGGTGCACCGCCCAGATGACGAGCACGTAACCTCCGGCGAACAGGAGGCCGGAACGGAGCGCGGAGCCACCGCGGGGAGACGGCGGCGGGGCGGTGGGGTACGGGACTGGCTGGTACATTGCCCACCACTCTAATCAGTCGGGGAGGATCTCCGCCCAGCAGCCGACGTCGTACCCGGGGACGGCGGACACGACGGCGTCGACAAGCGCCTCCTGCACCACATCAGCCGCCGCCGCGGACAGGGCGTGCAGTGTCTCGACATCGACGCCGGAGGTCTCCTCCGACGTACCGACCGCGAAGAGGGTGTCCCCGTCCAACGGGGAGTGCGCCGGCCGCACGGCCCGCGCGATGCCGTCGTGCCCGACCATGGCCAGTCGGGTGACCTGGGCGGTGGTGACCGGCGCATCAGTGGCGACGACGCCGATCGTCGTGTTCAACCGGGCCGCCGGATGCTCCAGCGCCCCGAACTTCTCCGGATCGACCGCGGGCCGTCCGGGATCACCCCACAGCAGGCCGGTGCCGGGATCGATGACGGAGCCGACCGGGTTGGCCACCACCAGGGCGGACACCGTGTGCTCCCCCACCGTCAGCGAGGCCTGGCCGACGCCACCCCGCAGGACCCCGGCCGTCGCCCCGCAGCCGGCGCCGACGCTGCCCCGCGCCTGCGCTCCGGCGGG
>NZ_DUOE01000037.1 GCF_012838985.1 Corynebacterium sp. | reverse complement strand
GGGCGATGATCTGCTCCACCACCGGGACCAGGTGGTGCCGCACGCAGCTGCCGGAGTAACGCAGCACGCGGTAACCCCGGCGTGCCGCGACGTTCGCCTTCCACCGGTCCCGGACGAAGGCCTCCCGGCTCTCCGCGTTGTGGAACTGGTAGCCGTCGATCTCCACGATGATTCTCGCCTGCGGCAGGACGATGTCGAAGTAGTAGTGGCCGAGGAAGACGTTCTGCTCCACCTCCACACCCCGCGCGATGAGCTCCCGCGCCACCAGCCGCTCCACCTCGCTGTCCGCCCCGACCGCGGCCCGGGCCACCAGCCCGTGGAACCGGGCGGGCACCCGCGGCATCGCCGCCACCTCCTCCGCCAGAGCCTCCTTGCCCCGGCGACCGGCGAACTCCTCCTCCAGGTAGGCGATGAGGTCCGCGTCGGTGACCCGGTCCGCATCCGCCACGGCCACCGCACGCGACGTCACGCGGAACCCGCCGACCTCCTCGTGCGTGACGTCCTTGCGGCGCACCAGGGTGAGCCTGTCCGTCCCGTTGACCGACCTCCCGGGCGGGACCGTCGCCTGCACCGGCAGCGTGATCGGGCTCCCCCGCCGCAGCTGCAGCGCGGTGCGGCCCGTGAACACCAGGCCCGGGCGGCGGTGCAGGAGCGCCCGGAGCAGCACCTCGCCCTCCGCCGGGACCGTGGTGAACACGCCCTGCTCCACGCGGTGCAGGAGGCCCCTGCGTACGAGCCCCTCGATCTTCTTCTGGCTCAGCCCCCGCTCCTTGAGCAGGGCTGAATCCACGACGGTCCGGTCCCCGAAGTCCATGAGCTTCCCCCTCGGCCACACCCTAAGGCGCAGCGGAGGGGCGCGCAGGTCGATCGCCGGTACACTCCCCGGATTTCAGCCCCCGAAAAGAGGGGAGTGTACCGGCAAACGCCCTCAGGGCTTCTCAGGGCTTCTCGACGTCGAAACGCTTGAGCAGGGAGCGGACGTAATCGCCCGCCCCCTTGCCCTCGTAGGCCTCCACGACCTCATCCACGAGCCCCGCCTTACGGATCTCACCGTGGTCGATCCACAACGCGGTGTTGCACAGCTGCGCCAGGAAGTCATTCGAGTGGGAGGCGAAGACGAGGATGCCCGAGCGCTTGACCAGTTCCTGCAGGCGGACGCGGGCCTTGGCCATGAAGGCGGCGTCGACAGCGCCGATGCCTTCGTCGAGAAGCAGGATCTCCGGTTCGATGGAGGTGACCACGCCGAGCGCCAGGCGGACGCGCATGCCGGTGGAGTAGGTGCGCAGCGGCATGTTGAGGTACTCGCCGAGCTCGGAGAACTCGGCGATCTCGTCGATCTTGGCCTTCATCTGCTTACGCGTCTGCCCGAGGAAGAGACCACGGATGATGATGTTCTCGTAGCCCGAGATCTCCGGGTCCATGCCCACGCCCAGGTCGAAGACCGGCGCGACGCGGCCCCGGATGTCCGCGGAACCGCGCGTCGGCTCGTAGATGCCCGACAGCAGACGCAGCAGCGTCGACTTACCGGCGCCGTTGTGGCCGACGAGGCCGACGCGGTCGCCTTCACGCAGGTGCAGGTTGATGTCCCGCAGCGCCTCGACGACGACGGTGTTGTCCTTGTTGCGCCCGATCGCGCCACCCGCGGTGGACAGGAAGGCCTTCTTCATGGAACGCGACTTGGCGTCGAAGATGGGGAAGTCGACGCAGGCGTTGTAGGTGTCGATGGATACCAAGGGAGTCCTCCTAGACCCAGTAGCTCACGCGG
>NZ_DUOE01000005.1 GCF_012838985.1 Corynebacterium sp. | reverse complement strand
GCGCTCGGCGACGGCCGGGTCCACCGCCGCGTCGAGGCGGCGGCCTGTGCAATTGTCGCAGCGCCCGCAGGGCCCCTCGGCGGTGGCGTCATCGAGCTGGTCACGCAGGAAGAGCATGCGGCAGGCGTCGGTGTTCTCGTAGGCGACCATCGCGTCCTGCTCCGCCTGCCGGGCCTGCGCCAGACCGGCATAACGGGCGGCGTCGTACTCCCACGGTTGGCCGGTGCCCACCCAGCCACCTCGGACGCGGCGCACCGCACCATCGACGTCGAGGACCTTGAGCACCTGGTCCAGGCGGGAGCGGGACAGATCGACCCGGGTCTCCAGGCGCATGGTCGACTGCGCCTCATCAGTGAGCACCCCGAGCAGGTGGCGCACCGTCTCCTCGTCGGGGAAGGACACGGAGGCGAAGTACTCCCAGATGTCCCTGTCCTCCGCGCCGGGCAGGAGGATGACGTCGGCGCGGTCGGTGCCGCGGCCGGCGCGACCGATCTGCTGGTAGTAGCTCACGGGCGAACCCGGTGCGCCGACGTGGACGACGAAACCGAGGTCGGGTTTGTCAAAGCCCATGCCCAGTGCCGAGGTGGCCACCAGTGCCTTGAGCTCGTTGTCGATCAGCGCGTGCTCCAGCCTTTCGCGCTCCGTGGCCTCGGTGCGGCCGGTGTAGGCGGCGACGTTCCAGCCCGCCGCCTCCAGCGCCTCCGCGAGGTCCTCGGCGGCGGCGACGGTGAGGCAGTAGATGATGCCGGAGCCCTCCAGCTCGGCCAGGTGCGTGGCCAGCCAGGCCGGACGCTGCGTGGTGTCGGGCAGGCGCACCACCGACAGGTGCAGGGACTCGCGGTCCAGGCCGCCGCGCAGCAGGCCGGTGTCCGCGCCGAGCTGGGCCTGCACGTCGGCGACGACGCGATCGTTGGCCGTCGCGGTGGTGGCCAGCACCGGCACACCCCCGCGCAGCCCGGCGAGCAGGTCACGGATGCGACGGTAGTCGGGGCGGAAGTCATGCCCCCAGTCGGAGATGCAGTGCGCCTCATCCACCACGACCATGCCCACGGTGGCGGCCAGCGCCGGCAGCACCTCATCGCGGAAACCCGGGTTGTTGAGGCGTTCCGGGGAGATGAGCAGCACGTCGACCTCCCCCGCGGCGACCTGCTCCTGCACCTCCTCCCACTCGGTCATGTTCGCGCTGTTGAGCGTCGCGGCGCGGATCCCGGCGCGCCGGGCGGCGGCCACCTGGTTACGCATGAGGGCGAGCAGCGGGGAGATGATGAGGGAGGCCCCGGCGCCGGCGTCGCGGAGCATCTTGGCGGCGATGAAGTACACCGCCGACTTGCCCCAGCCGGTGCGTTGGACGACGAGCATGCGCCGTCGGTCGTTGACGAGTGCGTCGATCGCGGTCCACTGGTCGTCGCGCAGCTGCGCGCCCGGCCCCGCGATGCCGGTGAGGAGTTCATTGGCCCGATCTCTGGTTGCCTGCATGGCCCCCACGCTAGACCACGCCCCCGACATCAGCCCTGAGCTGGGCTTTTCGCGGCCAGTTCGTCGTCAATGTAGACGTTGCGCGCGGCCCGGAAACCGACCGCCCCCATGAGCACGCAGATCGCGGCGAGCACCGGGAGGATGAGCGACCAGTCCCCCGTCGACTCGCGGACGACACCGACGACCAGCGGGCCGACCGCCGCGATGACGTAGCCGACGGGCTGCACGAAGCCGGAGAGGCGGGCGGTGACCATGGGCACGCGGGAGCGGGCGGGGATGAGGGCGATGGCCGTCGGAAAGCAGAAGCCACCGACGCCCAGCAGTGAGGCCCACAGCATCGGCGAGGCGGCCGGCGCCAGCCACAGGCCGAGGTATCCGGCGCCCATGAGCGCGGAGAAGAGCACCGGCAGCCACACGACCGAGCGGAGGCGGTCGATGATCACCGGCATGATGAGGCCGCCGACGATGTTGAAGCTGCCGACCAGCGCCAGCGCCAGGCTCGCGGTGGAGGCGTCGACCCCGTGGTCGACGTAGATCTTCGGCAGCCAGCCCATCTGGATGTACGCGTGCATCGACTGCAGCCCGAAGAACATCATGAGGAAGACCGCCGTCGACGATCTCCACAGGGACACCTGCTTCACGACGCCGCCCTCCTCCCCCGCCGCCCGCGGCGAGGTGGACGTCGGCACGTCGCGGCCGACGCGCAGGACGACCACGAACCACACGACGACCTGCAGCGCCGCGGGGACGGCCCAGAGGAACAGGGCCCACCGGAAGTCGTCGGAGAGCAGGGCGGTGAGGGGGCCGGCGGCGCCGGAGATGCCCAGCACGGACCCGTAGACCGTCATGAGCGCGACGATGTGCCGGCCGCCGTGGTTCTTGATCCACGCGGGCAGCAGCACATTCGCCAGCGCGATGCCCACCGTGACGAAGACGGTGAGCACGATGAACGCCCAGATGTCCCCCACCCAGGGCCGCGCCGCCAGGCCGAGCAGTGACAGGGCCATGCCCACGAAGAGCGTGCGCGACAGTCCCAGCCGGGTGGCCAGCGGAACCGCCAGCAGACCCAGCACGGAGAAGAACAGCCCGGGGATGGCCGTGATGACACCGGCCAGGGAACCACCGACGCCGAAGGCCTCGAGGGCGTCGCTGAGCACGGCACCGAGTGAGGAGATGCCGGAGCGCAGGTTGATCGCCGCGATGAACACGGCGGCGAAGATCAGCAGCGCAGACAGGGCCTGCGTCTGCCGTAGGCGGGGGGTACTCACACTGGACCTCCTTGCGATGTGTGGAGGCCCAGCCTAGTACGTCACACCATTTACTGGACCGGGGCCCACTCCGGACCGGTCTCCGCCAGCTCCGGCTCCAGCTTCTGGATGAGCGGCTTCGGCTTGCTCAGCGGCGTGCCCGGGACGACCTCGACGCGCTCCCACACGGCCTGCTGCTGCGTGTAGTCACCCGTGATGACCGGGTAGGACGCGCCCTCCTCGGGCAGGCCCACGCCGACCAGCTCGACCGGCATGTCGTCGGTGACCTCCCGGATCTCCGGCTTCGCGGCCCACACGCCCTCGCGGCCGAGGGTCTCGTGCACCTGCTGCGCGATGTGCGGCAGGTACGGGGTGAGCAGGGTGTTGCAGTCGGAGACCACCTGCAGGGCGGTCCACAGGACGGTGGCCAGACGCTCGCGCTGGGACTCGTCCTTGGCCAGCTTCCACGGCTCCTGGTCGGCGATGTAGGCGTTGGCCTCACCGACGACGTGCATGGCGGCGGTGATGCCGTTCTTGAACTTCGACAGCGCCAGATTCTCGCCGACGATGTCGAAGGTCTGCGCCGCCAGGTCGAGGATCGCGGTGTCGGCGTCGGTGAGCTCACCCGGGGTGGGGACCTCACCGAAGTTCTTGTGCGCCATCGACACGGTGCGGTTGACCAGGTTGCCCCAGCCGTTGGCCAGCTCATTGTTCACGCGGCGGACGAACTCGTCCCACGTGAAATCGGTGTCGGTGTTCTCCGGGCCGGCGACCGCGATGAAGTAGCGCAGCGGGTCCGGGCCGAACTCGGCGAGGAAGTCCTTGACGTAGATGACCACGCCCTTGGAGGAGGAGAACTTCGAGCCGGACATCGTGAGGAACTCGGACGAGACGACCTCGGTCGGCAGGTTGATCTCCCCGTACTTGTGCAGCTCGCCACCCTTGGCACCCTTGCCGGCGTAGCCGAGCAGCTCCGCGGGCCAGATCTGGGAGTGGAACGTGATGTTGTCCTTGCCCATGAAGTAGTAGCCCTCGGCGGCCGGATCCTGCCACCACTGCTTCCACGCGTCCGGGTTGCCGGAACGCCACGCCCACTCGATGGAGGCGGACAGGTAACCGATGACGGCGTCGAACCAGACGTAGAGCTTCTTGGCGTTGTTGTCCTCCCAGCCGTCGACCGGGATCGGGACACCCCAGTCGATGTCACGGGTCATGGCGCGCGGGCGCAGATCCTCCAGCAGGTTGAGGGAGAACTTCAGCACGTTGGGACGCCAGTCCTCGCGGCCGCGCAGCCACTCCCCCAGCGCCTCGGCCAGGGAGGGCAGGTCGAGGAGGAAGTGCTCGGTCTCGACGAACTTCGGGGTCTCGCCGTTGACCTTGGACACCGGGTTGATCAGGTCCGCCGGGTCGAGCTGGTTGCCGCAGTTGTCGCACTGGTCGCCGCGGGCACCGTCGGCGCCGCACAGCGGGCAGGTGCCCTCGATGTAGCGGTCCGGCAGGGTGCGCCCGGTCGACGGGGAGACGGCACCCATGGTGGTCTCCTTGATCATGTAGCCGTTGTCGTGGAGGCCACGGAACAGCTCCTGCACCACCGCGTAGTGGTTGCGGGTGGTGGTGCGGGTGAACAGGTCGTAGGACAGGCCGAGGCCGGCGAGGTCCTCGACGATCTGCCGGTTGTATCGGTCGGCCAGTTCCTTGACCGTGACGTTCTCCTTGTCGGCCTGGACGAGGAGGGGTGTGCCGTGCTCGTCGGTGCCCGAGATCATGAGGACCTCATTACCGATCATCCGCTGGTAGCGGGCGAAGACATCGGAGGGGACGCCGAAACCGGCGACGTGTCCGATGTGGCGGGGGCCGTTCGCGTACGGCCAGGCGACGGAGACAAGCACAGACTGGGTCATGGGATACACCTTATTTCATGGGCTCCGACTTGTTGCGCTCGGCCAATCGCTTGGCGCGCTGCGCCCTGCGTTCCTGGGCCCGGCGGTGCTCGGCGTGCACCCTGCGTTCGCGCGCCAGGCGGGCGCTGAACTCACGCTGGGAGCGGTGGTCCAGGTAGATGACGTCGTGGCTCAGGTCCTTCCACAGGGCGAACATGAGACCGATGACGATGAGCAGGAAGGGGCTGGCGGCGACGATCGTGATCGACTGCAGGTTGGCCAGGGAGTCCTCGCTGGCGGTGAGCATGACCATGCCGACGGCCGCGGTCATCAGGCCCCACAGCGCGGAGACCCACGGGGTGGCGTCGCTGCGCCCGTTCTGGGACAGGGTGCCCATGACCGTCGACGCGGAGTCGGCGGAGGTGATGAAGAAGGTGCCCAGCAGGATCATGGCCAGCACGCCGGCAATGGTGCCACCCGGGAGCTGGTGCAGCAGGTTGAACAGCTGGGACTCGGCGGTGCCGTCACCCCAGATGGACTGGCCGCGCTGTTCGAAGACGATGGCGGAGCCACCGAAGACGGAGAACCAGACGACGGAGACCAGGGACGGCACGACGAGGACACCGATGGTGAACTCGCGGATGGTGCGGCCACGGGAGATACGCGCCAGGAACATGCCGACGAACGGCGACCAGGAGATCCACCAGGCCCAGTAGAAGATGGTCCAGCCACCCAGCCACTCACCGGCGGTGCCGTCCGCGGAGTTGGCGGTGCGGCCGGCCATCTCGAAGAACTGCGCGAAGTACGAGGACATCGCGGTGGGCATCATGTTGAGCACGGTGACGGTCGGGCCCAGGATGAACACGAAGATCGCCAGGGCGGCGGCCATGATCATGTTGGCGTTGGACAGGTACTGGATGCCCTTGCCCACACCGGAGATGGCGGAGAGGATGAACGCCAGGGTGAGCACGGCGATGATGCCGACGACGGTCCAGGTGCCGGGATCGTCGATGAGCCCGGAGGCCGACAGCCCGGCGCGGATCTGCAGCGCGCCGATGCCCAGCGAGGTGGCGGTGCCGAAGATGGTGGCGATGATCGCGAGACTGTCGATGATGCGCCCCTGCCAGCCGCGGGCGCCCTTCTCACCGAGGAGCGGGACGAAGGCGGAGGAGATGAGCTGACGACGGCCCAGGCGGAACGTCGAATAGGCGATGGCCAGGCCGACGATCGCGTAGATGGCCCACGGGTGCAGCGTCCAGTGGAAGAGGGTGCCGGCCATCGCGGTGCCCACCTCCCGTGGCTGGTGTCCGGGGACGCCGTCGCGGTAGAAGGTGAGCGGCTCGGTGGCGCCGTAGAACATCAGGCCGATGCCCATGCCGGCGGCGAACATCATGGCGATCCAGGAGATGGTGCGGAACTCCGGTTCCTCCTCGCTCCCGCCGAGTTTGATGCTTCCGAAGCGGGAGACGGCCACGATGATCATGAAGGCGACGAAGACGGTGCCGAAGATGACGAAGGCCCATCCGAGGTTGTCGACGATGAATCCCAGCGACTGCGCCGCGAAGTTCGCGAAGCTGTCGGGGCCGACCAGGCCCCACGTGACGGTGGCGACCACCACGATCGCGGCGACGCCGATGATCCACCAGTCGAACAGGGGGCGCCCGTCCGTTGATTCGTGGACCACAGCCTCGGCGCCCTCGGCGGCCGTCCGCCCGAGACGGTCCTCGATGACGTCCGCGTCGTCCATCATCGCGGCCAGTTCCTGTGTTGCGGTATCCGGGTGTCCCGCTGAAGGGTCAGAAGTACTCATGCTGTCAGCTTCATGCGGCGCCCGACAGGTGGCAAATAATGGTCACTGCCTTTTATTGCATTATCGACGCCCGCGAGCCGAAAGTTGTCATTTCGTGATCCACGTCGGGCCAGCTCACCCCGGATTACCTGACAGGAGGCTCACAACGCTGTAACAACCTGCGGAAAACCCGCTCAGCGGGCTGCCAGGACCGCCTCGTAGAGCTCCCGGTTGGACACCCCACGCCCCGCCGCGACCTCCCGGCAGGCGTCCTTCAGGCGCATGCCGTCGGCCACCAGTGACTCGACCACCGGGACGAGGGAAGCGACGTCCGCCTCCTCGGCCACCCCGCCCTCGAGGACGACCGTGATCTCCCCCTTCACACCGTCCGCCGCCCACTCAGCCAGCTCCGGCAACGTGCCGCGGCGGACCTCCTCGTACGTCTTGGTCAACTCCCGGCACACCGCCGCCCGGCGCGTGGAGCCGAGCACCTCGGCGGCGACGGACAGGGTCTCGGCCAGGCGGTGCGGGGACTCGAAGAAGCACACCGCGCGCTCCTCCGTGCGCAGCGACTCCAGCCACGACCGCAGCGCCCCCGCCTTCCGCGGCGCGAAACCGTCGAAGAGGAACCGGCCCACCGGCAGCCCGGACAGCGCCAGGGCGGTCGGCACCGCCGAGGGGCCGGGCAGGCAGGTGACGGGGACCCCGGCGGTGTGGGCGGCGTCGACAAGCGAGAAACCCGGATCCGAGACCAGCGGCATACCCGCGTCGGTGACGACGAGAACGACGCCGCTGCGGGCGGCGTCGAGAAGCCGGCGGGCCCGCCCCTCCTCGTTGTGGTCGAAGTTGGAGACGACCCGGCCCGTGATCTCCACCCCGAGGGCGGCGGCGAGGTTGCGCACGCGGCGGGTGTCCTCGGCGGCGATGACGTCGGCGCCGGCGAGGGCGGCG
>NZ_DUOE01000036.1 GCF_012838985.1 Corynebacterium sp. | reverse complement strand
AGGAGGCCGTCCGCGCCGCGGAGGAGGCGGCCGCCGACGCTGCCGCCCGTGCCGAGGCGGAGGCGGAAGCAGAGGCTGCGGAAGCAGCACGCGTGGAGCAGGAGCGGATCGACCGCGAGCGTCGCGAAGCAGAAGAAGCCGCCGAGGCCGCCCGCGAGGCGGCACGTCAGGCGGAGGCGGAGGCGACGGCACGTCGGGAAGCCCAGGAGCGTGCGGAGCAGGAGGCGGCCGAGCGCGCCGCCCGCGAGGCGGAGGCACAGGCCTTCCGGGACGCGGCCACCGCTGCCGCCGTCGCCGCCGCCGCAGCCGTCATCGCGGCGGCGCAGACCGACCACACCTCCCTGGAGAACCCGTACCCGTCCGTCACGGACGAGGAGGCGGAGCCAGCCCCCATCGCACCGATCCAGAACCCCGGGGCCACCGTGGTGGAGGAGCCGGCGGCGGAGGCACCGTCCAGCACCGGCTCCACCAGTGGTACCTCTGAGACTGAGGCTGAGGCTGCGGCCGACACTTCCCTGTCGACCGGCCCGGTGCTCGAGACCCTCGAGGACCTCACCGAGCAGGCCGCGGCCGAGATCGCCCCGATCGGTGACCGGGCGGCGCAGATCGAGGCCGTCATCGCCCGTGCCGAGTCCCAGCTGGGCGTCCCCTACGCCTGGGGCGGCGGCAACGCCTCCGGCCCGACCCGCGGCATCCGGGACGGCGGCATCGCCGACTCCCACGGTGACTTCAACAAGATCGGCTTCGACTGCTCCGGCCTGGTGCTCTACGCCTTCGCCGGCGCCGGCATCGCCCTGCCGCACTACACCGGCTACCAGTACAACCACGGCACCAAGATCGACCCGGGCCAGATGCAGCGCGGCGACCTCATCTTCTACGGTCCGTCCGGCAACCACCACGTGGCCATCTACCTCGGTGACGGCATGATGCTCGAGGCCCCGAACTCCGGGTCCACCGTGCAGAAGGCCCCGGTCCGCTGGTCCGGCATGTCCCCGTACGCGGTGCGGCTGATCTAGTTCCCGGCCAGTCGCGCAGCCGTCACTCTCAGGGTTGATAGGCTCAGTCGCATGGCTGATGAACTGAACTTTGACGCCCTCCTCCTCCTCTCCTTCGGTGGTCCCGAGGGGAACGAGGAGGTCGTCCCCTTCCTGGAGAACGTCACCCGTGGCCGCGGCATCCCGCGCGAGCGTCTGGAGAAGGTCGGTGAGCACTACTTCCACTTCGGCGGCGTGAGCCCGCTCAACCGCCTCAACCGGGAGATCATCGGCAACCTGGAGAAGGAGCTGGCCTCCCGCGGGGTGGAGCTGCCGGTCTACTTCGGCAACCGCAACTGGCACCCCTTCGGCGAGGACACCGCCGAGCAGATGTCCCGCGACGGCGTGCGGCGTGCGCTCGTGTTCGCCACCTCCGCGTGGGGCGGCTACTCCGCCTGCCTGCAGTACAACGAGGACATCCGCCGGATGATCGCCCACCTGGAGGAGAAGGGGGTGGAGCCGGTCGAGTTCACCAAGCTGCGGCAGTTCTACGACCACCCGACCTTCGTCCGCCTCATGGCCGACGCCGTCCGGGAGTCGCTGGACAAGGTGCCCGCGGAGCGTCGCGGCACCACCCGGGTCCTGTTCACCGCCCACTCCGTGCCGTCCGCCGCGGATGAGGCCGCCGGCGGCCCCGAGGATCCCCACCTCTACTCCCGTCAGGTGGCGGAGGCCTCCCGCCTCATCGCGGAGGCCGCGGGCGTCGACGGCTACGACGTCGTGTGGCAGTCCCGCTCCGGCGACCCGCGCACCCCGTGGCTGGAGCCGGACATCGTCGACCACACCACGGCGATCGCCGCCGAGGGGGTCACCGCGGTCGTGGTGTGCCCGGTGGGCTTCATCTCCGACCACATGGAGGTCATCTGGGACCTCGACACGGAGCTTGCCGACGCCGCCCGTGAACTCGACGTCCACGTCGAGCGCACCCGCACCGCCGGCCCCGAGCAGGAGTTCGCCGGCATGGTCGTCGACATCATCGGTGAGCTCGTCGACAACGCCGGGCCCGCCTCCCTGGGCACCGTCACCGTCCAGGGCTGCACCGTCAACGGCGCGGCCTGCCGCCCGGGCTGCTGTCAGGTCAAGCGCCCGAACTCGCGCACCGCGTAGGCCACCCCGGCCATCCGCGCGGTGCGGATGTGCCGCCACAGGCCCAGCAGCTGCGGGTCGATGCGGTGGTCGTCCATCCGGCGGGTGACCGTCTCGATGATCGCCGCCACCCGGTCGGCACGCGCGAAGAGCTTCGCCGCCCGCCCCGGCACCGCCGCGGGCAGGCCCGGCGTGTCGTAGAAGTCGGCCAGGGTGCCCACCGTCAGGCGGGGCGAGACCAGCGCGTCCGTGGTGTAGCCCGAGGCCAGGACCAGCCGCGCCGCCTCATTCGTCGCCTCCGTGAGCAGCTGGTCCGCCTCACCGGGGCTCAGCCACGCCGGCGCCGGCAACGGCCCCTCCTCGACGAACCACTCCCAGTTCCCCGCCTCTTCCGGGACGAGGATGTGGTGGGTGAGGGGGTCGGGGTCGGCGAGAACGAGGGCCCCGGCAGCGCTTGCCGCCGCACTCCCCGCCGGCAGGGCAGGGGCCTCACCCGGCCCGGAGAGCACGAGACGCAGGGCCGGTTCCCCGGAATCGAGACGCACGCTGCGGCGGATGTCCCCGAGGACGTCGGTCAGGGCGTCCGCCCCGAGATCCCCCAGGGCGTCGATGACGTTGTCCGTCGCCTCGAGTCCGTGGAGCCACGCACCCAGCCAGACGGCGGTGTTCTGCAGCGGTGACCAGACTTCGGCACGGATATCCATGGCGGGGGAGTCTAGCCCATGCGGCAGATATAGTGGTCGGCCATGAGCTTCCACGATCCCTACTCCGGCGACATCTTCTCCGGCCACGCACGTTCCCGCCCGCGCGAGTACCCCCGGGTCGAGGCCACCCCCGGCCTCGTCGTCGAGGTCCGGGGCGACGACTACGTCGGAGCGGTCGTCGGCTGGGAACGCACCTACGACGGCGAGTTCGTCCGCCTCGAGGACCGCCGCGGCGTGCAGCGCCTCTTCCAGCTCGTCACCGGCGGTTTCCTCCTCGAGGGGCAGCCGGTGACCCTCATCCGCCACCTCCCGAAGAAGGAGCCGCAGGTGCGGCGCTCCAATTCCGGTTCCCGCCGCGTGGAGAACCTGGAGGCGAAGGTCGCGGCACCGTCGCGCATCTGGGTGGAGGGCATCCACGACGCGGCGATCGTCGAGAAGGTGTGGGGCCATGACCTGCGCGTCGAGGGCGTCGTCGTGGAGTACCTCGAGGGCCTGGACAACCTCGAGTCCCGCCTCGCGGAGTTCGGCCCCGGACCCGGGCGGCGCGTCGGCGTGCTCGCCGACCACCTCGTCGAGGGCTCCAAGGAGACCCGCATGACGCAGACCGTCGGGGAGCACGTCCTGGTGACCGGCCACCCGTACATCGACATCTGGGCGGCCGTGAAGCCCGCGGCCGTCGGCATCCAGGCCTGGCCGGACGTCCCCTACGGGGAGGACTGGAAGACCGGCGTGTGTCAGCGTCTCGGCTGGTCCGACCCGCGCGAGGGCTGGCACCGCGTCTACTCGGCGGTCTCCAGCTTCCGCGACCTCGACTCCACCCTCATCGGCGCGGTCGAGAGGCTCGTCGACTTCGTCACGACCCCGGAGCTGTCCAAGGACGACCTCATGTAGGGGCAGTTGGTACGTTGGGTTCCGTGGGAGCAATCGTCTGGTTCATCGCAGCACTCGTCCTCGCCGGCCTCGAGCTGGCCGTGGGTGAGTTCACCCTGCTCATGCTCGCCGGAGCCGCCCTCGCGGCCGCCGGCGTCTCCTTGGCGGGGGCTCCGCTGTGGGGCTCCGTGGTGGCCTTCGCCGTCGCGGCCTTCGGGCTGCTGGTGTTCCTCAGGCCCTTCCTGCGCCGCCGCCTGGCCGCGCCGAAGGCACTGGACACCTCCCCGCAGGCCCTGGTCGGGTCCACCGCGGTCGTCATCGAGTCGATCGAGGCCCACGGGGGACAGGTACGTCTCGACGGATCCATCTGGTCCGCCCGCTCCCTCGACCCGACCCACACGTTCGCCGAGGGCGAGCGTGTCTCCGTGATCAGCATCGACGGCGCCACCGCAGTCGTCTGGAAGGAAAACTGATGCCCGGACTCATACTCCTGGTCGTCCTGCTCATCTTCGTCGCCGTCGTCGTCATCAAATCCATCGCCCTCATCCCGCAGGGTGAGGCGGCGGTCATCGAGAGACTCGGCAGCTACACCCGCACCGTCTCCGGCGGACTGACCCTGCTCGTGCCGTTCATCGACCGCGTCCGCGCCCGCGTGGACACCCGTGAACGCGTCGTCTCCTTCCCGCCGCAGGCCGTCATCACCCAGGACAACCTGACCGTTGCCATCGACATCGTCGTCACCTTCCAGATCAACGACCCCGCCAAGGCCATCTACGGCGTCGACAACTACATCGTCGGTGTCGAGCAGATCTCCGTCGCCACGCTGCGTGACGTCGTCGGCGGCATGACGCTGGAGGAGACCCTGACCTCCCGTGAGACCATCAACCGCCGACTCCGCGGCGAACTCGACGCCGCCACCGCCAAGTGGGGCCTGCGCATCAGCCGCGTGGAGCTCAAGGCCATCGACCCGCCGCCGTCCATCCAGCAGTCCATGGAGATGCAGATGAAGGCGGACCGTGAGAAGCGCGCCATGATCCTCACCGCCGAGGGCCGCCGCGAGTCCGACATCAAGACCGCCGAGGGTGAGAAGCAGGCCCGCATCCTCTCCGCGGAGGGCGAGAAGCACGCCGCCATCCTCCAGGCCGAGGCCGAACGCCAGGCCATGATCCTCAAGGCCGAGGGTGAACGCGCCGCCCGCTACCTCCAGGCGCAGGGTGAGGCCCGCGCGATCCAGAAGGTCAACGCCGCCATCAAGTCCTCCCAGGTCACCCCCGAGGTCCTGGCCTACCAGTACCTGGAGAAGCTGCCGCAGCTGGCCGAGGGCCAGGCCTCCACCATGTGGATGATCCCCTCCCAGTTCGGCGACTCCCTCGAGCAGTTCGCCCGCGCCTTCGCCAAGCAGGACGACCAGGGGGTCTTCCGCTACGAACCCTCCCACGTCGACGACGAGACCCGCCAGATGGCCGGCGACGAGGACACCGACGAGTGGTTCAACACCGCCACCGACCCCGAGATCGCCGCAGCCGTCGCCGCCGCCACCGCGGTGGCCAACAAGCCGGTCGACCCGGAACTGCACGAGCTCAAGGCCCAGCAGACGCCCCAGACGCCGCCGGCGCCCCGGGAGATCGAGAGCCCGGCACCTGCCGGGGACCCGGACGAGGTGAAAGTCGAGAAGCGGGAACCCGAGACCTACTAGTCGGTGGCACCCGCGTTCGCGCGGGTGAGCAGGTTGACCGCCAGACCCCAGCCGGCGGTCTCCGCCTGCCACCCGGCCGCCTGGAGACGCTGCGACATCGCCTGCTTGGAGATGCCCAGCTCCTCGGCGGCCTCATTCTGATTCAGCCCCGAACGCACCAGCGACGTGGCCTCCCGGCCCTCGATGGTGCGCTTGCTCAGCACATGCCCCATGAGGGCGAAGACCGCCGCGATGTCCGACTCGAGGGTCGAGGAGCCCTTCGGTGTGATCGCCACCTTGACCGTGCCCGCCCGCACCGAACCCCGCAACGCCCCGGTGGCTTCCTCCCGGGTACGCGCCTCATCGGTCGAACCCGGGGCCACGCCGATCCCGATGGCCCAGCTGCCGTCCGAGAGCAACGCCATGACGGTGTCGCACAGGGCGGCGGGGGAGTCCACGACCGCGCAGATGTCCTCGACACCGAGGATCTCGAACTCACCGACCCCGTCCAGGGTGGACAGCGCCTCCGCGGAACGACGTACCAGCTGGGCGCGACGGATCTCCCGCCCCCGGTAGCGTGCATGAATGGCCAACATGGCACACAGTCTACGTCACAGACTTGACCGGCAGGCGATGGTCGACGGCGAGTCCGATGAACCCCACCACCGCCAGCGCCACCGTGAGGCCGATGACCACCGGATCCGGATCCCCCGCCAGCATGTCACCCAGGAACACCGTCACGACCGTGCCCGGCGCCGAACCAGCCAGCGTCGCCACCGCGAACATCCCCAACGGCACACTCGTCAGCGCGGCCGCATAGTTCATCACCGAGAAAGGCACACCCGCGATCATCCGCAGACTCGTCACCGCCAGCCAGCCACGCTGCTCCAGACGCGCGTTGATGCCCGCCACCGCCGGATGCCGCAGCCGCGGGGCCATCCACTCACCGAGCAGCCCCCGCACCACCGACAGGCTCAGAGCCGCCGCCACCGTCGTCGCCGACAACGCCACCAGCACACCCACCCAGGGGCCGAACAGGACACCGCTGGAGAGCGTCAGGATCGTCCGGGGCACAGGGAACTGCGTGATGAGCACATAGCCCACCCAGAACAGCCCCAGAAACCACGGACCCGCCGCATCCGCCCACCCCCGCAACGTGGCGATCGACGGCACCTCCACCGCCATCGACACCCCCACGAAGGCCACCAGCGCCACAGCCACCGCGATACGCCGCGGCCAGGACCAGCCGGCGACCGCGGAGACAGCATCGCGGACAACGCCCACGACGAACTGCCCGAACCTTTTCACAAGCGGTCAGTCTACGCTTCCACGTCCCCAGGTCAGGCAGCACTTCATGGCCGGACCCCGGACGCGTCGTTAGGCTCGGGGATGTACCTGCACCCGACAACATCGGAGGAGAACCCCATGGCAGACCTGCGCACCGACCACGGACCCAACCCCTACGTCCTGGACATCGAGGACGTCACCAAGGAGAACGAGGCATTCCGCGACACCCTGTGGACCGGCCGGTACCTGCAGATGACCGTGATGGCCATCCCGGCCGGCGGCGAGATCGGCGCGGAAGTCCACGACGACCACGACCAGTTCCTCCGCCTCGAGGCGGGCAAGGGCCGCATCATGATCGGTGACAGCGAGGACAAGCTGGACATCGACCAGGAGGTCGAGGATGACTTCGCGATCTTCGTGCCGGCCGGCAAGTGGCACAACTTCGTCAACGAGGGCACCGAGACCGTCAAGCTCTACTCCATCTACGCCGCCCCGGAGCACAAGCCCGGCACCCACCACGCGACCAAGGAGGACGCGGACAACGATCCTGATGAGCAGCACTAAATAGTTGCTGTTTTCCTGGATGCTCGTTTTCAGCGGATTGAGAATCCGAATCCGCTGAAAACGAGCATTTCGCTGCGAGCTTCCCTTACCTCCCCTGAAAGATCCCCTGTCAGGGCTTATGCTCCGTCCATGGGGGATATGTCGGAGAAGTCGCAGCTCACCATCATCAACTTCCTGCTCAGGGAGGGACCTGTCCACATGGCGGGCCCTGGCGGCTCGCAGTTTCCGGTTCCGGAGACACTGCGGGAGAAGTTCCACCAGATCGCGGGGGCCGCCGTGAAGGGGACCGAGGTGGAGATCGTCGAGGTGGACAAGCTGCTCACCACCAGCGAGGCTGCGGAGATCCTCGGCGTCACGCGGAGCACGGTGATCAACTGGATCGACGAGGATCTGTTGACCTGCGTACGTTTCACCGCGGGAGGCCACCGTCGGATCCGGACCTCTGATGTGCTGGCCTGGCAGAAGGAGAGCACCCGTCTGCGGCGCATGCACTGGTGAGAAAGGAAAATCCCGGCCCCTCGAAAGGGACCGGGATTTTCTTCTGTGCCCGGAGGGGGACTTGAACCCCCACGTCCGTTAATAGGACACTAGCACCTCAAGCTAGCGCGTCTGCCATTCCGCCACCCGGGCTGGGTGTCATTCTCTTTTCTGTGCTCACCCTCTCGGCTGGGCACCTGCATTACTGTAGCCCTAGTCATGTGAAAGACACAAATCGCCAGGTCAACCCTAGTTACAGGGGTGTAAGTGAGAGCCTTTTCTCACCATGAAACGCACGTATCGAGTTCCCCGCCGGATGCCCACGTCGTCGTGATTCGTCCCGGTCCGCATTGCGGCGGAGTCTGCGCAGGTCACGCCGGAGAAATGGGCTTCGCGTCCGGTTCGGTGCAGATGACCGGTGCCGACGTCCGCCCCGCTCCCTGCCCGCGGGTCTGGACCCCGGAGGTGGCCCAGCGGGTCGCCCCGGCCCGGATCCTCGTCATGGACGGCGGGTGCATCGTCGAGAGTGGGGCCCACAGGGAGCTTCTCGACGCCGCCGGCCGCTACGCGCAGCTCTTCGCCCGCTGGTCAGCGGGGGAGTGACGGGGCATTCCCCGGACACGGTGGTGTGATCTCAGGTACAACGGGGGTATGAGCAACTACGCAGATGATCCCCGTTTCCCCGGTCCCGACCCGTACGCCCCGCTGAAGGACCTGCCGTCCTTCCGGTTGACCTCCCACGACCTGCAGAACGGTGACCAGCTGGCCGCCGACCAGTGCGCGCCGCTGAACATCTCCCCGCAGCTGTCGTGGTCCGGTCTGCCGGAGGGCACGAAGTCCCTCGCGGTGACCTGCTTCGATCCGGACGCCCCGACGGCGTCCGGCTACTGGCACTGGGCCGCCTTCAACATCCCGGTGGACACCACCAGCCTGCCCAGCGGTGCAGGCAAGACCGAGGACCTCGGCGTCGGCGCCGTCACGCTGGCCAATGACGCCGGCATGAAGGCCTACTACGGAGCCAACCCCCCGGCGGGCCACGCGCCCCACCGCTACCTGTACGCGGTGCATGCGGTGGACATCGAGAAGCTGGACATCGATCCGGATTCCACGGCGACGGTGCTGGGCTTCAACCTTTATTTCCACTCCCTCGGCCGTGCCATCCTGTGGGGCTGGTACGAGAACAAGTAGTCTCTAGAGGTTATGAGCCAAAAGAACTCCCGCCCCGAGCGGACCTTCCGGGTGCCCCTGGCGCTGCGTGTGGGCGGCGCCTTCATGGCGCTCGCCGTCGCCCTGGTCATCTTCGCAGTCGTGGCGGTGTTCGTCGACGGCTGGATGGCACCGTTCGCGGTGACGCCGCGTTTCCTCTCCATCCTGGTGGCCGCGATCATCCTCGGCGCCTTCGCGACGATCCGCGCCGACCAGGCGTCCAGCCGCACACAGGTGGTCGCGCTGGCGATCGCGGTGGCGATCGTCATCTTCTCGCGCTTCATCCCGAATGAACCGCTCACGGTGATGGCCCAGTACTGGCTGGCGATGTACGCGGTGTTCGCGTTCATGTGTGCGCTGATCATCCGGCGTTCCCTCATCCCGAAGAGCTAGCAGACAGGACAGAAGCCCCCACGAGTCGGACTCGTGGGGGCTTCGCCGTGCCTGGGGCCGTCAGTTGTGCGCCGGGTTGGCCAGCCAGGGCAGGTCGGAGCCGATGGCATCGGCGATGCTGTCCAGGCCGTGCCGGTGGATCTGGTCGGCGATGCCGCGGTGGATGTCGCGGATCCAGTCCGGGCCGCCGTAGATGAAGCCGGTGTAGCCCTGCAGGAGGGTGGCGCCGGAGGCGATGCGCTCCCACGCCTGCTGCGGGGTGGAGATGCCGCCGACGGAGATGAGCACCAGCTGGTCGCCCACCTTCGCGTGGAGGCGCCGCAGGACCTCGAGGGCGCGGTCGGCGACGGGCGGGCCGGAGATGCCGCCGGCACCCATCGCGGCGACCTCGGCGGCCGGGGTGGTCAGGCCCTCGCGGGAGATGGTCGTGTTCGTCGCGACGATGCCCGCCAGCCCCAGGTCCAGGGCGAGGTCCGCGACTGCGTCGACGTCCTCGTCGGACAGGTCGGGGGCGATCTTCACCAGCACCGGCGTGTCCGTCGACTCCTGGACGGCCGCCAGGATCGGGCGCAGGGACTCGACGGCCTGCAGGTCACGCAGACCCGGAGTGTTGGGGGAGGAGACGTTGACCACCAGGTAGTCGGCGAGGTCGCCGAGGAGGGAGGCGGAACGTCGGTAGTCGTCGACGGCCTCGTCCGCCGGGACGACCTTGGTCTTGCCGATGTTGATGCCGATGACGTCCTCCGACTTGCGGCGGCGCAGGTTCTCGGCGACCTCGGCGGCTCCGTCGTTGTTGAAGCCCATCCGGTTGAGGATGGCCTTGTCCGCCGGCAGGCGGAACAGCCGTGGGGTGGGGTTGCCCGGCTGCGGGGAGGCGGTGACGGTGCCCAGCTCGGAGTAGCCGAAGCCGAGGGAGGTCCAGGTGTCGGCGGCGGAGGCGTTCTTGTCGAAGCCGGCCGCCAGGCCCAGCGGGCGCGGGAAGGTCACGCCGAAGACCTCCTGGGACAGCACCGGATCGGTGACCGGGACGACCTTGCCCAGCAGGCGGTTGACCGGCCCGGCGGCCTGGAGCACACCGAGTCCACCGGCGATGAGGCCGTGGATGCGCTCGGGCCGCAGGGTGAACATGCCCTTCAGGGCCAGCTGGTAGGCGGAGTGGCGCAGAGACACGTGCGGGGTCCTTCCTAGGAGGAGACGTCGGTGATGATCTGGAGGCCTTCACCGGTGGCGGAGGCGAGGACGAGGGTACCGTCGTCGAGCGCGATGACGTTGTGCACGTCGGCCACGGTGTCGAGGGTGACCTTCTCCTCCGGCACACCCGTGGAGAGGTCGAAGCCGTGCAGGGTGTTGTCGGCGGTGGTGGAGACCCACGCGAGGTCCCGCTCACCGTCCCAGGCCACGGCCCACGGGCTGCCGGCGACGGGCGTCGTCTGGTGCAGGCGCACGACGTCGGTGGCGGTGTAGACGGCGATCTGGCCGCCGCGGTTGTCGGAGGCGAGGACGACGCCGTTCCCGCCGACGGCCATCTGCCCGATGCCCAGCCCGACGCGCAGGGTGCCGCCCTGCTTACCGTCGCGCCAGTGGACGTCCTGGATGGTGGTGTTGACGTAGCTGGAGCGCACGACGGAGTCGTCGGCGCCCTCGACGGGCACGGCCAGCAGCTGGCTGGTCTGTCCGGCGACGGTGATGTTCTCCACCGGCTCGTCGGAGTCCTGCCCGAAGACGAGCACCTTGCTGCCTTCGGCGGACCCGACGATGAGCTCCCCGGTGGAGGTGAGGACCGCGGAGTCGGCCGGGTCAGCGTCGGTGCCCGCGAGGGAACGCTTCTCGACGTCGCCCGTGGCGGCGTCGACCAGCAGCACCTGGTCACGGCACGCGAGGATGAAGGTGTCGGCGGAGGCGTTGAGGTCGCCGCAGTTCGCGGGGATCTCCACCTCCGTGGCGTCGCCGGCGCGCAGCTGCCCGAGGGTGCCGATGGCCAGGGTGGTCGCCGACCGCAGGCCCAGGATGTCGCCGGCGGCCTCCATGTCGGAGATCTCGGCCCAGGCGGCGGGCAGCTCGAGGACCTCTCCCGCCGGTGAGGTGGAGGGGGGTGACACCTCCGCCACGGCGTTCCCGAGGTCGGGGACCTCCGGGTTCGGACCTGCGTTGCAGGCGACCAGGAGGAGGGAGGTGGCGGTCAGCGCCGCCAGGGCTGTCACACGTCCGGCATTCACGCTTAGTGAGCCTATCAGCGCGACACGTCGTCCAGTGCCTTGACGATCGCCCGGGGCAGAACCGTGCCCGTCACGGTGAGCAGCTGGGAGAGCTGCTCGCGGCGGGAGGCCCCGACGATGGCGGAGGCGACGCCGGTTCGGTCGCGGGCCCACGCCAGGGCGACGACCGCCGGCGGGATGTCCAGGCCGTCGGCGGCGGTGGTCACGGCGTCGACGACGGTGTGGGACTTCGAGCCCAGCCGGGCGTGCACCTCGGCGCGGATGCCGTGGGGGAGGGAGCTGCGGTAACGACCGGTCAGCACGCCCTGCGCCAGCGGGGCCGCCGCCAGGACACCCACCCCGAGGTGGCGGGCCGCGGGGATGAGCTCCTCCTCGACGTCGCGGTTGAGCAGTGAGTACTCGTGCTGGGTGGCCACGATCCGCGGGGAGGAGGTCACCGCCAGCTGCCAGCCGGCGTAGTCCCGCACACCGGCGTAGCGGGTGCGGCCGGTGCGCACCGCCCACTCGAGGGTGTCCTGCACCTCGAGCGGCGGGGTCTTCTCGTCCCAGTAGCCGACCGACCACAGGTCGAGGTGGTCAGTGCCCAGCACCCGCAGCGTCTCGTCGAGCTGCTGCATGAGGGTGCGGCGGGAGCAGTCGACGCGGCGCCCGACGGGGGAGTCGGGGGCGACACCGGCGGAGGAGGAGAGGACGAGGTCGTGGCGGGGCACGGCGGCGTCGGCAAGCACCGAGGCCAGGACCTCCTGCGCGCGACCGTGACCGTAGGCGGGGGAGGAGTCGATGAGCGTGCCCCCGGCGTCGAGGAACATACGCAGCATGACCTGCGCCTCCTCCCGGCCGGTGCCCGTCCCCCAGGTCCCGGTCCCCAGACCGAGATCCGAGACGCGCAGACCACTGGACCCCACCAATCGTTGTTTCACGCTCACCACAGTAGTAGTACGGTTGGCCGGGTGAATGACCTGACCATCCTCGCCTCAGCCACCCCGGAGCAGATGTCCTGGCTCCAGGTCGTGGTGCTCTCCGTCGTCCAGGGCCTCACCGAGTTCCTGCCCGTGAGCTCATCCGGGCACCTGCGCATCGTCTCCGAGCTGTTCTTCGGCGTCGACGCGGGCGCCTCCTTCACGGCGGTCGTCCAGCTCGGCACGGAGGCCGCGGTGCTGGTGTTCTTCGCCCGGGAGATCTGGCTCATCCTCGCCGGCTGGTTCCGCGGACTGTTCAACCCCGCCGCCCGGAACTTCGAGTACCGGATGGGCTGGATGGTCATCGTCGGCACCCTGCCGGTGGCGATCATCGGCTACTTCGGCCGTGACATCATCCGGGAGGGGGCCCGCAACCTGTGGATCACCGCGACCGTGCTGGTGCTCTTCTCCTTCGTGTTCATCTTCGCGGAGAAGTTCGGCCGTAAGCAGCGCAGCTTCGACGAGCTGACGATGAAGGACGCGGTCATCATGGGTCTGGCGCAGTGCCTGGCGCTCATCCCGGGTGTCTCCCGTTCCGGCGGCACCGTCTCGGCGGGTCTGTTCATGAACCTGGACCGTGCGGTGGCGACCCGTTTCTCCTTCCTGCTGGCCATCCCCGCGGTGCTGGCCTCCGGGCTGTTCTCGCTGCCCGACGCCTTCGCACCCCAGGCCGGTCAGGCCGCCTCCGCGCTGCAGCTGGGCGTGGGCACGTTGATCGCCTTCGTGTTGGGCTATCTCTCGATCGCGTGGCTGCTGAAGTTCGTCGCGCACCACTCCTTCTCCTGGTTCGCGGCCTACCGCATCCCGGTGGGTCTGCTCGTGATGGCGCTGCTGGCGTTCGGGGTCCTGCAGCCGATCTAGGACCGTCTGGGACCGTCGCTGGGTGACCCGGTAGATGTCACCTTCGCGGAGGCGTTAGAGTTGTTGACATGCTTTCATGGCCTCATCCTGAAGTCCCGCGTCTCGGCGGCACCCCCGTGCCCCTGGCTCTCCACGACACCGCGGACGGCGTCGTCCGTCCTGTGGAGGCCGGGGCCGGAGCGGACACCGTCGGCATGTACGTCTGCGGCATCACGCCCTACGACTCGACCCACCTGGGTCATGCGGCCACCTACCTGACGTTCGACCTCGTCCACCGTCTCCTGCTGGACCAGGGTCTGGGCGTCCACTACGTGCAGAACATCACCGACGTCGACGATCCGCTCTTCGAGCGTGCCGAGCGGGACGGCGTCGACTGGCGTGAGCTGGGCACCGGCCAGATCAACCTCTTCCGCTCCGACATGGAGGCGCTGCGCGTCATCCCGCCGCGCGACTACATCGGGGCGATCGAGTCGGTCGGCGAGGTCATCGAGATGGTGCAGAAGCTTCTCGACGCCGGCGCGGCCTACGTCGTCGACGACGAGCACCCGGACATCTACGCCTCCATCGCGGCGACGGAGAACTTCGGCTACGAGTCGAACTACGACCGGGCGACGATGGAGAAGCTCTTCGCGGAGCGGGGCGGGGACCCGGAGCGGGCCGGCAAGCGGGACCCCCTGGACGCCCTGCTGTGGCGTGCCCACCGGGAGGGCGAGCCCGCCTGGGAGTCGCCCTTCGGTCCGGGTCGTCCGGGCTGGCACATCGAGTGCTCGGCGATCGCGACGAACCGCCTGGGTGCGTCGTTCGCCATCCAGGGTGGCGGCAGCGACCTGATCTTCCCGCACCACGAGTTCTCCGCGGCGCACGCCGAGGCGGGCCTGGGCGTCGAGCGCATGGCCGGGCACTATGTCCACGCCGGCATGATCGGCCTCGACGGGGTGAAGATGAGCAAGTCCCTCGGCAACCTCGTCTTCGTGCACACGCTGACCGCCGACGGCCATGAGCCGGACGCCATCCGCCTCGGTGTCTTCGCCTCGCACTACCGGGCCGACCGGGACTGGTCGGAGCAGGTCCTCGCCGACGCGGAGGCCCGCCTGGCGACATGGCGCGCAGCCTGCCGTCAGCCCGGCACCCTGGCGGGCGCGGAGGCGCTGGTCCAGGAGCTGCGCACCCGCCTGGCGGACGACCTGGACACCCCCGGGGCGCTGGCGGTCGTCGACACGTGGGCGGCCTCCGGGCGCGGCGCGGACGAGGAGGGCGCCGGCGAACTGGTCCGCACGGCCGTCGACGCCCTGCTGGGCGTGCGGCTCTAGCTGTTTTCAGGAACAATGATCCCCATGACCATCCGCGCGGAATTCCAGCAGAACGTCGACGACTTCATCACCGAGCTCACCGAGTTCGCCACCGGCAGCTACCTCAAGGACGACGAGAAGGAGTTCTGGGACGAACCCTTCGACCCGGCGGCCCTCCCGGAGCTGAAGAAGCTCCTCGAGGACCTGCTTGACGCCCTCGACGACCTGCCCGCCGATCCGCCCGCTGAGGCGCTGGTCGCGGTGGTGCAGAGGTACGTCGACAAGCTGGAGGCCTACAACCGTCAGCACGACGACGCCGTGCTCGAGCCGGAGGAGACCTCCGTGCTCAACGAACTGATCCATGATGCCTCCGCCGCCACCGGCGCGGACGATGAGGCTCTGTCCGAGCTGCCGGAGATCGATTAACCCCACCTTCACCGCCCCCGCCGCCATCTTCTGGGACATGGACGGCACCCTCGTCGACACCGAGCCGCTCTGGGAGCAGTTCACCTATGAACTCTCCGAGCTCATGGGTCGGCGCCTCACCCCCGCGCTGCGGGAGACGACCATCGGCGGCAGTTTCCGCCACACCGTCCAGGTGTGCGCGGACCACGCCGGTCTCACCGTCACCGAGGATGATCATCCGCGCTTCCGCGCGTTCATGAATGAGCGCATGGCGGAACTGATGCGGGCGTCGCTCGCCCCCAATCCGGGGGTCACGGAGCTTCTCGACGATCTGTCGACCCACGACCTGCCCATGCTCGTGACCACCAACACCGAACGCACCCTGGCCGACCTGTCGATCGCGGCGGTGGGGGAGCACTACTTCACCGGCTCCGTCACGGGCGATGAGGTGCCCAGCCCGAAGCCGGCCCCGGACATGTACCTGCGTGCTGCGGAGAAGGTCGGCGCGGACCCGGCGGACTGCCTCGTGTTCGAGGACTCCTTCACCGGCATGACCGCCGCCGTCACCGCGGGCTGCCGGGTGATCGGCCTGCCCTGGTACGAGGACACGGTGGTGCCGGAGGGCGTGGTCACGCTCGACTCCCTGCACGGCAGGAACGATTTCGTGGGGGTCGGAGCCGACACCGTGATGGATTGGTTCCACCATCTGCAGCGCTGAGAGGCGGGGCATGGAATAATGTCCCCCCGTGAAGAACTTTGACTCCCTGTTTGCCGAACTCACCGATCGTGCCACCGCCCGCCCTGAGGGCTCCGGCACCGTGGAAGCCCTGGACAAGGGCGTGCACCATATCGGCAAGAAGATCATCGAGGAGGCCGGGGAGGTCTGGATCGCCGCCGAGTACCAGTCCGATGAGGAACTGGCCGAGGAGATGAGCCAGCTCATCTACTGGACCCAGGTCATGATGGTCGCCCGCGGGCTGACCCCCGACGACATCTACAAGAACCTCT
>NZ_DUOE01000035.1 GCF_012838985.1 Corynebacterium sp. | reverse complement strand
CCGGAGTTCGGCGTCGTCCTCATCGAACGCGGCTCCGAGGTGGGGGGAGGCGACGCGCGGTTCGGGGTGGGAACCATGGCTCGTATCGTCTCGGTGGAACAGGCGGAGGGCTCCATCGGGCTGGTCGGCCATCACCGCGGTCCGCGCGCTGGGAATCTCCCGGGCGGTGTTCCGCTACATCGACCGGCTGGTCAGCCACCGGCTGGCGCTGAGCGCCCTGACCACCCTGCGGTCGCGGCTGTTCACCACCCTGGCCCGGGACCCCTCGGGCCGTGGCCACCTGGCCACGCGTGGGGAAGGTCTCGTCGCACTGGTCTCCGACGCCGAACGCGTCACCGACCTCATCGTCCGGTCCATCGTCCCCCGTGGCGTCGCCCTCATCGTGTCCGTGGCCGCCGTGCTCGCCGCCGGCCTCCTTCATCCGCTGGCCGGCCTTGTTCTCGCCCTGGGCTTCCTGGTCACCGGACTGGTGGTCCCGCGTCTGGCGGTACGCTCCGCCCGCGCCGCCCGGCGCGCCGAGGCCGTCGACGGATGGTCGGTGGCCCTGGACGAGATCCTGGACAACCGGGTCGAGTTCGAGGCCGCGGGACTCGGGGATGAGCGGATCAGGTCGGGCGCGGCGGCGTCGACCCGCAGTTCGGGAGCGCAGGTCGCGGCAGCGGCGCCGCTGGCCCCGGCGGCGGCCGCCGAAGCATGGACCACCGGCCTGGCAGCGGTGCTCGTCCTGGTCGTGGGCGCCCTGACCTACTCCGGCGATCCGACATGGCTGGGCATGATGGTGATGCTCCCCCTGGCGGCCTTCGAGTCCCACGGCCGCCTGGCTTCGGCCGCCATCCACGCCGAGGAGGCCGCCGGCGCGGAGGAACGGCTGTCCCGGCTGCTGGACACGCCGCCGGCGGAGTCGCCGGGCGCGGACGTCCCCGGCCTGGAACTGCAGGCCACTGACCTGCGGTGCGCCTTCGGCGACCGGATCTGGAACCTCTCCCTGCCGCCGGGTGGTCGGCGGGTGATACGCGGTCCCAGCGGCTGCGGCAAGACCACCCTCCTGCTCACTCTGGCCGGACTGGTCCCACCGTTGTCGGGCACGGTCACCCTGGGCGGCCGCGACCTCGCGGAGATTGCACCGGAGCGGTTGCGTGCCACGGTGCGGGTGCACGCGGAGGACGAATGGCTCTTCGCCACGACCGTCCGCGAGAACCTCCGGGTGGCCAACCCGGGCGTCGATGAGGCCACCATGTGGCAGGCGCTCGACGCCGTCGGCCTGGGGGGTTGGTTGCGGCGTTCCGGCGGTCTGGACATGCTGCTCACGGATGGCGCGGGCTCGCTGTCGAGCGGCCAACGTCGTCGGCTGCTCCTCGCCCGGGCACTGTGTTCGGATGCCCCTGTCCTGCTCCTCGACGAGCCCACCGCCCACATCGCGGCCGGGGACGCCGCAGAACTGCTCGCCATGCTGGAGAACAACCCTCTGCCGGGGGCCCGCCCGGACCGCAGCGTGGTGGTGGTGACCCACGAAGAGGAATAGACGGCACGGACGTTTCCCGCAATTGACAATTATTTCCACCAGAACTAGCATTGTTTTTATACCCCCCAGGGTATTAGGCACCAGGTCAGATCCCCCTCTAAGGAGTGTTCCCATGTCTGAAACCACCACCCCCGCCCCCGCCGACCAGGCTTTCCCCATGCCGCGCATCGGCGACACCGCCCCCGAGTTCACCGCCGAGTCCACCCAGGGCCCGGTGAACTTCCCGTCCGACTACAGGGGCCGGTGGGTCATCCTCTTCTCCCACCCCGCCGACTTCACCCCGGTCTGCACCTCCGAGTTCATGACCTTCGCCGTCATGGCCGACGAATTCCGCAAGTACAACACCGAGTTGGTCGGCGTCTCCGTGGACGGCCTGTACAGCCACATCGCCTGGCTGCGCACCATCCGCGAGAAGATGGAGTTCCGCGGCTGGAAGAACGTCGACGTCAAGTTCCCCCTCATCGACGACGTGTCCATGAACGTCTCCCGCAGGTACGGCATGATCATGCCCGGCGAGGCCGAGACCTCCGCCGTGCGCGCGGTGTTCATCATCGACCCGGAGGCCAAGGTCCGCACCATCCTCTACTACCCGCTGTCGACCGGACGTAACTTCGACGAGATCCTGCGCGTGGTCAAGGCGCTGCAGACCGCCGACGAGTTCAACGTCGCCACCCCCGCCGACTGGCGCCCGGGCGAGAACGTCATCGTCCCGACCGCCGGTTCCTGCGGCGTGGCGGAGAACCGCATGACCGGTCAGGAGGACGACGTCGAATGTGTCGACTGGTTCTTCTGCACCCGGGCCATCGACGAGGAGACCGTCGAGAAGGCCATCCAGAAGTAGCCTCCACCGCCAGGCACGCCGCCCCGGACATGACCGTCGGGGCGGCGTTTCCCTGTGTGCGACCAGGAAGATGTGGAAGCGGAGGCTCCGAAGGGGAAGAATAAGATCATACCCTTTCGTTCCGGCCGAAATGACCCGCGATGTCCCGGACATGCCTCGGCCGCGTCCCCCAAGGTGGTGTCCGAATGTCACACGTCGTAGAGGTTCGCCGTGCGCCGGCCTCCGAGGTGATCCCTCTGGTGCTGGCGCTTCTCGTGGCGGTGTTCGCCTTCCAGCTCAACGCCTCGATGCTCTCCCCCGCGCTGGCCACGATGGAGCGCGAACTGAGCGCCACGGCAGCCCAGATCGGCCTCACCCAGACCGCCTTCTTCACGGCGGCCGCCCTGTTCTCCCTGTTCCTGCCGCGCTGGGGCGACCTGGTGGGGCGTCGGAAAGTTCTCGTCGGCATGGTGCGTTACTTCGCCCTCGGCACCCCGGCTCTGCCCGCCCAGGGGATGGGCGCCCTGTCGGCCCAGCTGGCCGCGCCGGTGCGGGCCGCGTCGTCCTCGACGAGCCCGTGGAATCCCTGGAGCGCGCCCCGGACGGCTGGCGGGTGGCCACGGCCGGCCGCGTCCGGACGGCGCGGCTGGTGCTGGTCGCGACCGATCCCGCGACCGCGTCCCGGCTGGCGGGCACCCCGGACGTCCCCATGCGAGGCTGCGTGACCTGGTGGTTCGCGACCGAGGAGGTGCCGACCGCCTCGACGATGCTGCACCTCCACCCCGGCGGCGGCCCCGTCATCAACACGGCGGTGATCAGCAACGTCAGCCCCTCCTACGCCCCTCCCGGGCACCACCTCATCTCCGCGGTGACGCTGGCCGAGGCGCCCGAGGCCCAGGTGCGCGCGGAGCTGGAGGTCGTGTACGGACGCCCCACCGCGGGCTGGCGGGTGGTGGTCCGGCACGCGATCCCGCACTCGCTGCCCGCCGTGGCGGCACCGCGGAAGGACGGGAGCCGCACGCAGGTCGACGACGGCCTGTACGTCGCCGGCGACCATCGCGCACACGCCTCCATCCAGGGGGCGCTGGTGTCGGGACGCCGCGCCGCCGGGGAGATCCGCGCGGCGCTCCTGGGGTGACGGCACACGCCCCCGCGTCAGCGCCCCGCACACCCGCTGCCCGGGCGTCCTCCTGGACCGGGGTATCCAGCAGCGGGGGAGCCACGACAAGCCCGCCTCAGACGGGGACCTGTGGCTGGACGCGTGGGAGGAGCCACCACGCGGCCCCTTCAGTACCTGCGCAGGTCCAAACGACCCTGCCCGGTTGTCGTTGACCGATCCCACTGGTTCACGTCAGTGAGCAGCGCCCGTAGCGCGTCGGTCGAGTTGGCGAGGGCGCGCACCATGACCCACGAGACCCCATGGCGCGAGCCGGAGGTCACTCCGGCACGCTCGAGGTCATGGCCGTCCACGACGGCACGGATCGCGTCCACATAGCCGCCCAGTGTGTGCGGCCCCAGGATGAGTGCGCTCCCCATGTGGCTGGAGCCCTCCAAGTAGCCGATGCCGTCGATGGCGTGCCCAATCTGCCGGGGCCGGATGTGCAGGTTGTCGAGGCAGACCAGGCGGCCATCCTCGGCCCGGACCTCAGTGCGGAGCCGCATGCCGGCGTAGGAGAACGGGGTGTCGTCGGGGCTCCATCCTGGTGTCACGATCTCGTCGAAGTAGCCTGTCGCGGTCTCGGCGGCCGTGACACGCGTGTTCTGGTGGTACTCGGCGTCCCGATAGGCGATGGTCTGCTCCGAGATGTACTCCAGCCGAGAACCATCCTCCAGGAGGTATTCGGAATCTTGGACGGCCGGGCGTTCGGGTGTCCGGTAGATGCGCGTCGCACCCTGGGAGGCCAGCAGGAGTGCCGACCCTGGAGCCAGGTCCGCCTTGATCCGGTAGTCCTCACCGAAGTAGGCCCCGCCGGGGTTCACGATGACGTACGTGAGCTGGCCCGTGTCGTCCAGGTACAGCGGCCGCATCAGGCGCAGGACGCCGTGCCCCTCGGTCTTCACGGGACGGGTCCGTCCGCCGTCTGGGGCCACCGTCAGCCACAGTTCCCCTGCCACCTCAGGGAGCGTCGCCGCGGAGAATCCGAGTCGCGCGTGGGTCATGCGATCAGGTCGGTCATGAGCACGTCATGGTTCATCCACGCCACGACGCCATCCAGACCCTCGTCGGTCTTGAGATTGGTGAACACGAACGGCTTGCCCGCACGCACGCGCTCGGAGTCACTGCGCATGACTCCGAGGTCGGCCCCGACGTAAGGCGCGAGGTCGGTCTTGTTGATGACGAGAAGGTCGGACTTGATCATGCCGTGGCCAGCCTTCCGGGGGATCTTCTCGCCCTGGGCCACGTCGATGACGTAGATGGAGAAGTCAACCAACTCAGGGCTGAACGTGGCCGAAAGGTTGTCGCCGCCGGACTCGATGAACAGCACTTGGAGATCGGGGTGCCGCCGCAGCATCTCCTCCACAGCGGCGTCGTTCATCGACGTGTCCTCGCGGACCGCCGTGTGGGGGCAACCGCCGGTCTCGACGCCGATGATGCGGTCCTCAGGCAGGACGCTGGTTGCGGCGAGGATCTTCGCGTCCTCGATGGTGTAGATGTCATTGGTGATCGCGGCCATCGAGACATCGCCCGCCATGCGACGGGTAATGCGCTCGATCAGTTGGGTCTTGCCGGAGCCGACGGGGCCGCCGACCCCGATGCGGACAACATTGTTGGTGGGCATCTCTTCTCCTAACTCATGAACATGCGAGCGCGAAGGCGCTCGTGCTGCATTTGCGCGATCTCCAAGCCCGGTGCGACGACGCCCAAGTCGTGGGGGTCGAGCAGATGCACCTCGGCGCGGGCCGCCTCGATCCAGGGATGGGCCGACGTGATGATGCGCTGGCCGTCGGACTGACCGATGGGAATGCCACGCACCGCGTTCTGCGTGAGCGTACTGACCGCTCCCGTCAGGTGGGCTGTCACGGCATCGTCGAGCGGCACGCCGAAGTGGCGGGTTACGCGCGCGAACTCCAGGGCGGGGTGGGCGTAGTCCCATTCACACGGCGGGACGCCGAGGGCGTCCGTCGCGATCATGCGGATGCGCTTGGCCATGGCCACGTCCGCGGCACGAACCTGGGCCGGCAGGGTCGCTGCCAGCGCTCGGTCGGCGAGGTCCCCCTCGTCGTGGCCCTCGTACAGCAGGCGCATCAGCAGAGCGTCGTTGTAGGTCAATTGGGTGGCTACATAGGCGCGTACCCACGCCGAGAACGTGTCCGCGTCGTGGATGTCACCTCGGTCGATGTACTGCTCGAAGCCGAAGGAGTGGCTGAACCCCCCGGTGGGCAGGGCCGAGTCACTGAGCTGCAGCAGCAGGGACAGGGACCTCAATGCGTGTGCTCGCTGTGTCGGAACGGCACGGGCATG
>NZ_DUOE01000034.1 GCF_012838985.1 Corynebacterium sp. | reverse complement strand
GTGTCACCACCCCTAGTGGTGACACCTCACCCCGTCTCAGGGTTGCAGCGCCGCCTCACCCCAGAACACCTCGTCGACGACCTGCCGCGCCTTGCGCGTCAGTTTGAGGTAGTGCTCGAGGAATCCCTGGTAGTCCTCCGGATCCCAGCCCGCTGCACCTGCGACCTGCGCGAGCGCCGGTCCCGGGCCGGGCAGCTGGTCGGTGCGTCGGCCCTTGACCAGCACGAGGGAGTTGCGTGCGTTCGTGGCGCACAGCCACGCCTCCCGCAGGATCGCCACCTGTTCCGGCGGGATGATCTCCTTCTCCGCGATGACGTCGAGGGTCTCCAGCGTCGACGTGTTGTGGAGTTCGGGGTACTCGTGCGCGTGCATCATCGTCAGCAGCTGCACGGTCCACTCGATGTCGGTCAGCGCACCGCGTCCCAGCTTGGTGTGCGTCGTGCGGTCGGCGCCACGCGGCAGCCGCTCGTCGTCGATGCGCGCCTTCATGCGGCGGATCTCCCGGATGTCGCTTGCCGACGCCCCCTTCTCCGGGTAGCGGAACTCGTCGATCATGCGGAGGAAACGGGTGCCCAGCTCCTCGTCGCCGGCGACGACCGTGGCCCGCAGGAGAGCCTGGATCTCCCAGATCTCACCCCACTGCCGGTAGTAACGCTCATAGGAGTCCAGGGTCCGCACCACCGCGCCCGAGCGCCCCTCCGGGCGCAGACCGAGGTCGACCTCCAGCGGCGGATCACCGGAGGGTTTCGCCAGACGTGCGCGCATGCCCTCGCAGATGCCGATGGCCCACTTCACCGCCTCGGTGTCCTCCACCCCCTCCGCCGCCTCGCAGACGAACATGACGTCCGCGTCCGAGCCGTAGCCGAGTTCCGCCCCACCGAGACGTCCCATACCGATGATCGCGATGCGGGCCGGGGGTTCCTCCAGGTTGTTCTCCTCCAGACTCCACCGCACCTCCGCCAGGAGGCTGGCCTGCAGGACCGCGTCCCACACCAGGGACAGCTCCATGCAGACCTGGTCGACCGGCATGAAGTCCAGCAGGTCCGCGGAGGCGATGCGAGCCAGCTCGATGCGGCGCAGCGACCTCGCCACCGACACCGCCCGGTCGGGGTCGGAGTGCCGTTTCGAGGAGGCCACCAGGGCCTTGCAGACCTGGTCGGGGGCAGGGGCCATCACCTTCGGGCCGGTGGCCCCGTCACCGAGCTGCTTGACGAAGTCCGGCGAGGAGATGATGAGTTCCGAGGTGTACGGGGAGGTGCCCAGGATCCTCATGAGCCGCTGACCGACCACGCCTTCATCGCGCAGCATCCGCAGGAACCACACACGGTCGTAGGCCGCGTCAGAGAGTTTGCGGTAGTTGAGCAGACCCGCATCGGGGTCGGCGGTCTCGGAGAGCCAGGTCATCAGGGTCGGCAGGAGCATGGCCTGCAGCTTCGCCTTGCGCGAACCACCGGCCGCCAGAGCCGTGAGGTGTTCGAAGGCGCGGACGGGGTGCCGGTAGCCGAGCGCGGCGAGCTGCAGCTTCGCGGCCTCCGGGGAGAGGGTGATCTCGTCGACGGAGAGGTTGACCACGGTGTGCAGCAGCGGACGGTAGAACAGCCGCGAATGCAGGTCCGAGATGAGCAGACGGATCCTCCGCAGGTGCTTCTGCAGGGCGTCGACGGCCGACTTCTTGCCCGACCCGAGGAAACCGGAGGTCCCCGCCAGCCAGATGAGATTCTTCTCGTCATCGTCCGCCGGCATCGTGTGCGTCCGGCGGAACCGGTGCAGCTGGAGACGGTGCTCCAGCAGCCGGAGGAACTCATAGGCCTCGATGAGCTGATGGCCGTCCTCGCGGCCGACGTATCCACCGTGGACGAGGGCCTCGAGGGCGTCGACGGTGGCCAGGACCCGGAGCGACTCATCGGAACGGCCGTGGACCAGCTGCAGGAGCTGGATGGCGAACTCGACGTCACGCAGCCCGCCGACACCCAGTTTGAGTTCACGCTGGCGCAGTGCCTCGGGGACATTCTCCAGGACCCGACGGCGCATCGCCTGCACGTCATCGACGAAGGAGTCCCGCTGCGAGGCAGTCCACACCATGGGGGACAGCGCCTCGATGTAGTCCCGCCCCAGGTCCATGGAGCCGGTCATCGGGCGGGCCTTGAGCAGCGCCTGGAACTCCCAGGTCTCCGCCCACCGCCGGTAGTAGGCGACGTGGCTGTCCAGGGTGCGCACCAGCGCACCGGACTTGCCTTCCGGCCGCAGATTGGCGTCGACCTCGAAGAAGGCCTTCGAGCCGATCCTCATGAACTCCCCCGCCAGACGGGTGGCCTTCGGGGTGGCGGGCTCGGAGACGAAGATGACGTCGACGTCGGAGATGTAGTTGAGCTCCCCGGCGCCGCACTTGCCCATCGCCATGACCGCCAGGCGCGTGTCGACTCCCCTGTCCTCCCCGTAGACCCCTGCCACGGCGACCGCGAGGGCGGCGGTGAGGGCGGCGTCGGCAAGCGCGGTGAGCAGGCCGGTGACCGTGGTGAACGGGATGACCGGCTGCTCCGGGACCTCACCGCGACGGGCGCCGAAGGTACCGGCCAGGTCGTGCGCCGCGATCCGCATGATGAGGGTGCGGTAGGTCAGTCGGAGAGTGGTGGACGCCTCAGGCTCGGTGATGCGCGCCCGGTAGGTGCCGGGTGTGGTCAGGTCGCTGGTGGCTGTGTCCGTCACACCCTCCGGCTCGTCGGCCACGTCAAAGTCCGCCGGCACCGCATCGACGGCGCCGAGCATCACCTGCATGAGCTCCTCGGGGGTCGGCAGACCGCGGGCGAGTTCCTGCCAGAGGTGCGGGTTGGCGGCGAGATGGTCACCGAGGGCGGTCGAACCACCGAGCAGAGCAAAGAGCCGGACGCGGAGCCCGGCGTCCCGGCGCAGCGCATCATCGAGCTCGGCCCTGTCCTCGCCCAGTGCGGACATGATGCGGATGAGCGTGTTGAGCGCCAGGTCGGCGTCACCGGCCCCGGCGAGTGCCCACAGCAGATCGACGGAATTCTCGTTGTCCCAGCCCAGTTCCGCGAGATCCTCGCTGGCGCGCCGTCCGGTGAGGCTGAGGACGGCCGGCGACGGGACGATGGTGCGGGTCATGCTCGCTTCTCCTCTCCAGGGGTCAGTAGTCCAGGGTGTTCCGCAGCTCCCAGGGCGTGATCTGCTCCTGGTAGTTGTGCCACTCGTTCCACTTGGAGCGCAGGAAGTACTCGTACACCTGCTCGCCGAGGATGTCGGCGACAAAGTCCGACTTCTCCAGCACGCGCAGTGCCTGGTCCAGCGACGCGGGCAGGTCCTCGTACCCCATGGCCAGACGTTCGCGGCGTGTCAGCGCCGAGATGTCGTCCTCCGCCGGATCCTGCAGCTCATATTCCTCCCGGATACCCTTGAGCCCCGCCCCGAGCAGCACGGAGTAGGCCAGGTAGGGGTTGCACGCGGAATCGAGGGAGCGGACCTCCACGCGACGGGACTCCGCCTTCGCCAGCCGGTAGGTGGGGACGCGGACCAGGGCGGAACGGTTCGACACTCCCCAGGTCGCCGCGGTCGGGGCTTCGTTCCCGAAGACGATGCGCTTGTAGGAGTTCGGCCACTGGTTGGTCACCGCGGAGATCTCCTGGGCGTGGCGGAGGATGCCGGCGATGAAGTGCTTGCCGGTCTTGGACAGCGAGATCTCGTCGTCCGGGTCGTGGAAGGCGTTCGTGCCTCCCTCGAACAGGGACATGTGCGAGTGCATCGCCGAGCCGGCGTGCTCCGTGAAGGGCTTGGGCATGAATGTCGCGCGCACCCCGTTGGAGGCGGCCACCTGCTTGATGAGGTAGCGGAACGTCATGATGTTGTCCGCCATCGTCAGGGCATCCGCGTGCCGCAGATCGATCTCCTGCTGGCCCGGCGCCGTCTCGTGGTGGGAGAACTCCGTGGCGATGCCCATTGCGTCGAGGGCCGTCATCGCTTCCCGACGGAAGCGCGGCGCCATGTTGTACGTGGCCTGATCGAAGTACCCGCCGTTGTCGGTGGGGACGATCGTCGCCGGATCCTCCCCCTGGCTGAACAGGTAGAACTCGACCTCCGGGGAGATCTTGCAGGTGAATCCCTCGTCCGCCGCCAGGTCCACCTGGCGGCGCAGGATCTGACGCGGATCCGACCAGGAGGGCTGCCCGTCGGGCATCGTGATGTCGCAGAACATGCGGGCGGTCTGCAGCTCGGGGGTGTCCGTGTCGAAGGGCAGCACCTGGAAGGTGGAGGGGTCAGGCAAAGCGATGGTGTCCGACTCCGAGATACGGGAGAAGCCCTCGATCGAGGAACCGTCGAATCCGACCCCCTCCTCGAACGCCCCCTCCAGCTCTGAGGGGCTCATCATGACGGACTTGAGGTAGCCGAGGATGTCGGTGAACCACAGCCGGATGAAGCGGATGTCCCGTTCCTCGACGGCGCGGAGCACGAATTCCTGTTGACGATTCATGCCCCCAACTCTAATTGCGCAGCCGACATGACCGTCCCGGGGACGTCTCCCCGGTCGGGGGCGGGGGTGATTTTCCCGTCTGGTCCGCCCAGCTCGCCAGGGCTCGCACGAGCGGACGGGGGTGGTCATGTCAGAGGCGGATGATCAACTGTCCCTGACCGACCGGATAGAACACCCGTTCCCACAGATGGAGAGCCAGAAACCGTGTACCTGCCCGACTTCAACGACATCTCACACGAGACCATCATCAACGAACTCGCCTTCGCCGCAGCCCGGGGCTGGACCCCCGATGACCTGCGACATACCCTGGGCCCCGTGGTCATACCCTTCCTGCGGGAGTCCCGACCTCACCTCTTCGCCGTGACACACACCCGCATCGCGGCCGCCTGGGACCGGCAGCTCCGCACCCTGGTCAGCGACACCACCGCGGAGCCTGACCACGGCACACTGCGGGCACTCGCCGTCGAACTGGTGAGCCTGCCCGCCTTCACGGATGCCGACACCTACGTGGAGCAGCACGTTCTCCTGCGGCACAACAGGGCGGCAACCGGGGACTCCCCCGAGCAGGTGCGTGCCCGACAGCGCATCACCGGACTGCTCCGCAAGGCCCGGTCCACCATCTTCCCCGCAGAGGCCGAGTCCCTCGTGGCCAAGGCCCAGCAGCTCCGCCAGCGCCACCGGATCGAGCACGCACTCGACGACGTGCCGGAGGATCCGGAGGACGTGGTCAGCGTCCGCATCCATCTGCACGCCCCCTGGGTCCGCTTCCAGTTCCTGCTGCTGGGTTCCGTGGCCTTCCCCAACTCCTGCCGTACGGTCCTGTCGGACTCCATCGGGATCGCCACCCTGGTCGGGCACCCCGACGATGTCCGGCACTGTCTCGAACTGTTCGCCAGCCTCAACCACCAGCGGGACTACTTCATGCGCCACTCCCCCGGCGCCACCCATGCAAGCCACCACGGACAGACCTCCGCTTACCGACGCTCCTTCCTCTTCGCCTACGCCAACCGCATCCTGGACCTGCTCGACACAGCAACGACGGACGTCCCCACGGAGCAGGGAACATCCGGCAACGCACTTCCGGTGCTCGCCCGGCGCGACCGGGCCGCAGAGGAGATGCGCGACCGCATCTTCCCCCACACCAGCGGAATACGGTTCGGGCACAGCCACCATCACCCGGGAGCCTCCGACGGCATCGCCGCCGCGGAACGGTCCCACCTCGGACCTGCCCGGACCAGCCTGAACAGCGCCTGACCGCCACCCCTTCACGGCGGTAGATTGGGGTCAACACCCCTTCCCCCACCCTTCGGCACACATCCCAGGAGGAGCAGCCATGTCCACCAGCACGTTTCTAGAGGTCGAGGCGAAATTCGCTGTCTCAGCCACCTCCGTCGTCCCGGATCTCACCCGTCTGACCGGTGTCGACTCGATCGCCGCGACGAAGACCCACCGGATGTCGGCCGTCTACTACGACACCGCGGATCTTCGTCTCACCCGCTCACGGATCACCCTCCGGCGACGTGAAGGTGGCGATGACGACGGCTGGCACCTCAAGCTTCCGGGTATCGCCGGACGACTGGAGATTCATGCGCCGCTGGGTGAGCCGGTGGACGGTCGCTTCGATGTACCTGAGGAGATCGCCTCCCAGGTCCGTGCCCTGGTACGGTGGGAACAGCTCAACCCCATCGCACAGGTGGACAACGAACGGGTGGAGTTGACTCTGGCGGCGGCCGACGGGACGCCCGTGGCCGAGTTCTGTGATGACCATGTCTCCGCCTGGTCCCTGCTCCCGGGTGGTGTCCACAGCTCCTGGCGTGAGTGGGAGGTCGAGCTCGTCGGGGACTCCCCTGCCACGGCCGTGGGCAATCCGCTCCTGCTCTCGGCCACACAGCTGCTCGTGGGTGCCGGTGCACGGGTGTCGTCCTCCCCTTCCAAGCTCGCCATGGCCCTGGGTGATTCGGCGTCCTCTGCGGAGCTCCCGCCCTTCCTGCTGGATGCGGACATCGATCCGGAGTCCCCTGCCGCGGCCGTCATCGCAGCGCTGAAACTCAACCGGGACAAGCTCCACGAGTACGACCCCCGGGTACGGCGTGACGAATGGGACTCCATCCACCAGATGCGTGTGGCGACCCGCGAGCTGCGCAGCCACATGGAGACCTTCGACGGCATTCTCGGCGGCGCGGAACTCAAGCACATCGAGTCCGAGCTCAAACTCCTGGCCGGCATGCTCGGCTATGCCCGTGACGCGGAGGTCGTCGAGGAACGTTTCCTCCGGCTGCTTGATTCGGAGGATTCCGACGTCCTCGATGAGACCACCCGTGAGCACCTGCAGCACGACATGGGTGAGGAGTACCGGCGCGCACACCGTCGAGTTGTCGCGACGCTGAACTCCGACCGCTACCTGGCACTGCTCGACGCCATCGACAGGCTTCTCGCCGATCCGCCGGTGGCGGGTGCCCACGCCCATGTCCCGGTGGAGCAGACCCCCTCCCCTGAGCCGGCCACGGAGGAGGATGTGGCCGCGGACCTGGACATGGGTGCCGAAGGTGGCGCCGGTCAGCCTGTCATGGAGGTGTCCACCGACGGAGTCGATCCTGAGGAGGACACCACGGAGGAGGAGGCGGACATGGTGGCGGAGGGAGCCCCGGAGGACAACCCGGGTGCCGATGTCCCCGTCGAGGTCCGTCATGCCCGGACCCCGGAGGAGGTGGAGGCGATCCTCTCGGAGCATCTGGACGATGCCTACCGTCGGCTGATGAAGCGGCACCACAAGGCCGTGAAGAACTGGGACAACACGGAGCTCTCCCTGCACCAGCGCGAGGAGTACTTCCATGACATGCGCAAGTCCGCGAAGAAGCTGCGTTACGCGGCGGAGGCGGTCGGTGCCACCACGCAGTTGAAGACGAAGCGTCTGTACAACGCCTGCAAGGCCCTGCAGTCCAGCCTCGGCGACTTCCAGGATGCGGTGACGTCACGGGACAAGCTCGTGCAGATGTCGCGGGCCGCCCATCGACGCGGCGAGGACACCTTCGGTTACGGGCTCCTCTACCAGCGTGAACGCACCATCGGTCTGAAGTCGCTGGAGGACTACCCCGATGAGGTCAAGGCGATCCGGAAGGCCTACGAGCGCCTGATGAAGTCGGTGCAGGAAGCCCACGAGGAGGCCGAGAAGGAAGCTGCGAAGGCTGCCAAGAAGAAGGCGAAGGCCAAGGCAAAGAAGAAGGACAAGGAGGACTAGCGAAAGAGGCGGTGGTCCTGCCCCTCGTATGGAGCAGGACCACCGGTGATTCGGGCGGGACGGGGTTACTTGTCGGTCTCCCAGGAGGCCGGCTTGCCCCAGTCGTCCTCCTTGCGGTCCTCAGCATCAGCGGCGGCAGTGCGCGCCGCGGCGATCTCGAGTGCACCCGCTGCCTCTTCGCGGGTGTCGTAGGGTCCCATGCGGTCCTCCCAGGCACCTTCCTTGCCCTGGGTGACCTCACCGGTCTTCGGGTCGAAGTACCACTTCAGGTCCTCGGGTTCCATGCTGTCCTCCTTCGTCGGTTCTGTCGGATAGATAACGCCCAGGCTACCTGTGCTCGACGGTGTATGGCGGCGACTACAGTGGACAACGTCACGACTGTAAGGAGAACCAGAAATGCCGATGTGGCCCGTTGCCGAGCTGCCCGTCACCGACCGTGCGGTCGCCGCCCACCGTGAGCGGACCGGTGCAGATCCCGTGTCGGCGGCCCACGCCCCCGCCACCTGGCTGCTCATCGGCGAACACGTTGACCACTCCGGCGGTGTCGTGCTCGCGGCACTGGCCGACCCGGAGGTGGGGGTCGCGCTGAGTCCCCGCTCCGACGACCTGGTCACGGTGGTGGCCCACGTGACCACACCCACCGGGGTGGATGTCGTGGAGGACCAGATCAGTCTGGGCGTGATCGCGGAGATGGCCGCCTCCCAGCAGCCGTCCATCGATGAGCGTGGTCGTCCCGAGGAGCCTCCGACCCCGGAGGGTGGTCTGGCCGCCCGGGTGGGTGGCCTGGTGTGGACGATGATCAACCGGCAGCTGCTCTCACGCGACACCGGTGGCCTGGATGTCACGGTGGTCAGCGACATTCCGGACGGCTCAGGGCTCGGTGACGAGGCCGCCCTGGATGTCGCCTTCACCCTGGCGCTCCTCGCGGACTCCACAGACCTGGATGACGCCCCGATGCGTACCCGCCTGGCGGAGATGTGCAGCCAGTCCGCCGAGATGTTCTCGCCGGGCCCGCAGCTGCGTGCCCGGCACACGGTTGCCCTGCGGGGGCAGCCAGACGCGGTGTCGGTCATCGACTACGCCGACGGCTCCGTCACGCAGGCTCCGCACCCGCAGTCCTCTGACCTGGAGTTCTTCTCCGTGTCGGTGGGGCAGGTCCGGGTGGATCGTGCGGAGGCCATCCTGGAGCGCCGTCGTTTCGTGGCCGAGGCGTGCCGGGCCTTCGGCACCGAGTCCCTGCGGCTGCTCCCGGATGCGCCGCAGCGGGTCATCGAGTGGCTGACCGCCGTCCACAAGGTCCACGGCACCGAGGACACCCCCTCCGTGGGGGAGGCTGCAGCCTGGCTGGCCTTCGAGGAGAAGGAGACGATCCGTGCGCAGCGGATGGCGCGTGTCCTGCGTTCCCGCCGGACGGAGGACATCTGGCCGCTGCTGGCCCAGTCGCAGTCGGGGCTCACGGGACCGTACGGTCTGCTGGGTTCCGAGGCGATGGTGCAGCTGTGCCTGGTCCGCGGCGCCCTGGGGGCCCGCGCGGCCTCGGCGGGCAATGTGGAGGCCGTCATCGCCGGAGTCTCCGGTCGTCGTGCGGAGAACTTCGCACGGGACCTGTCCGAGGAGGGTCTCATCGTGGTGAAGCTGGGTCGCGGGCGGGTGGCGGACGTCGCCAAGCCCGAGCAGTGACGCCCATCACACGATAGGCTGCGGAGCATGACCCATGTTGTGCTCTACGCCTTCGACTCCATGGCCGACTGGGAGTACGGCCCCCTCGCCGGTGCGCTCGGCCATCTCCGGAGCTCCGGGATCGCCGTCGACCTCATCGTCGCGGGCGACTCCACCGCAGAGGTGACCACCTTCGGCGGGTTGCGCCTCCGCCCGGAGTACTCGCTCAGTGAGCTGGACCCGGCGCACATCGACATGCTCGTCCTGCCCGGGGGAAACACCTGGCACACCCGCCACGACTCCGTCCTCGGGCTGGCCGCCGACCGCCTCTCCCGTGATCAGCCCGTCGCCGCGATCTGCGGCGCGACGCTCGGGCTGGCGCGGAGAGGGCTGCTCGACACCCGCCGCCACACCAGCAACAACGCAGAGTTCCTCGCGGAGAGCGGCTACCGGGGAGGCGCGCTCTACGAGGAGGCCCGCGTCGTCGTCGACGGCCCGCTCATCACCGCGCCGGGGACCAGTCCCCTGGAGTTCACCCGGGAGACCCTCGTCGCCTCCGGGCTGATGAACAAGGAGGCGGCGCACGCCTGGCACCAGATGTACACCACCGGTGACCCGTCCTGGGGTGGCCGGCTGATGGCGGCCCTGCGGGGCTGATCAGTCGGCGGGCCAGGCGAAGGTGACGTCGCGGGTCTGCACGTCGGCCCGGATGAGCGACACCTTCGTCGTGGTGCCCTGCTCGGGGTGGCCGAGTGCGTTGGCCAGCACGGGTGGGTCCGCGACGAAGATGCGGGCCTGGTCGCGTTCCCGGTCGGTGGAGAGGATGACCGCGTCGAAGTTGTGCCCCACCCACGGGGTGAGGACGGTCGCCTCGGTGAGGTCGAGGCTGGCCCGGTCGACGGAACCGGTCAGGGCGGAGGTGCGCTGCATCGCATCGATGACCTCGTCGGCGCGGTCGGTGACCCAGGCGGGCACCTCCTGTCCGGCGCAGAGGGCGAGGCAGTACTCCGTCGCGAAGCGGTCGACGAGGCGGCGCAGGGGTGCCGTGACATGGGCGTAGTAGCCGCCGATACCGGCGTGGATCTCCACGTCCCCCTCCTCCACCCGGACGTAACCCGCGCCGCGCAGGAGCTTCTGGGCCTCCCTCATGACGGCCATGCCACGGGGGGTGTCGGCGTCGATGAGCTGGAGGAATTCGCCGATGGGGCGGTCGTCGGGAAGCTCGTAGCCGAGGGCGCGGACCTCGGCGCGGAACTGCGCCTCGGACTCGGGGGTCGCCGGGCTCAGCGTCCGCAGCAGCCCCTTCCCGTGGTGGACCATGAGCTGGCCGGCGCACATGCCGGTGAGCAGGGAGATCTCGGAATTCCAGTCCATGACCTCGTGGCGGGGTTCGACGATGAGCTCGTAGGTGCCGTCCTCGAGGGACTTCACACGCTGGGAGGGCAGACGCAGGTTGATCGCGCGACGACGCAGCGCCGACACCTCACGCAGCTGCCCCACCTCAGGCAGCAGGGCGACGGAGGGGTGCATCTCGCCGCGGACGTAGTCCTCGTGGACCTCGTCGTAGTCGAGGCGGGCGTGAGAACGCACCAGTGCGCGCTCGACGTGGAACTTCTCCACCTCGCCGGCGAGGTCGAGGTCGAAGGTCCAGACGACGGCGGGCCTGTCGACGTCGGGAAGCAGGGACCCCGACCCCTCGGACAGTTCCTCCGGGTGCAGGCGGGCGGGCTCGTCGGGCAGGTAGATCGTCTGGCCCCGGCGCAGTGACTCCGCCTCCAGGTCACTGCCGGGGACGATGAACGCGGCGACGTCGGCGATGGCGTAGAGCACCCGGTAGCCGGTGGCGCTGCTCTCGATGTACACGGCCTGGTCCAGATCCCTGGACCCGACCGGGTCGATGGTGACGAAGGGGACACCGCGCATGTCCCGCCGCTCCCCAGGGAAACGGTCCACCGCGGCCGCCGCCTCAGCGTGCAGCTCAGCGGGGAAATCGGTGGGGACATCGAATTCCTCGGCGATGCCACGGAAATTCAGGGGCGCTGCGTAGAGCTTCATGAGGCCCCATTGTTCCACAGGAACCGGGTACCCTGGGTCCCCATGAATATCGCCCTCTCAGAGACACACCAGGCCCAGCTGGAGATGCTGGCACTCGAATCAGGCCGCTCCCGGGACCAGGTCGTCGCGGAGCTGATCCGCCGGGAGTGGGAACGCTACTCCGCACGTCAGGCGGTGTGCACCGCGAGCGAGAACATCGCGGCGGCGCGGGAGGTCGTCGAGAAGCAGCTCCGCGAGATACACAGGGGCGAATGAGCCGGCCTGTAAGCCGGATTCTGTACCCGTGAGGGTGGTGATCATCCATCTGGGACGGCCATCACTGACCGCCTCAAGCAGCTACCTTCGGACTCGGGCGAGCAGCCCTCGGACGTCCGATCCGGCCTGCGACGTGGCAGACCATGATGCCTTGCTCCCGGTGGGGTTTACCTGGCCGGACCAGTCACCTGGCCCGCCGGTGCGCTCTTACCGCACCCTTTCACCCTTACCCCGGCCGAAGCCGGGGCGGTCTACTTTCTGTTGCACGTGCCCGCGGGTCACCCCGGGTTGCCGTTAGCAACCACCGTGCTCGGTGGAGTCCGGACTTTCCTCGACCACCGCCTGGCCCTCAGGGGCTGGTCCGGTGGCCGCGATCACCCGGCCGACTCATTCGCGTGTCCCCACCTTACTCCGGTGCGGGGCGATCAGGAAGAGCGCAGGTGGGCGGTGTCGTTGAACACCCGCAGCGTGGAGCCCACGCGTGCGTCGTTGTCGTCGAAGAACTCGACGACGCTCAGCGACGCCAGGTCGAGGAAGATCCGCGCCACCACGTGCGGCCCGGCGTCGAGCGCCTGGCGGACGAAGGACTTGATCGGCTGGACGTGGGAGACGACCAGCACGGTCTGTCCGGGGTAGCGCTTCTGCAGGTCCCGACGCACGGTACGCACGCGGTTGTGCAGCTTCCGCAGGGACTCGCCGCCCGGCGGGGCGATCGACGGGTCGGCGAGCCACTCATCGTGGAGCTGCGGGTCCATGGCGTGCGCCTCGTCGAAGGTCAGGCCCTCCCAGGTGCCGAAGTCCTGCTCGATGAGCCCGTCGATGACCTCCACGTCCAGCCCCAGCACCTCGCCGGCGGCGGTGGCGGTCTGCACACAACGGTCCAGCGGCGAGGAGACGATGACGTCGATGCCGCCGCGCTCCTGCAGCGTGCGGGCGGCCGCCCGGGCCTGCTCCCGACCCAGCTCGGTGAGCGAGGGGTTCGAGTGGCCCGAGTACTGCATGGCGGCCGACATGGGGGTCTGGCCGTGGCGCAGGAGGACGAAACGCGTGGGGCGGGAGGTCGCGCCGGTCCAGTGTGCCGGGGTGCCCGTCTGGGAACCCGGGGTGGCGACGATCTCGCAGTCATCCACGGCCGGGTCGTCGACAGGTTCCGCAACGGATTCCACGGTCTCCGTGCCACCCACGATGCCCGGCTCGGCGCCGGCGGCCGCGGCGTCCATGGCCTGGTTGGACAGGGCGTCGGCGACCTCGTTCTCCCCGCGCGGCACCCAGGTGTAGGTGACGGAGTCGAAGGAGTCCATGAGCCGGCGGGCCTGCAGTGCCAGCTTCTGCATGTCGGGGTGCTTGATCTTCCAGCGCCCGGACATCTGCTCGACGACGAGCTTGGAGTCCATGTACACCTCGACGGTGCGGGCGCCCAGGTCACGCGCGGCCTCCAGGCCACGCAGCATGCCGTGGTACTCGGCGACGTTGTTGGTCGCCCGCCGGCCCACGACGTAGACGATGTCCCGCAGCGCGGTCCGGCCGTCGGCGGCGTAGACGACCGTGCCGGAACCGGCGACCCCCGGGTTGCCCCGGGAGCCGCCGTCGGCGTAGACGATCACATGGTCATGCGGTCCCGGCACTAGACCTGCTTCCGGATGAGGTAGGTGCCGCACTCCGGGCACTGGGGCAGCTCATCGGCCGGGGCCCGGCGGATGCGCTCCTGGTCGGCGGCGGCGAGGACGATGTAGCAGCCGCCGCAGGTGCGGCCGTTGAAGTCGGCGGCGCCGACGTCGGAGTCGTTCTTCTGGGCCTCGTACTCGGCGAGGACGCTCTCCGGGAGCTGGGCGCGCAGTTCGGCGATGTGCTCGACGGGGTCCTGGACCGCGGAGCTGGCGGCCTCGGCGGCCTCGGCGGCACGCTGGGCGGCCTCCAGCTTGCGGGCGATCTCATCGCACTTCGCGCCGTGGATGTCACGGTTGTTGCGCAGGGCGTGGATCTGGTTGTGGCACTCGGTGAGCTCGCCCATGAGGTCGGCGATGCGGGACTTCACGGAGTAGCGGTCGTGCTCGAGGTCGCGGCGTCGCTCCTCGTCCAGTTCCGCGGAGAGCTGCGCCTTGTCGTCGGCGGCACGCTTGCGCAGCTTGCGCTCGTCCTCCTGGATGCGGAGGATCTCCGCCTCCATGTCGTCGACGGCCATCTGGGCGGCGGCGGAGGCGTTGAGCATGCGCTGGTGTTCCTTGAGCAGGCGGTCGACCTCCTCCCGCTCGGCGGGGACGAATGCCTTGTCACCCACCACATCCAGGGATCGTTCGGTGTTGGCCAGCTCCAGCAGGATCGCCTGCTGCATCGGATCGAGTTTCATGTCTACTCTTTCTACTCGCTTGCGTGGGCGGACAGGGTCCAGGGGTCGGTACGGAGGTCGATGACGTGCGTCTCGACATCCGCCTCGCGCCCCACAATCTCCGCCGCCTGACCGGTCCAGGGGAATTCACTGGCCCAGTGGGCGGTGTCGACGACCGGCGGGCCGCCGGCGCGGAGGTACTCGTCAACCGGGTGGTGGCGCAGGTCGGAGGTGACGTACACGTCGACCCCGAGGCCGCGGACGGCGTCGAGGAAGCTGTCACCGGAACCGGAGCTGACGGCCACGGTCCGGATCATCGCGTCCGGGTCGCCGGCGGCGCGCACGCCCCACTCGGTGACCGGCAGGGCGTCGGCGACCTGCCGGGTGAACTCCCGCAGGGTCATCGGCTCGGGCAGCTCACCGATGCGGCCGAGCCCCGTCGCCTCGTCCTGGTCGGTGGTGTCGGCCAGCGCGACGATGTCGAAGGCGGGCTCCTCGTAGGGGTGGGCGGCGCGGAGCGCGTCGATGAGCGCGCGGCGGCGGCGGGCCGGGGCGACGAACTCGACGCGGATCTCCGCGGAGCGGTGGGTGACGCCGACCTCCCCCTCCGTCGGGTCAGCTCCCTCGACGGGGGTGAACTGGCCGGTGCCCTCGATGTCGAAGGCGCAGTCGCGGTAGTTGCCGATCTCGCCGGCGCCGGCGTCGAAAAGCGCCCTCTTGACGGTGTCGACGGACGCCGGCGGGACGTGGACGCCCCACTTGTCCAGACCGGCGCCGGACTTCGGCAGGATCGGGCGCCCCGGGGTGATGCCCACGAGCTCGGCGAGGCGGTCGTTGACGCCGGGGCGGGCGGAATCGGCGTTGGTGTGCGCGGCGAACAGGGCCACCCCACCCTTGATAAGGGTGTGGATCACCTTCCCCTTCGGGGTGTCCGCCGCCACGGAGGTCACGCCACGCATGAGCAGCGGGTGGTGGACCACCAGCATCTGCGCGCCGCTGCGCACGGCTTCCTCGGCGACCGCCTGGGTGCAGTCGAGGGCGAAGGCCACCTTGCGCACCTCGTCCGCCGGGTCACCGCAGATCAGTCCCACGGCGTCCCAGCTCTCAGCGAGCGCTGGTGGATAGGCGGTCTCCAGGATCGAACGAATGTCACCGACGGTAGTCATGGCCCCCAAGTGTAGACGGGCGCCTAGTCGTCCTCGTCCTCGTCCCAGTCGTCCTCGTCGTCGAACGCCTCCTCGAGGACCTGCCATACCGCAGGGGGCATACCGTCCTCCCATTCATGGTCAGCGGCGTAGTCCCCTGTGTTGATCTCCTGCCCCGGGACCGCCCGGAACAGCTCCTCGGGGATCTGCCAGGCGGCATCCGCACCGTTGCGTGCCTCCCCGGTCCAGTCCTGTCCGTCGTCATCCCGTGGGTCGAAGGCGATGCCACCGTCGACCAGTTCCCCGCCTGTCAGTCGCCCCTGCAGGCGGTGGACGATCCGCCAGCCGCCCCTGGCGACGTCCGGGACGTCATCCTCAGACGGGTACTCCTGCATGAAACCCGGCTGGGAGTACCAGAAGAGGGCGAGAGCGCTCGCCCGGTCGAGGCGGGGGTGGGACGCCATCCACTCCGCGAGTTCGGCGCCGTCGTCGTAGTTCATGTTCGTGACGACGACAAGCCACTCGATCGGCTCGGCCTCGTCCAGGAACTGCTGCATGAGTCGCACCTGCAGGATCTCCACATCATCTTTCACGCCCGAACCATAACCCCGATCCCGGATTCGCGCAGTGTGGCAGATTGGGGGCCGTGAGCATTCTTCTTCTCGACGTCGACGGCACCCTCATCGATTCCCTCCCCGGCATCCAGGGTGGTTTCCTCCACACCCTCGACCAGCTCGGCTGGCCGCACCCGGAGCAGGAGTTCACCGACCGCATCGCCGGTCCCCCGATGGAGGTGACGCTGCGGTCTCTCGGCATGAGCCCGGAGCAGGCGCACGCGGGGCTGCAGATCTACCTGGAGTACACGCGGCAGGGCGGGTGGGGAAACGCCACCAGTTTCCCGGGGATGCTCGACCTGCTGCGCCGCTGGAAGGAGCAGGGACTGACGATTGCGACGGCCACGTCGAAGGGCGAGGGCTTCGCCCGCCTCATCCTCGAGCGTGAGGGTTTCCTGGAGCACATCGACTTCCTCGGCGCCGCCCAGGAGAACGGTCCGCGACGGGGCAAGTCCGCCGTCATCGATCATGTTCTCGGTGCGAACGGGTGGGCGGCTGACACGCACGCTATCCTCATGGTCGGTGACCGTTCCCACGACATCGAGGGAGCGGCGGAGCACGGTATTGATACAGTGGCCGTCTCATGGGGTTACGGAACCCCGGAGGAATGGGCCACCGCCGCCCACACCGCCCACACCCCGCAAGATCTGGAAGGGATCGTCAATGACTGGCTCGCCGCACGAAGATGAGCGTTTCCACGTCGACTTCGTCTGCACCGGCAACATCTGCCGCAGCCCGATGGCCGAGGTGATCTTCCACGACGCAGTGGAGGCCGCCGGCCTGTCCGGGATGGTCCGCGTGTCCTCCTGCGGCATCGGTGGCTGGCACGTCGGCAGCGGCGCCGACCGCCGCGCCGTCGCTGAGCTGCGCTCCGCTGGCCACGACGGCTCCGACCACATCGCCTCCCAGTTCGGCCCCGATGACATGGCCGCCGACCTGCTCGTGGCGCTCGACACCGGGCACGTCTCCGAGCTGGTCGCCCGCGGCGTCGACGAGACCCGCATCCGTCTGCTGCGCAGCTTCGACCCGGCGGCCCCGGAGCAGGCCTCCGTCGCTGACCCGTACTACGGCGGGCCGGAGGGCTTCGTCGAGACGCGCGAGCAGATTGAGGCCGCCGTCGAGGGCATGCTCACGTTCGTGCGCACGGCCGTCCACGTGAGCACCAGGAGCCACTAGACACGGCCTGTACACTGTTTTCCGTGGATACGTCAGGGAAGACAGTGACCAGGCAGAGGTACGGGAGCACACATCAGAAGGGCCGGAAGGGCTGGTTGACCTTCCTGCGCCCGGGCTGGGTCGTCATGTTCCTCCTCATCGTCGCCTTCTCCTACGCCGCCTTCACCTTTCTCGCGCCGTGGCAGCTGGGCAAGGACGACGCCATCGTCCACCGCAACGAGCAGATCGACGCCTCCTTCAAGAGTGACCCGGTGCCCGTCACCGAGGTCTTCGGCGCGGACGGTGCGATCAGCCCGGAGGACGAGTGGCGCCGCGTCACCCTGCAGGGTGAGTACCTCCCCGACGCGGAGGTGCTCCTGCGCATGCGCCCGGTGGACTCCTCCCCCGCCTTCCACGCCCTCACCCCGTTCCGCCTGGATTCCGGCGAGACGTTCCTGGTCAACCGCGGTTTCACCGTGCCCATCGACGGCAACATCCCGGACATGACCGAGGCCCCCACCGGGCCGGTCACCATCTCCGGCCACGCACGCTTCGATGAGGTGGAGCCGCCCACCGCCCCGATGGAGGACCAGGGTTACCGCCAGGTCTACGGCATCCACACAGAGCAGATCTCCGAGATCATCGGACTCCCCCTGGCACACGACTACGTGCAGCTGTCCGCCGGGGAGGCCGGGGAGCTCAACGCGATCCCGGTGCCCAAACTCGACCGCGGCTCGCACCTGTCCTACGGCTTCCAGTGGATCGCGTTCGGGCTCATGGCCCCGCTGGGCCTGGGCTACTTCATCTGGGCGGAGCTGCGTGAGCGCCGCCGCGTCCGCGCCGAGGAGCAGCAGCTTGTCGACGCCCCGGTGGCCACCGAGGTCACCGAGGTGGCGGCGGAGCCGGTGGCACCGCAGGCGCCCCAGACGCCACAGACACAGCGTTCCCGCTACGGCGACGAGCGCCCGGACCACTACGGACGCTTCGCCAGGCGTGACCGCGACCGATTCTGACATCACCACATCCAGGCAGAACGGCCTGCGGCGCACTAGGGTGGTAAACGTCACCCCACCTAGTTTCTGCAGGACGAATCATGGGCTTCTGGAACAGACTTCTGGCTTCCTCCGGCGTGGACCGCATCATTGACGCCCGCGCTGCCGGCACTCCCTCTCCCCGACAACGGAGGGGCTCCGATGAACCTGAGCCTCTCCGCTGCGACCCCCGCGAGGCGGCCCAGGTTCTGCTGCTTGCACTGGACAATGCCGCGGACCTCGGTTTCACTCCCCGCCGGGAGATCACGGTCGATGACATCGACTTCAACTTCTACAACGGGGCTGCCGGTTTCCGCCTCGAACACCTCAGCGCTCTACTGCAGCTGACGGATTCCGACGGCACCCCCCTGTTCGAGCGTTCCTTCGTGTTCGACCCGGAGTGTGTCAACTCCAACGACATCTACACGCAGCTGCTGTGGCAGATCGCCGACGCCGCAGGCACCCGCCACCGTTTCGCTGACGTGCACAGTGACCTGCACTTCGGGCCCGGCTTCGCGGACAACCCGGTGGGTGAACTGAGCTACTTCCTCGACGGCGAGGTGGTCCACCTCGATGTGGCCGTGGAAGGCGACTGGGCTGACCCCGAGGTCATCCGCCGGATCCTGGAGGACGCCACCCCACAGGGCCACCGCTGGGTGTGCACCGGCGACTACGGTGTCCACGTGTGGGTTCGGGATGAGCACGCCGAGGTGGTGGCCCGCATCTTCGCCGCGGAGGACACCGCCGCGGAGGCCCGCATCGCCGGGCGTCTCCACCAGGAGCGCCACTCGGGCCGGGGATAGACGCAACAGGCCCGTCCTCCTTCAAGGGGGACGGGCCTGACCTGCTCAAACAATGGTGCGCCCTGACGGGCTCGAACCGCCGACCTACTGGGTGTAAACCAGTTGCTCTTCCAGCTGAGCTAAGGGCGCGCACACCCGTGAGACGGGTGCCGCAAGAGTACCACGGGTCACAAAAGTGCCGTTAAATGAGGTACTACTTCTGCGGGCCGCTGCTCTCCAGGCAGGAACCCTGCCAGGCACCCAGGCGGGTCGCCGTGGTCTGCACCAGACCGGCGAGCTGGGCGGATTCGGAGATCTCTCCCGGGGCGATGAAACCGGGCTTGCCGGCGCCCGGGGTCAGCAGCCAGATCCGGCCGCCGTCGCCGAGCGGGCGCAGGGAGTCGACGAGACCGTCGACGAGGTCCCCGTCCTCTTCGCGCCACCACAGCAGGACGACGTCGCAGAGTTCATCGGTGTCCTCGTCGAGGAGCTCCTCCCCGATGACATCCTCCACGGCCTCAGAGATGGCCGAGTCGGAGTCCTCGTCCCAACCGACCTCCTGAACGACCATGTCGGGCTCAATGCCGAGAATCTGTGCGTATTCCTGGGCGTTCTTGTTCGCAACGCCCGGAGCGTCCACCACTGTGTATTTCCTCCTTGTTCACGACCGGTTCCCTGCTGGAACCTGTCAGTTACAGATACTGCTAGGCAGAATACAAGGTATGCGAGGTATTTTCCTGTTTTCACACATGAACGGACCCATAAACTGACGGCCAGGGTCACTTTCTGCGGCCAGGTCATTCCCGCGGGGGTGCGGGACTGAATTCGCAAACTCCGCCCCACCTGCGCCGTACACCCGGAACCGGGCTGCGACGAGGGATGATGGGGCGTCGCCAAGCGAACACCACCCACCGCCCCACCTTCACAGGCTTTGCAGGAACCGGGACTGACGTTGGCCAATGAAAACACGTATCCTGGGAAGGACACTCGGGCCCGTCCGGACCACCTTGCCGGCGGGCCCGTTGCTCCACCACAATCACCCAACAAACCTGGAGGCACACCATGGCAGATGACCTGAACGCGAACGGCCGCAAGGGCAACTCCCACTACCCGGCGATCCGCGACGGCGTCGCTTCTTACCTCAATGACACCGACCCGGAGGAGACCCAGGAGTGGATGGACTCCCTCGACGGTCTCCTCGCGGAGAAGGACCCGGCCCGCGCCCGCTACCTGATGCTCCGCATGCTCGAGCGTGCGGCCCTCAAGCGCGTTCCGCTGCCGAACCTGACCTCCACGGACTTCGTCAACACGATCCCCACCACCATGGAGCCGGAGTTCCCGGGTGACGAGGAGATGGAGAAGCGCTACCGCCGCTGGATGCGCTGGAACGCCGCCATCATGGTGCACCGCGCGCAGCGTCCGGGCATCGGCGTCGGCGGCCACATCTCCACCTACGCCTCCGCCGCCCCGCTCTACGAGGTCGGCTTCAACCACTTCTGGCGCGGCAAGGACCACCCGGGTGGCGGCGACCAGATCTTCTTCCAGGGCCACGCCTCCCCCGGCATCTACGCCCGCGCCTTCCTCGAGGGCCGACTCTCCGAGGAGGACCTCGACGGCTTCCGCCAGGAGGTCTCCCGCGGTGAGGGCAACGGCATCCCCTCCTACCCGCACCCGCACGGCATGCCCGATTTCTGGGAGTTCCCGACCGTCTCCATGGGCCTCGGCCCGATGGACGCGATCTACCAGGCACGGTTCAACCGTTACCTGCACAACCGCGGCATCAAGGACACCTCCGACCAGCACGTGTGGGCCTTCCTCGGTGACGGTGAGATGGACGAGCCGGAGTCCCGCGGCCTCATCCAGCACGCCGCTCTGAACAACCTGGACAACCTCACCTTCGTGGTCAACTGCAACCTACAGCGCCTCGACGGCCCGGTCCGCGGCAACACGCAGATCATCCAGGAGCTCGAGTCCTTCTTCCGTGGTGCCGGCTGGTCCGTCATCAAGGTCATCTGGGGCCGCGAGTGGGACGCCCTGCTGGAGAAGGACAAGGACGGCGCCCTGGTCAACGTCATGAACACCACCCCGGACGGTGACTACCAGACCTTCAAGGCCAACGACGGCGCCTACGTCCGCGAGCACTTCTTCGGTCGCGACGAGCGCACCGCCAAGCTCGTCGAGGACATGACCGACGAGGAGATCTGGGCCCTGCCGCGCGGTGGCCACGACTACCGCAAGGTCCACGCCGCCTACAAGCGTGCGCTGGAGACCAAGGACCGCCCGACCGTGATCCTCGCGTTCACCATCAAGGGCTACGGGCTGGGCCACAACTTCGAGGGCCGCAACGCGACCCACCAGATGAAGAAGCTGGCCGCGGAGGACCTGAAGAACTTCCGCGACAAGCAGTCCATCCCGATCCCGGACGAGGTCCTCGAGGCCGACCCGTACCTGCCGCCGTACTACCACCCGGGCGAGGACGCCCCGGAGATCCAGTACATGAAGAAGCGTCGTCAGGAGCTGGGCGGCTTCGTCCCGGAGCGTCGCCAGACCTACACCCCGCTGCAGGTCCCGGAGCTGGAGAAGCTGCGCAGCGTGCGCAAGGGCTCCGGCAAGCAGGAGGTCGCCTCCACCATGGCGCTCGTGCGTGCCTTCAAGGAGCTCATGCGTGACAAGGAACTGGGTCGCCGCGTCGTGCCGATCATCCCGGATGAGGCCCGCACCTTCGGCCTGGACTCCTGGTTCCCGACCCTGAAGATCTACAACCCGCACGGCCAGAACTACGTGCCGGTCGACCATGACCTCATGCTCTCCTACCGGGAGGCCACCGACGGTCAGATCCTCCACGAGGGCATCAACGAGGCCGGTTCCGTCGCGTCCTTCATGGCCGCCGGCACCTCCTACGCCACCCACGGCGAGGCGATGATCCCGCTGTACATCTTCTACTCGATGTTCGGCTTCCAGCGCACTGGCGACGGCATCTGGGCCGCCGCCGACCAGATGGCCCGTGGTTTCCTCATCGGTGCCACCGCCGGCCGCACCACCCTCACGGGTGAGGGCCTGCAGCACATGGACGGCCACTCGCAGATCCTCGCCTCCACGAACCCGGGCGTCGTGTCCTACGACCCGGCCTTCGCGTACGAGATCGCGCACCTGCTGCACGAGGGCATCGACCGCATGTACGGCCCGGGTCGCGGCGAGAACGTCATCTACTACCTCACCGTGTACAACGAGCCGGTCCCGCAGCCGGCCGAGCCGGAGAACCTCGACATCGAGGGTCTGCACAAGGGCATGTACCTGTTCTCCCGCGCGGAGGAGCTCGAGGTCGAGGGCGGCCACGAGGCCTCCATCCTGGCCTCCGGTGTGGGCATGCAGTGGGCTCTCAAGGCCCAGCAGATGCTGGCCGAGGAGTACAACGTGAAGGCCAACGTCTTCTCCGTCACCTCCTGGGTCGAGCTGGCCCGCGAGGGTGCGGCGAAGAACAAGGAGCAGCTGCGTAACCCGGCCGCCGAGATCGAGGAGGCCTTCGCCACGAAGCAGCTCAGGCAGGTCGACGGCGGCACCTTCGTGGCCGTCTCCGACTTCGCGACCGATCTGCAGGAGCAGATCCGCGCCTACGTCCCGGGCGAGTACATCGTCCTGGGTGCCGACGGCTTCGGTTTCTCCGACACCCGCCCGGCCGCACGCCGCTACTTCAACATCGACGCCGAGTCCATCGTCGTCGCCGTCCTCATGGGCCTGGCCCGCGAGGGCAAGATCGACATCTCGGTCGCCCAGCAGGCCGCCGAGAAGTACCAGCT
>NZ_DUOE01000225.1 GCF_012838985.1 Corynebacterium sp. | reverse complement strand
TCAGATCACTTGGTGATCTTGGTGACGCGGCCGGCGCCGACGGTGCGGCCACCCTCGCGGATCGCGAAGCGGAGGCCGTCCTCCATGGCGATCGGCTGGATGAGCTCGACCTTCATCTCGGTGTTGTCAAGGTCCTACCACTCCATGACCGGAAGGGGGGTTGACCTCGCCACTCGCACCACCTCAAGCCCGGCCTTCTCGGCGGAGACAACCAGTTGGTGCGGACCGCTCATGATGATTGAGTCCGCGTACGGCGGCGCGTCCAAGCGGATACACCCAGGCTGCTCAATTCTTCCCGGAAAGAGATGCGAACTCCATGCACGGTTGAAGTCTGACAGCTTCACGGTCATCGGGACGCCGCTTCGGAGTCCGTCTCCATAGAAGAGAGGCCAATGCAGCCACTGATCGAGAACCCCGCCAACTTCGGCGAGGACGTTGGATACCTGACTGATGGTGCTGTGAGAGGCTCGCCCGCCAGCCGGACGCCAAGGCACTTGGAACGATCCGCTCTCTTGGCCCCACTCCAACAGGGTAGTCGCTGTGAGGTCACCCGACAGTTCACGGCCCGCCAAGAACTCAGACCAACGGCGCTCCTGGGCTCACACCCATGTGCATCAACGGCAGAAACACCCTGATGACACACGCTGCGCCCGGAAGGGCGTACTCGCCGAAAGTTGCAGCAGCCATCACTCAGCGATGTCCAGGACCCACGAGACCGAGTAGGCACCGAGACCTACGGCCGCGTCCTCCGCCGAGAAAGTCGCGTAGTCGAATTGGAGGACTACCGTCTGAGCGGGTTGGACAGCGAGCACATGAATGGACGTCGTTTCCTCGTCTGCACGACGCATTCTGTTCCTCCTGCTCGGTGAGGAGCGGGCACTCCTCCGTGGCGAGACACTACGCTCGCGCAAGGTGCATGGCAACGGGAGGGCAGCCGGTTGCGCCTCTGGCACTCACTCGACCCACGGCATACCAAGGCATGCGAAAGGGCCCCGTATCCCTAGCGGGATACGGGGCCCTTCTCGGGTGGCTCGTCAGATCACTTGTTGATCTTGGTGACGCGACCAGCGCCCACGGTGCGGCCACCCTCGCGGATCGCGAAGCGCAGGCCGTCCTCCATGGCGATCGGCTGGATGAGCTCGACGGACATCTCGGTGTTGTCACCGGGCATGACCATCTCGGTGCCCTCGGGCAGCTTCACGACACCGGTGACGTCCGTGGTCCGGAAGTAGAACTGCGGACGGTAGTTGTCGTAGAACGGGGTGTGCCGGCCACCCTCGTCCTTGGCCAGGATGTAGACGTTGGCCTCGAACTCGGTGTGCGGGGTGATCGAACCCGGCTTGACGATGACCTGGCCACGCTCGACGTCCTCGCGCTTGATGCCACGCAGCAGCAGACCGACGTTCTCGCCCGCACGACCCTCGTCGAGGAGCTTGCGGAACATCTCGATGCCGGTGACGGTGGTCTTGGTGGGCGGACCCTCGTGGATGCCGACGATCTCGACCTCCTCGTTGACGTTGAGGACGCCACGCTCGATCCGACCGGTGACGACGGTGCCACGACCGGTGATCGTGAAGACGTCCTCGACCGGCATCAGGAACGGCTTGTCGATGTCGCGCTCCGGCTCGGGGATGTAGGTGTCGACGGCCTCCATGAGGTCCAGAACGCTCTGGCCCCACTTCTCGTCGCCCTCGAGCGCCTTGAGCGCCGAGACCTGGACGACCGGCAGGTCGTCGCCGGGGAACTCGTAGTCGGAGAGGAGCTCACGGACCTCCATCTCGACAAGCTCCATGATCTCCTCGTCGTCGACCATGTCCGACTTGTTGAGCGCGACGACGATGTAGGGAACGCCGACCTGGCGGGCCAGGAGGACGTGCTCCTTCGTCTGCGGCATCGGGCCGTCGGTGGCCG
>NZ_DUOE01000224.1 GCF_012838985.1 Corynebacterium sp. | reverse complement strand
GACGGGTCGGGCCGAAGTAGACGCCGGCGAGTTTGTCCCAGGCCCGGGCGTCGCGGACACCGAGTCGATCGAGGTCGGCGACGGTGACGGTGCCGGAGGAGATCTCTCCCAGTACCGTCATGGCCCGTAGGGCTGTCAGCAGCTCGATCGTGGTCATGCCCCGGACGATAAACCCCCAGCGGGCAGCCGTCGACAAGTAAGTCGTGGGCCTGTGGACAACTCCCTGTTATCCACAGAAACGCCGCTCCCCGGGAAGCAGCGCTTGACAATGTCAGTCGATGGAGACTCCGATCCACACCGGTTCGGGGACCAGCGTCACGCCGAACACGTCGCGGACGCCGTCGCGGACCTCGCGGGCCAGGGCGACCAGGTCGGCGGTGGTGGCGGCGCCGCGGTTCGTCAGCGCCAGGGTGTGCTTGGTGGACAGGCGGACGGGGGCGTCCGGACCGGGGTGTCCGCGGGTGAAGCCCGCCCTCTCGATGAGCCACGCCGCCGAGAGCTTCTCTCCGCCGGGGGCCGGGAAGCGGGGCATGCGGTCAGCGTCCTCGTCGCCGCGTGAGGCACGGACGGTGGCCTGCACCGCGTCGGCGACCGCGGGGTCGACGACCGGGTTGGTGAAGAAGGATCCGGCGGACCAGGTGTCGTGGTCCGACTCCACGACGACCATGCCCTTGCCGTGGCGCAGCTCGAGGACGGCGTCGCGGACGGCGGCGACGGGCCAGCGCTCCTCGCCGGAGGTCGCCCCCAGTCGACGGGCCAGCTCGCCGAAGCGCAGGGGGGCGGACAGGCCGTCGGTGGTGAGCTGCAGCTCGATGGCCAGCACCACACCCCGGGAGGTGAACTTGAGGTTGGACCAGCGGTAGGCCAGTTCCAGGTCGGCGGCGGGGACCCAGGACACGTCGCCGGTGGCGCGGTCGAGGAGCTGCACCTGCACGAGGACGTCGGCGATCTCGGCGCCGTAGGCCCCGACGTTCTGCACCGGGGTCGCGCCGGCGGAGCCGGGGATGCCGGACAGGCACTCGATGCCGCCCAGGCCGGCCTCGACGGCGGCGGCCACGACGGTGTCCCACTCCGCGCCGGCGCCCGCCACGACGCGGCCCGACGGCTCGATCGTCACCTGGTTGTTCTCCAGGAGCACGACGACCAGGTCGAGGTCACCGTCGGCGACGACGAGGTTGGAGCCGCCGGCGACGACGAGGAGGGGGACGGAGGAGGCGTCGAGAAGCTGCACCACCTCGGAGACGGCCGACGCGGTGGCGCACCGCACGACGAGGCGGGGCCGTCCACCGAGGTGGAGCGTGGTCAGCTCCGCGAAGGTCGTGGCGTCGTCGAGGGTGACATCCGCGATCCGGGTGAGGCGTGCATGAATGTCCGGGGTCAGAGATGAGTCGGTCACGTGCTTAACGGTAGTCTGTTATCTATGGCAACCCGCAGTGAGAACATCGTAACCATCAACCAGCCGGTCGAGAAGGTCCATGCCGCGCTGACCAACCGCGACTACTGGGCATTCATCGCCGAGAACCTCTCCCCCGAGCCGGGTGAGGTCGCAGAGTTCGAGCAGACCGAGGGCGGCGCAGTCGCGACCCTGTACGAGGTGCTGCCGCTGGACATCCTCCCGGAGGCCGTCCGCGCGATGATCTCCCAGGCGCTGAAGGTCAAGCGCGTCGTCACCGTCGGCCCGCTGGCCGACAACGCCGCCGCCGTCACCTACACCGCCGACGTCAAGGGCACCCCGGTCGACTTCCAGGGCGACATCAACGTCTCCGGCGACGACGCGACCACCACCCTGTCCTACGCCAACGAGGTCTCCGTGAACATCCCGTTCATGGGCCCGGCCATCGAGCCGAAGGTCGCGGAGGCACTCGGCGACCTGTTCAGCAACGAGGGCGAGCTGACCAACCGCTGGATCGGTGAGAACGCCTAGGCGTTCCTCCCGTTTCCCACTGCTCCACTGATGGCCGACCACACCCGTAATCTGCGTGCCCACAACGTGCGCGCGGAGGAGGGACGTGGTCGGCCTTTCGGCGTCGTCACCCGCGGCACGACCGGCCACAACCGGCTGCGCCGCTCCGACCGCTGGACCGTCGCCCACCCCCGCGTGCGACGCCTGCTTCTCGACGCCCCCCACCCCCTCGCCGTCGACGTCGGCTACGGCGCCTCCCACACCACCACCGTGGAGTGGGCCACCCGCCTGCGCACCATCCGCCCCGACCTCGAGGTCATCGGCCTGGAGATCGACCCCGAACGGGTCCTCCCGCCACGCGACGGCGTCCGCTTCGAACTCGGCGGCTTCGAACTCGCCGACCACCGGCCGCACCTGGTGCGGGCCTTCAACGTCCTGCGCCAGTACGACGTCGACCAGGTGGAGCGGGCCTGGGAGTCCGTCCTCAGCCGCCTGGCCCCCGGGGGCCTGTTCATCGAGGGGACGTGCGACGAGATCGGCCGCCGCGCCGTGTGGCTGCTCCTCGACAGGGACGGCCCGGTGTCGTTGACGTTCGCATGGGACCCGTGGGACGTCGAGAAGCCCTCTGACCTGGCGGAACGCCTGCCGAAGATCCTCATCCACCGCAACGTCCCCGGCGAGCGGATCCACGCCCTGCTCAGCGCCGCGGACCAGGCGTGGGACCACGCGGCCGGCTGGGAGCCCTACGGGCCGCGGGTGCGTTGGCGCCACGCCCGGCAGACGCTCATCGACGAGGGCTGGCCCGTCACCCCCGTCCGCCGGAATCTCCGTGACAATCTCCTGACGGTCCCCTGGGCAGCGGTTGCCCCGGAGGGTGGGGCTACGGGAGACTGAGGGGCATGGCATCCGCGCGTTCGGCCTCCTCGGCCATCTGGAAATTCATCGTCGGCATCCTCGTCGCCCTCCTCGTCATCCTGCTGGTGGCGGAGTTCGGCCTGCGGTGGTTCATCGGCAACGAGCTGCGCTCCAGCTTCCGGGAGCAGGCCGCCCTCGACGGCGTCACCCTCGAGGAGGACCCGACCGTCGCCTTCGGCGCGACCCCCCTGGTGTTCTCCGTCGTGAGCGGGACGATCCCCCACGTCGAGATCTCCATCCCCTCCACCCTGCGGATCACGGACCAGGAGATCCTCGGGCAGCCGGCGGCCGTCGCCACGCTCACCGACCTGGACATCTCCGACACCTCCGACCCGGTCGCCGCCCACCTGGTCACCACCGCCGAGGTCCCCGACGAGTACATGCTCGCCATGGTCCAGCACTCGATGCGCGCGGGCGACGCCGACGGATTCATCCAGATCTCCGACCTGCAGTCCAACCCCGCGGAGGGCACGCTCGACGTGTCCTTCAACAACGGCATCGCCGTGCTCAACCTCGTGCCGACCCCCGTCGACGGCAACCTCACCTTCGAGGCCGTCGGCGCCTCCCTCTTCGGTTTCGACCTGCCCCGCCAGGTCTCCGACGTGATCACCCAGGGACTGCAGCAGGGCATGCAGGATCAGACGGGCGACTTCCGGGTGGAGACCTTCGAGGTCGTCGACGGAGGAGCCCAGCTCACCCTCACCGGCCGGGATGTCGCGCTCAGCCGGGTGTCTGACGCACAGCTGCCGCGGAACTGACCGCCACGCGGTCCGCGCCCTGCTCCAGGGCGGTGATCACGGCGTCCAGGGTGTCGGCCGGGGCCGTCCGCGGGAGTGTGCCCACCGGATCCTCCGTGACCAGCCTGTCCACCCCCGCCAGCGCGGCCGCCCGGGCCACCGCGGCGCCGGCCTGATGCCCGGACCCCGGGAACACGGCGAGCGTCACCGGCGACGGCACCGCCTCCCGCACCGCCACGAACTCCGCGAGCAGAGCGTTGGGGTCGTCGATCCCGGGGTCCGGGGTCAGCCACACCTCCGTGGCCCCCTGCGCCACCGCCAGACGCGCCTCGGCGGCCTTGACCAGGGTGTGGTGCCGACCAGAGGGGTACCCCACGACCGCCGCCACCGTCAGCTCCCCCGTGTCCCCCGCCACCCCGAGGTGAGAGGGGTAGAGCACGACGCCCGCCAGACCCGCCTCCCGTGCCGCCGCCACGCCGGCGGGGATGTCGGAAGGCGACACGTCGGCGCCCAGCAGCATGAGAAAGGCGTGGCCCGAGAGCCACGCCATGTCCGTCTCCACAGTCACTACCAGCCGTAGTTACCGCTGACGATCGCCTTGAGGTGCGGACGGACGTCGAACCAGTAGACGCCGATCGCCACCATGCCCGCCCACGAGAGGAAGGGCACGCGGGTGACCACCACGAAGGCAGAACCTGCGAGGATGGCCACCCAGATCCACTTCGACTGGCGGTCACCCGCCTGGTAGGCGTCATCGCGGGTGGTCGCCGCGAAGGCGGCCCCCGCTACACCGCTGAGCGCGATGAGGATGTAGAGGATCCGTTCGAAGAGGAAGAAGCCGGCTAGCAGAGTCATGGTGGGGTTCTAATTCTCCCTGGTCGTGGTGGGCGGGACGTCCTCGGAGCTGACGACCTCGCCGTCAATCATATGCGGCACCTCGCCGTCCCCGGTCGTCGAGGGTGCGGTCGGGGTGAAACGCTGCTCCCCGCCCTCCTTGTCGACGACCGAACCCGCCCGGGTGATCAGGTCATCAAGGCGACGGCGCAGATCGTCGATGAAGGACTGCTCGCCCGCTGCATCGGTTGTGTCAGCTGCGTCGGCGCGACGGGCACGCGCCTGCTCGACGGTCTCGTCGAAGGTGGCGCGCACGGAGGACACCGCGGAGGTGAAGGCCGCCTTCGCCTCGGAGGCCGAGGCGGAGTCCTTCGTCTGGTCGGCGGCCCGGCGGGCGGAACCGGCGAGATCCCGGAGGATCTCCTCCGCGCGGCCGGCGAAGGCGAGGGAGACGTTCTTGTAGTCCTCGGGGGACTTCGCACCGGAGAGTCCGGCACGGGCCTCCTGAGCGGCGTTCCGGAAACGCTCCGCGGCGGAGGCCTCCCCCGCCGTGGCCGACTGGCCCGAGTACACGCTCTGTGCGTCGGTCGGGGTGTCGGTACTCTCACGGTCAGCGCGGAAACGCTCCGCGAAGTCGGAGACCACGTCGCCGAGACGGGCACCGGCGGACACCCAGGCCTGGAAAGGCTCACGCAGGTTGTCCAGCAGCGAGTTGTTCTGCTCGGGGGTGGTGTTCGTGTTGTCGTTCGGGGTGGTCATGGGACGATCCCTTCTGTGTCTGGTCACGCTCCGAAGAGCAGGTGATTCACAGTGTAAATACCTAATCCGGCGAGCGCACCAACAATGGTTCCGTTGAGGCGGATGAACTGCAGATCCTTGCCCACCATGAGCTCGATCTTGTCACTCGCCTCGTCCGCGTCCCACCGTTCCACCGTCTCCGAGATGATCGCCGTGACCTCTCCCGCGTAGTTGTCGGCGAGGAAGGCGGCCGCCCCCGTGATGCGGCGGTCGAGGCTCTCGCGCAGCTGCGGATCAGTCTGGATGTTCGTGCCCCAGGTGAGGCAGAGGTCGGTGATCTTGGTCCGCAGGAGGGAGGTCTCGTCCGTGGCGGCGTCGATGAGCGAGGCCGAGGCCGTCGCCCAGATCGCCGCCGCCGCACCACGCACCGGGGTCGAGCCGAGGAGGTCCTGCTTGATCCCCTCGACGCGCTCGACCATCGCCGGGTCGTTCTGCAGGTCATCGGCCAGTTCCCGGAGGAAACGCCGGATCGCGTGACGGGCCTCATGGTCGGGGTCCTCGGAGACTGCCTTGGTGAATCCGACCATCTCCCGGTACACCCGCGCGCCGACGAGGTCCTTGGCGAAGCGGGGCGCCCACGTGGGCATGCGGTCGTCGATGAGACTGACGACGGTCTCCTCCATCCCCAGGACCTTCCGGTGCATCCAGGTCACGACCTCCTGCACCACCGGCTCGGTCCGGCCGTCCTCGATGAGGTCGGCCAGCATCCGTCCGGCGGGCGGGCCCCACTCCGGTTCGGTGAAGCGGTCGATGAGCTGCGTCTGGATGAGCATCTCCGCGTCGGCCGGGTCGAGCGCCCGCAGGGCGTTCGCCGTCAGACGGCCCGCCTCCCGGGAGACCTTCTCGGCGTTCTCCCTCTCGGACAGCCACGCCCCCAGCTTCTCCGGGATGTTCGCCGACCGGACCTTCTCCGTGATGAGCTCCGCGTTGAGGAAGTTCTCCCCCACGAACTCCGACAGCGCCTGCCCCAGCTGGTCCTTCTTCCGCGGGATGAGCGCGGTGTGCGGGATGGGGATGCGCATCGGGTGGCGGAACAGCGCGGTCACCGCGAACCAGTCGGCGAGACCACCGACCATGCCGGCCTCCGCCGCGGCCCGGACATACCCCACCCACACCGGGGCCCCGCCCGGCTGCGACTGCCACCAGCTGCAGGCCAGGAAGATGACCGCGGCGACCACCAGCAGCCCGGTGACGAAGATCTTGTGATTCCGCAGCACGCGGCGGCGCTCCGCCTCGACCTCCGGGCTGGGGCCGGGGACGGAGTGGGCGTCGAGAAGCTCGATCTGACTGTGTCTACCCATGCCACCCATTATCGTCACAGCAGTTCGAAGGCGTAGAGGAGGATGTTGATCGCCGTGATGACGGTGATCAACGAGATGAGGATCATGATGAGGTTGCGACGCACTCCCCCAGCCTACGAAAAAGAACCCGCCCCCGGCTGCACGGGGCAGCGGGGGCGGGTTCCTCGGACGAAAGAGGTCAGCTGATCAGGCTAGTTCTTGCGACCGGTGGTGGCGACGTACTCGCGGTAGTAACGACGACCACGGTGGATGAGGCCGAAGCCGGCGACCGCGAAGCCCACGGCGGCAGCCACGCCGATACCGAAGAGCACCGGGAGGTTGTAACCCGCCGGGCCCACGCCCGGACCCCAGACCCAGGTGGCGGCAATCCAGATCATGATGCCGACGCCGGCCAGGGCGGGGCCGAGCAGCAGACCCATGCCGATCCAGGTGGAGGCGCGCTCCAGGGAGGAGTGCGGTGCACTCAGGGAGTTCGGCTCGTATCCGTCGATGTAGGAATCGTGGAGCTTCGGAGCGTAATCCGGGAAGCTCTCGGATGCCTGATCGGCGACCGCAAAGTTGTTGGAAGCCATAACCATTACTCGCTTTCGTCTCTCGTGAACTCGGTTATACGCCGAGTTTAGTCGTCCTTGCCGCGGAAGGCGGCACGTGCGCGCTCCTTGGTGACGGCGGCGACGGCGGTCAGCGGGATACCCGCCGGGCAGACGTCGGCGCACTCACCGTAGAGGGAGCAGTGACCGAAGTTGGTCTCGAGCTCGTCCACCATGTGGCGGGCGCGCTTACCGCGCTCCTCCTTGCCGAGCGGCATGAGGGAGAGGTGGACCAGCTTGGCACCGGTGAACAGGTGGGCGGCACCGTTCGGGCAGGCGGCGACACAGGCGCCACAGCCGATGCAGGCCGCGTGGTCGAGAGCGAACTCTGCGGTCTCGTGGTTGAGGTGCAGGGTGTCGGCGTCCGGAGCGGTACCGGCGTTGATGGAGACGTAACCGCCCTTCTCCATGACGCGGTCCAGGGAGGAACGGTCGACGACCATGTCCTTGATGACCGGGAACGCGGCGGAACGCAGCGGCTCCAGCTTGATGACGTCGCCGTCGTTGTAGCCGACCAGACGCTGCTGGCAGGCCGGGGTGTTCTGGCCCGGGCCGTGCGGACGACCGTTGACCATCAGACCACAGGTGCCACAGATGCCCTCACGGCAGTCGGAGGCGAACATGTACGGCTCGAGGTTCTGCTCGACCAGACGGTTGTTGACGTGGTCCAGCAGCTCCAGGATCGACATCTGCGGAACCGCGTCCGGGACCTCGACGGTCTCGAAGGCGCCTTCGTGGGTCGGTCCGGCCTGCCGCCAGATCTCAAGTGTCAGCTTCATTACTTGTAGTTCCTTGTCTGCAGCGGGATCGATTCGAAGTACAGCGGGTCAGCGTGGCGGATGAACTTGCCCTCGCCGGCCGGCTCCCATGCGGAGACGAAGCACCAGTTCTCATCGTCGCGCTCGGCCTCGCCGTCCTCGGAGAGGTGGTCGTCGCGGAAGTGTGCACCACAGGACTCGTCGCGGTCGAGAGCATCGACGCACATGAGCTCGCCCAGGTCGATGTAGTCGGCGACACGTGCCGCGTACTCGAGAGCCTGGTTCATGTAGTTCTGCTCACCCGGGATCTGGACGTTGGTCCAGAAGTCCTCGCGGATCTCGCGGATCTTGACGATCGCGTCCTGCAGGTCCTTGACGTTACGGGAGACACCGCAGGCGAAGTACAGCAGCTCGCCCAGCTGGCGGTGGTAGTAGTCGGCGCCGTGCGGGTTCGGGCCCTTGATGTTCAGCAGACGGTCGATGCGGGCCTGGGCACGCTCGACAGCCTCCGCGGCCTCCGGGGAGTCCGCCGGCAGAACCTCCTCGCCGAGGTAGTTGGCGAGGTAGTTCGGGATGGTGAACGGCAGGGTGAACCAGCCGTCGACGGAGGCGGACAGCAGCGAGTTGGCGCCCAGACGGTTCGCACCGTGGTAGGTCCAGGAGGCCTCACCAGCGGCGAACAGGCCCTGGATGGAGGTCATCTCGTTGAAGTCGGTCCACAGGCCACCCATGGTGAAGTGGCAGGTCGGGGCGATACGCATCGGAGTGGTGTACGGATCCTCACCGATGGCGTCCTGGTACATCTCGAAGAGGTTGGAGTAACGCTCGCGGATGGTCTCCTTGCCGAGGCGCTCGATGGCGTCGCGGAAGTCCAGGAAGGCGGAGTTGTGCAGCGGGCCCACGCCGAGGCCGGCGTTGATCTGCTGGGAGATCGCACGGGATGCGACGTCACGCGGGACCAGGTTGCCGAAGGCCGGGTAGCGGCGCTCCAGGAAGTAGTCGCGCTCGTCCTCCGGGATGGTGTTCGGATCGCGGTCGTCCTTGGGCTCCTTCGGGGACCAGATGCGGCCGTCGTTACGCAGCGACTCGGACATCAGGATGGTCTTCGACTGCCAGGTCGCGTTGACCGGCAGGCCCGTCGGGTGGAACTGGATGAACGCCGGGGAGGCGAAGTAGGCGCCGAGCTCGTACGCACGCATCAGGGCGCCTGCGTTGGAGTTCTTGGCCAGGGTGGACATGTGGTACACGTTGCCGTAACCACCGGTGGCCAGCAGGACTGCGTGGCCGGTGTGAGCGGTCAGCTCACCGGTGATCAGGTTACGGGTGACGATGCCCTCGCAGCGCTTGTTGCCGTCCTTGTTGGTGACGATGAGATCGACCACGTCAGCGTGGGTGAAGATCTCGACGTTGCCCAGGCCGATCTGGCGGGTGAGCGCAGAGGCGGTGGACAGCTGCAGCTGCTGACCCGTCTGACCACGGGTGTAGTAGGTGCGGGACACCTGGACGCCACCGAAGGAACGGGTGGCCAGGGTGCCGCCGTACTCGCGGGCGAACGGAGCGCCGATGGCGTTCATGTGGTCGATGACACGGCCGGACTCGATGGCGAGACGCCAGCAGTCGGACTCACGGCAGCGGTAGTCGCCGCCCTTGACGGTGTCCTTGACGTGGCGGTATGCGCCGTCGTTGTCGACCTTCTTGCCGCGGGCGGAGTTGACGCCACCCTGGGCTGCGATGGAGTGCGCACGACGCGGGGCGTCGTGGTAGGTGTACACCTTCACGTCGTAGCCCAGCTCGCCGAGGGCGGCTGCGGCGGCGCCACCGGACAGGCCGGTGCCGACGACGAGGACCTTGAACTTGCGGCGGTTCAGCGGAGACACAAGGTTCATGTGCTCCTTCTGGTACTCCCACATGTCCTTGGTCGGGACACCCTTCGGCTCGGCGTTGTCCAGGATGGTGCCGGGGACGACACCTTCGACAACGGAGGCCGGGTGACGGAACTCAGGACGAGAAGCAGTCTCGGTGTTGCTCATGTTTATTCAGAACTTCCCTTCAGGACCTAGCTGAGCCAGCCCAGTGCGATGGACAGCGGCATCGAGATGTTGCCGATCATGACGATCGCCGGCACGAGGTAGGCGACGACGAGCAGGGCCTTGCGCCAGCGCTTGCCGGTGATGCCCAGGTCGGACACGGCGAGCCAGATGCCGTGGGACAGGTGCAGGAACAGCACGACCATGGCGAGGATGTAGAAGATGGCGACCGGCCAACGGGAGAAGCTGGCGATCATGTTCGCGTAGATCTCGCCGTGGACGAAGACCTCCGGAGCGGCCGGGGTGACACCCATGGTCAGGTCGAGGATGTGGAAGACGATGAACAGCAGCAGGACGATGCCGGTGATCAGCATCGTGCGGCTGGAGAAGGTGTTCAGGCCACCGACCAGGTTGGTACGGGTGAACTTGCCGCGGGAGACGCGGGAACGGCCGTGCAGCGCGAATGCACCGTGAATGTGCAACACGATTGCGGCAAGCAGAACAATGCGGAACAGCCACAGGAAAGTCTCACGCGGGAGGACCGGAGCACCGAAGGTACGGAGGAACTCTCCGTACTCATTGATGGCGGCGATGCCGTTGTGGTCCGGCATGTAGATCTTCAGGTTTCCGACCATGTGAACCAGGACATAAAGTCCGAAGATGAGGCCGGTGACGGCCATCACCAGCTTGATGGCCCAGGTCGGGTAGGACGGCCGCTCGCGCAGCGGCTTCTCAGTAATTTTGCCGTGGACGATTGCGTCACGGTCTGCGTTTTTAACAGTCATGGCACCTCCAGTGTCGCTCATACTTTACGATCAGTGCCCCGGTGGCGACCACTTTCAGACAACCTGGCCGCCCACATCCCCCCGTTGTCACACCCGTAACAACCACTGCCTGAGGTGAGGCTTGCCTTAGCAATTCGGCAGAAATCGAGCATAAAACGGCCCCAGCCACGTCTCATGACGTTCGACGGGGTCTTTTTGTTCCCGATCCGGGACATTTCCCAGGCTACTGTGAGGTTGCTCACCCGCGATCCCGAGACCGGCCCAGCCCACCCCGATAGGTATCAAACTTTCGGATGGTGACAGGGGGTGACAAGTTTCCCACCACAATATTCGCTGATTCTGAGAGGGGGCTTACACAAAGTTCGCAAAGGATGCCTGTGAGTGAGGGGCGTCACGCTACGATGTCGTTCATGGGAAAGACCTACGTGGGTTCGCGCCTGCGCCAGTTGCGCCGCGAACGAGACCTCAGCCAGGCCTCACTTGCGGCGACACTCGGCCTGTCCGCCAGTTATGTCAACCAGATCGAACATGACGTTCGCCCGTTGACCGTGCCCGTCCTGCTCCGGATCACCGAGGCCTTCGGCGTCGACGCCACCTTCTTCTCCCGCGACGACGACTCCCGGCTGCTCGCCGAGATCCAGGACGTCGTGCTCGACAAGGAGCTGTGCCCCAACCCGGTGGAACTGCAGGAGCTCTCGGAGCTGGTGTACAACCACCCCGCGATCGCCCGCACCATGGTGGACATGCACCGTCGCTACCGCAACGTCCGCGACAAGCTCTCCATCGCCACCGACACCCGCCGCCACGCCGGCCCGCTCAACGGCGTCGGCCCGCAGGCGCTGTCGATGCCCCACGACGAGGTGCGTGACTTCTTCTACGCCCGCCAGAACTACCTGGACACCCTCGACACCGCCGCGGAGGCGATCTCCGGGGAGCTGGGCGTCGAACGTTTCTCCATCCGGAACACGGAGGAGGCGCTGGCCGCCCGCCTGCGGGACCGGCACGGCATCGAGATCTCCACCTCCGCCGAACTCGACGGCACCCTCCACCGGCTGGACCGCGACACCGGCCACCTGCAGCTCGCGAGCCGCCTCAACACGGGGCAGCGGGCCTTCCGCATGGGCATGGAGCTGGCCTTCCTCGAGGCGAACGACGACATCGAGTCCCTCGTCGCCGAGGAGAACTTCACCTCGGAGGCCTCCGCCAACCTGGCCCGCCGCGGTATCGCCAGCTACTACGCCGCCGCCGTCCTCCTGCCCTACAAGGGCATCCACTCGGAGGCGGAGCGCTCGGGGTACGACGTCGACTTCCTCTGCCACGTCTTCGGCGTGGGCTACGAGACGGTCGCCAGCCGCCTGTCCACCCTGCAGCGCCCCAAGCTGCGGGGCATCCCTTTCACCTTCGTGCGCGTGGACCGGGCGGGCAACATGTCCAAGCGCCAGTCGGCGACCGGTTTCCACCTGGCGAACTCCGGCGGCACCTGCCCCCTGTGGAACATCTACGAGACGTTCACCAACCCCGGCACCATCCTGCGTCAGCTGGCGCAGATGCCGGACGGCCGCAACTACCTGTGGATCGCCCGCACCGTGCGCCACCACCGCGGACGTTTCGGCGACACCGGCAAGCTCTTCGCCATCGGTCTGGGCTGCGAGGCCCGGCACGCCGACCGCACCGTCTACGCGGAGGGACTCAACCTCGCCGACCTGTCCGGCGCCACCCCGATCGGCGCCGGCTGCCGCGTGTGCCCGCGCGAGAACTGCGCGCAGCGTGCGTTCCCGCCGATCCACGAGGAGATCACCATCGACGCCCACCGGTCGTCAGTCGCACCGTACAACTGACGCTTTCCGACGCCGCGCCGGACACTGCGGCGTCGGAAAGCACAAAAAAGGGGCCTCCTGACGGAGGCCCCTTTTTCCGGTGGAACTAGAAGTTGATCATGTGGCCGTTGATGCCGTGTGCGGCCTCCTTGACGGCCTCCGACAGCGTCGGGTGGATGTGGACCGCGCGGCTGATCTCCTCGGTGGTGAGGTCGAAGTTCTGCGCGAGGACCAGCTCGTTGATGAGCTCGGAGGCGTTGGCGCCGACGACGTGGCCGCCCAGCAGCTCGCCGAACTCGGCGTCGGCGACGATCTTGGCGAAGCCGTCGGTCTCGGCCAGGCCCACGGCCTTGCCGTTCGCGGTGAACGGGAAGGAGGCGACCTTGATCTCGCGGTCCGGCCACTTCTCCTTGGCCTGCTCCTCGGTGTAACCGAAGGAGGCGACCTGCGGGTTACAGAAGGTGGCACGCGGCATCATCATGTAGTCGCCCAGCTCGTGGGTCTCGGCGCCGGCGATGGTCTCGGCGGCGACGATGCCCTGTGCCTCGGCGACGTGCGCCAGCTGCAGCTTGGCGGTGACGTCACCGATGGCGTAGATGTGCTCGACGTTGGTGCGCATGAAGTCGTCGATGGCGATGGCGCCACGCTCGGTGAGCTCGACGCCGGTGTTCTCCAGGCCGAAGCCCTCGACGCGCGGGCGGAAGCCGACGGAGACGAGGACGCGGTCGCAGGTGATGGTCTCGGTCTTGTCCGAGCCCTTCTTCTGGTAGTCGACCTCGACGGAGTCACCGTTGTCGCGCACGGCGGTGGTGGCGTGGCCCGGGAGGAGCTTGACGCCCATCTTCTTGTAGGCACGCTCGATGACCTTGGACACCTCGGCGTCCTCGTTCGGCAGGACGCGGTCCATGTATTCGATGACGGTGACGTCGACGCCGTAGTTGGAGAGCACGTAGGCGAACTCCATGCCGATGGCGCCCGCACCGACGATGACCATCTTCTCCGGGGCGACCGGATCGAGGATCTGCTCCTCGTAGGAGACGACGTTCTCGGAGAACTCGACACCGCGGAGCGTGTTGACCACGGAGCCGGTGGCGATGATGCAGTCGTCGAAGGTGATGACCTTGCCTGCGTCGTTGCCCTCGGTCACCTCGATGGTCTTGGCGTCCTGGAAGGTGCCGAAACCGTCGATCTCGGTGATCTTGTTCTTCTTCATCAGGTAGTGGACGCCGCCGACGATCCTCTCCGACACCTGACGGGAGCGCTTGTGTGCGTCCTCGTAGTTGAAGGAGACGTCGCCGTTGATGCCGAACGTCTTCTTCTCGTGCGTGAAGATGTGGGCGATCTCGGCGTTCTTGATCAGCGCCTTCGAGGGGATGCAGCCCACGTTGAGGCAGACTCCGCCCCAGTACTGCTTCTCGACGACCGCAACCTTCTTGCCGAGCTGGGCTGCGCGGATGGCGGCGACGTAGCCACCGGGGCCCGCACCGAGTACAACAACGTCATAATGTTCAG
>NZ_DUOE01000223.1 GCF_012838985.1 Corynebacterium sp. | reverse complement strand
GGCGGCCGCCTCCTCCGCGGCGCGGACGGCCTCCTGCTCGCGCTCCTCCGCCTCGGCGACGGCCCGGGCCGCCTCCTCAGCTGCGACGCGGGCCTCATCCGCGGCGGCGGTCTCCTCCTCGACGACGCGGCGGGCCTCCTCAGCGGCCTCCGTGTCGACGGCGGCCTCGTCCTCGGCCGCCTTGCGGGCGGCGTCGGCCGCGCGGTACTCCTGGGCATCCTGCTGCGCGGCGTTGCCGGCGGCGATCTCGTGGCGCGCGGCGTCGAGCTGCTCCTGCGCGGCGTCCCGCTCAGCGGCGAGGCGGTCGCGCTCGACGGTGAGCTCACTGATGAGGGAGTTGTTCACCTCGATGGCGGTGCGGGCCTCGGTCTCACGCTGCAGGGCGCGGGCCTCCCGCTCCTCCGCCAGGTTGCGCAGGTGACGCAGCTCCGACTCACGGTTGGCCTGCTCCGTGCGCAGCTGGTCGAGCTCCTCGACGGCGGCGCGCTGCTTCTCGGCGGTGGTGCGCAGGTAGGTCTGGCGGTCGAGGGACCTCTCGGAGGCCTCCTCGCCGGCCAGGGTGGCCACGGCGGCGGGGGTGGCCGTGCGTCGGTAGGCGGCGCGGGAGATCTCGTCGAGGCGGGCCTGGGCCTCCTCGATCCTCTCCTGCGTCTCCGTCAGCTCGGCGCGGGCCAGGGCGACGGCCTGACGGGCCTGCTCCGCGGTGGCCTGGGCGTCGTGCAGATCGACGAGGGCCTTGTTGACCTCCTCGTGCAGTCCGCCGATCTCCAGTGCGAGCCGGTCCATCTCGGACTGGGTCCGTGTGACGTCATTGACCAGTTCCGCCGCGGACTCCGCGGTGACCGGTGATGCTGGTGTCGCGTGGGCGACGGCCGGGGTGAAGGCCGTCAGGGACGCAGCGCACAGCGCGGTGGCGAACACCGAACGCAGGCGTGCGTGAACGAGAGTGGTCGGGGCCACGTGTACTCCTCACGTACCCGCACAGGCAAGGGCGGACCCTTGACTACGAGGGTGCCGAATCGATTGATCATCGGTACAGGCACACGGGTGTCCAGACCTCGCGGCATCGATTCAGTGCCTCTTCGCGCTCGGCGTGCTTCCCCACATGCCCGTGCGATGACGATGACGACCACCTCGGTCGCGACATCTGATCCTGTCGGAGGTTTCCATCGACCCGTGAGCCGATAACGGCACCATAGAACACTCCCGGGCTCCGTGACCTAATGTTTACCAACGCCACCAGGAGTAAAGGCTGGCCACATGACCACCACGTGGGGTGTGACCTGCATAATGACGGAATGGTAACAAACGTGTGATGTTGATCACAATCTGTAACGTTTTCGGGGAAGTCGCCCCGGAAAGCGTAACGATTCCGCAACAGTTGCCGTGGTATCTATTTCCACCGTCAGGCCCGGGCCCTTGACCAGTTCAAGCGCCGGCGGGCGCCGAGGGCCGTGAACACGACGACGGCCACCAGGGCGATGGCGATGAGTGTGACCGCGGAGGCCCAGCTCACGGAGGATCCGTTGACGTCGTCGATGAAACCGAACACTCCCCCGACCACGTCCGGATTGCCCAGGAAAGGGTACTGCGCCGACTCGATGTCGGCCCGGGTGTGCAGATCACTGACGACCGCCCCGGACTCCGGCGCACGGACGATGACCGTGTCCACGTCGGTGGCCAGCAGGAGATCCTGCGCCACGTCACGCAGATCGGGCGCGTGGGGCGGGGTCTCCCCCAGCACGACGACCCCCAGGGAGCCGAAGCTGGAGGCGTCGGCGTGCGCCACGGCGTCGACAAGCCCTGGCTCCAGCTCCGCGACACGCCCGGCAGGGACCTGCGTGCCGAAGGCGACGGCGTCCTCCCCGATCTGGCGGGCGAGGTCGTCGGTGTCGATGCCGGCGGGAATCATCGTGGTGCGGCTACTTTCGCGTGGGGAACGGGGTGTCGGACACCGCTATTTCTATCCTCCCCGGGTGTGGCGGGGGTGGCGACGCGCCGCGCGGCCTGCCAAAAGCCACAAACAAGACGCCCGTACTGTTAGAATTGCATCGGTCGTTGGTGCGATTCCCTACACTTGGGGACGTACCACCGCGTTCTGCCGGTGCACGCCTGCCTTGACCGGGGTAGACGGGTGCGGGTAACGAACATTCCAGTTCAATGAAGAGGAAATGGAGCTCCCTGTGACCGAAAGCAAGAACTCCTTCAACGCCAAGCGCACCCTCGAGGTCGGCGAGAAGTCCTATGACTACTACGCCCTCGACGCCGTGCCGGGCATGGAGAAGCTGCCGTACTCCCTGAAGGTTCTCGGCGAGAACCTTCTGCGTACCGAGGACGGCGCAAACATCACCACCGAGCACATCGAGGCAATCGCCAACTGGGATCCGAAGGCTGAGCCCTCCATCGAGATCCAGTTCACCCCGGCACGTGTCCTCATGCAGGACTTCACCGGTGTCGCCTGTGCAGTCGACCTGGCCACCATGCGCGAGGCCGTCAAGACCCTGGGCGGCGACCCGGATGACGTCAACCCGCTGAACCCGGCTGAGATGGTCATCGACCACTCCGTCATCGTCGAGGCCTTCGGTACCTCCGCCGCTCTCGAGAAGAACGTCGAGATCGAGTACCAGCGCAACGAGGAGCGTTACCAGTTCCTCCGCTGGGGTGCCGAGAACTTCTCCAACTTCCGCGTCGTTCCCCCGGGAACCGGCATCGTCCACCAGGTCAACATCGAGTACCTGTCCCGCGTCGTCTTCGACAACGAGGGCCTCGCGTACCCGGACACCTGCATCGGCACCGACTCCCACACCACCATGGAGAACGGCCTGGGCATCCTGGGCTGGGGCGTC
>NZ_DUOE01000222.1 GCF_012838985.1 Corynebacterium sp. | reverse complement strand
GGGCGGGGCCGGGGCCACTCCCCCGTCGACCTGCTCATGGCCGGCCTCGCCGCCGCCACCACCCAGTCGATCCGCGACGCCGCCGACGGGATGGACCTCACCGACGCCCACGTCACCGTCATCTACGTCTCCCGCAACATCTTCGAGCGCCGGATCGAACTCATCGGCTCCCTCAGCGATGCCGAACGACGCACGCTTCTCGACGCCGCCACCTCCCCCTTCCAGACCATGCTCCCCGGCATCAAGATCCTGGATGTGCCGGCATGAGCGACCGGAACGACAGGCGCTGCCCCTGCAACACCGGCCTGACCTACGGGGAGTGCTGCGGGAAGTACCACGCCGGCGGCGTGGCCCCGACCGCCGAGACGCTCATGCGCTCCCGTTTCACGGCCTTCGTGGTCCGCGACGCTGAGTACCTGCTGCGCACCTGGGACCCCGACACCCGCCCCTTCGAGCTCACCCTCGTCGACCTGCCCGTCAGCTTCTACCGGCTGGACATCATCGACGTCGTCGGCGGCGGCCCCCTGGACCGCGAAGGAGTGGTGGAGTTCGAGGCCTTCTACAAGGGCGATCCGCCGGGCTCCCAGCGCGAACGCTCCACCTTCCGCCGCGTGGGCCGGGAATGGGTCTACGTCGCGGGAGATGTCTCCTGACCTGCGGATTCGCCTAAACAAACCACAGTGTTGTAACCTGAAGCAGTTGCACCTTACGGTGCGACGGCGGACTGTGGCGCAGCTTGGTAGCGCACTACACTGGGGGTGTAGGGGTCGCAGGTTCAAATCCTGTCAGTCCGACACAGTTGACGGAAGCCCGGTCCTCGTGACCGGGCTTCTCCTGTTTCCACCTGCGGTCATGTTCTTGCATCCCTTCGAACTGGCGTGCGTGTGCCCCCGGAGTCGTGTTCACCCTCGGTCCTGTGCTGCCTCTCAACGGTTCCATCAAACCCAAGGAAGGTAAGTAGCGTGACATCGTTTCGTGTTGAAGCGCCCATCATCGGCTGGGACGGCGAGCGGATAGAAGGCACCTTGTTCTTCGAGTACAAGGACGGCGAGTACATCGTCGGCAAGATGTTCGAGTTCACCCTCGACCAGCAGAATGCGGGCAGGTTCCCCTACCCGCCGGACTCCCCGACGCCGGTGGAGTTGAACGCCCGGGAGTCGCCGTGGCACTGGTACCAGGCCGGCCTGTACTACTGCCGCCGCATGGGCGACCCCAACCCGGAGATCACCGGCACCGTGCCGGAGATGCCGGAGGACATGGAGTACATGTTCGAGATGGATTTTGGGTGGGACAAACCCATCCCTGCCCCGGACCTGCCCGAGGACGTGGTCCAGCTACTCCCCGCGCGCCAGGTATAGCGCGTTTCCCCGGATCCCCGCCTGCTCAGATCGGTGGTGGGTCCTCATCGGGAGGCGCCAACCATTCCACGGGGTGCTCGGGAGTCTCCACAGGTGGGGCCGGAGAGTTGATGCGCTCCTGGTAGGCATCGAAACGCTCGCGGGCGGCCTGCTGTGCAAGGCGGGCACGGTACCTTTCGCGGCGCTGCACCCAGGTCTGCACCCACCGCCTCTGTTTCGGGGCCAACGGGCCGGTCGCCTCATCGACCGCCCAGGTGCCGTCCTTGAACAGCCAGTACACGTCTGCGGTGTGGGGATCGAGGAAATAGAAGATCTGCTCGTCGGTTTTCCGGTTGTGGTGGTGTCGACAGAGCATGATCATGTTGGAGGGGGTCGTCGGCCCGCCGTCGTCGTGGTTGATGCAGTGGTCTGCGTCGCAGTGCGTGGCCCTGCGACCGCATCCCGGCCAGCGGCAGATGTAGTCACGGCCGATGAGGTAGGCACGGATACGTGGGCTCGTCCCGTAGGCGGTGGTCCGCGCGTTGGCGGCCTCATCCATGTCGAGGGTTCCGGTCACCAGCTCCTTCAGAACCTTCACGCAGGACGGGGTGAGGATGCCACGGTCCGCATGGTGCACCGGAGAGTCCCCGATGTCCTTGGCGCTGTAGAGCATCATCGTGACTCTCGTGGTGATCTTCTCCAGGATGAGGTCCCTCAGGGCGCCGGCGCGGGAGGTGTCGCGCTCCTCGGCGACCTGATCCACCGCATCGAGGATCCGGGTGCCGGTGGCCTGGTCGACGATCATCTCGATGCGGATGTCCCCGCCTGTGAGTTCTTCGGCGTAGAGCTGCGCCGCCGGATCTTCTGCCGGGGGCAGGGAGGACATGAGCTCTCCGGGGTTCTCGCACGGCCGGGGACCGGCCTCCGGCTCCGGAGCTCCCCAGGGGTTCTCCCCCTGCACGGCGGCGAGGTCCTCGATGCTGCGGATGGTGGCGGTGACCGCCTTCGTGATCGCGTGGCTGGAGGGCAGGAGCTGGCGTGGACGGGAGGGTGTGAAGCGTTCCATGAGGTCCGCATCGAGCTCACGCCAGAAGAACTCATCGTCCTGGAGAGGCAAGGGGGCCTTCCGGACCGCCTTCTCGATGGTGGACAGGTGGTTCATGTCCAGCAGAAAGGTCTTCTCCACGAGTGCCCTGAGGCGCGGCAGGCGGTCCAGCACCTCGAGAGCGTCGAGGTAACGGGCCACCTCGTGCTTGCGGGCCCCGGTCTGGGCGTGGAGCTGGGTGGTGACGATCGTCCAGTCCTCCTCCGAGGTGACGTCGGCGACCGGCTGGTATGCGCGCCACATGGCGTAGTCGGCCTTGAGTCTGTCCTGGCGGAACGGGTAGTAGACGTTCTGCTCATCGAGCACCGCCCATGATGCTGCAGACACCGGCCACCCCTCCCTGAACATGTCGTCCACCTGTTCGATTCCCAAGTTAAACCACGCCCCTGACACAGGGGTGATTTACGGGGGTGGCCACCCCTAAACCGCAGGTCACAGGGCACAATGAAGGCATGACCACGACACTGACATCCACCACGTACGAAGACTTCACCGAACAGGACGGCCTGGTGTTCGTCCTGTTCTGGTCCACGTCCTGCGGCCCGTGCCTGCGCTTCCGCCGCATCTACAAGGCCGTGGACAGACAGTTCCCCGACATCCCCTTCGGCGAGGCCGAGGTGGAGATCCAGTTCCGTCTCGTCAAGGAGCTGGACATCTCCACCATCCCGGTGCTGCTCGTCTTCCGGGACGGTGAACTCATCTACCGGGACCCCACCCCGCGCCCCGAGAACGCCACCTTCAGCACCGTCGACGGCGCTCCCCGCTTCCTGGAGTTCATGTACAGCGAGGAGAAGTTCGCCGCCTTCGTCGAGAGTCTGCGTTAACCTCGCAGGAGCTCCGCCAGGGCTTCGATGACCGGGGTGAGCACCTGCACCGACTCCGGCGTGCCGACGCACTCGGTGATGCCGGCACCGACGACGTTGAAGCCGCTGAGCGTCTCCAGGGACGCCACGAGCTCCTCGATGGTGAGGCCGTCGGGCTCCGGCATGTTGTGACCGTCGAACTGGGACGGGTCCAGGACGTCGACGTCGACGTGGACGTACAGGTGGGTGGCACCCGCCAGGACCTCGGCGGGCTGGTCGGTCTCGATGCCCATGCCGCGTGCCATCATCTCGCGCTCGGCCTCGATGGCGCCGCGCGGGGCGATGAGCGCGACCTTCTGCGGGTCGAGGGTCTCGGTCGCGGTGAGCGCCGGGTCACTCTCGCCGAGCAGACCGGCGAGCACCATCGCGTGGTACGCGCCGTCGTGGGCGGTCTCCGGGGTCTTCAGGTCGGGGTGGGCGTCGTACCAGGCGACGGCCAGGCCGGGGCCGAAGCGCTCGCGCAGCTCCCGGATGGGGGCGAACTCGACGCCGCAGTCACCGCCGTCTGCGCCTCCAGGTTGGGGCCGGTCAGCACGGCCCGGTTGGACACCCCGCCCTCACGCGGGGAGGTCGACTGGTCGAGCTCCACGACGGTGTGGGGCAGGTCGAGCACCCGGGAGGCGTGGGCGGCGAGTGCGCGGCAACCGTCCGCCATCTCGGTTGCACGGGGAGTCATGGCTCCTTGGAACTGAGGGACAGCATTGATAATAATGTGTTTATTATAAGACATAAAAGTGCCCCGCTGCAGAAAGCAGCGGGGCGTCGGCAAGCGGGACCTAGCCGAGGAAGGCCTTGTCGGACAGTGTCGCACCCTTGATGTTCGCGAACTCCTGGAGGAGGTCACGGACGGTGAGCTTCGACTTCGTCGCGGCGTCGGCCTCGTAGACGATCCTGCCCTCGTGCATCATGATGAGGCGGTTGCCCAGGCGGATCGCCTGCTCCATGTTGTGGGTGACCATGAGGGTGGTCAGCCCGCCCTCGTCGACGATGCGCTCCGTCAGGCTCGTGACGAGCTCCGCGCGCTGGGGGTCCAGGGCGGCGGTGTGTTCGTCGAGGAGCATGATCCGCGGATTGGTGAAGCCCGCCATGAGGAGCGACAGCGCCTGACGCTGGCCACCGGAGAGCAGACCCACCTTCGCGGAGAGACGGTTCTCGAGGCCCAGTTCCAGGGAACGGAGCTTCTCGACGAACTCGTCACGCCGCTTCTTCGTCAGTCCCGGCCCCAGTCCCCTCCCCTTGCCGCGCAGCAGCGCGAGGGCGAGGTTCTCCTCGATGGTGAGGTTGGGGGCGGTGCCGGCCAACGGGTCCTGGAACACGCGGCCGACATAGCGGGCGCGCTTGTGTTCCGGGAGTTTGTTGACCTTCCGGCCGTCGATGAGCACAGTGCCCGAGTCGACGAAGAGCCGACCCGCGACGGCGTTGAGCAGCGTGGACTTGCCCGCGCCGTTCGAGCCGATGACGGTGATGAAGTCACCCTCGTCGAGCGTGAGGTTGACGTCGTTGAGGGCGATGCGCTCATTGACCGTCCCCGGGAAGAAGGTCTTGGAGATGTTCTCTACCTTGAGCATCACGCAGCCACCTTCGCACCCGTGGCGGCCGCGGGCCGGAACCGGGAGGTCAGACCCTTCCACCGGGGCACGAGCAGTGCCACGATGACCAGCAGCGCGGTGATGAGCTTCATGTCGTTGGGGTCGAGACCGACCTGCAGCGCCAGGAAGATGATGATGCGGTACAGGACCGCACCAACGATGACCGCGAGCACGGCCAGCCAGAGGAAACGCTGCCCGAGGATCGCCTGGCCCATGATGACCGAGGCCAGGCCGACGAGGATGAGACCGATGCCCATCGAGATGTCGGCGAAGCCCTGGTACTGGCCGACCAGCGCACCACACATGCCGACGAAACCGTTGGACAGCGCCAGGGTGAGCGTCTTGGTGTAGTCGGTGGACACGCCGAACGAGGTGATCATCGGCCCGTTGTCACCCGTCGCGCGGATGGACAGGCCGAGGTCCGTGGTGAGGAACCACACGACCACCAGGCCCAGCACCAGCACGACGCCGAGCAGGATGGCGGCGCCCGCCCAGGTGCCCAGCAGGCCGTTCTCACGCAGCGGCGTGAACAGGGTCTGCTGGCGCAGCATGGGGATGTTCGCGCCGTCCATGATGCGGAGGTTGACCGACCAGAGGGCGATCATCGTGAGGATACCCGCGAGGAGTCCGTCGATCCGGCCCTTGGTGTGGAGCAGCCCGGTCACGACACCGGCGAGGAAGCCGGTGACGAAGCCGGCCAGCGTCGCCAGCAGCGGCGGCCACCCGTGGAGGATGCCCACGGCTGCGGTAGCCGCGCCGGTGGTGAAGCTGCCGTCGACCGTCAGGTCGGGGAAGTTCAGGACACGGAACGTCAGGAAGACGCCCAGTGCCATGACCCCGTATATGAGGCCGACTTCGACGGCGCCGATCATACGGTCTCGGCCTCGTCCAGGATCTTCTGCGGGATGGTCACGCCGAGGCGCTCAGCGGCGTCCTCGTTGATGACGTAGGTGAACTCGGTGGCCTTCTCGACCGGCATGGAGGCGGTGTCCTCACCGTCGCGGAGGACGCGCAGCGCCATCTCGCCGGTCTGGCGGCCCAGCTCCTTGTAGTCGATGCCCAGGGTGGCGACGGCTCCGCCCTCGACGGTGCCGGCCTCGGCGGCGATGACCGGGATCTGCTTCTGCTCGGCGACCTGGACCAGGGACGCGATGCCCGCGACGACCATGTTGTCGGTCGGGACGTAGATGGCGTCGACGTCACCCAGGGCCTCGACGGCCTGCTGGATGTCGTTGGCGGTGGTCACGGTCTGGGTCTTGATCTCCAGGTCACGCGGGCCGGCGGCCTCCTTCGCCAGGTCGACCTGGACCTGGGAGTTGACCTCACCGGAGGCGTAGACGATGCCGACGGTCCGGGCGTCCGGGACCAGCTCCTTGAGCAGGTCCAGCTGGTCCTCGATCGGGGCGACGTCGGAGGTGCCGGTGACGTTGCCGCCCGGGGTCTCCTCGGAGTCGACGAGCTCGGCGGAGACCGGGTCGGTGACGGCGGTGAACAGGACCGGGATGTCGGTGATGTTCTGGGCGGTGGCCTGGGCGGCCGGGGTGGCGACGGCCAGGACTAGGTCGAGGTTCTTGCCGGCGAACTGCTGGGCGATGGTCAGGGCGGTGGCCTGCTCACCGTTGGCGTTCTGCTCGTCGTAGGAGACGTCGACGCCCGCGTCGGCGAGGGCCTCCTTGAAGCCCTCGGTGGCGGCGTCGAGCGCCGGGTGCTGGACGAGCTGGTTGATGCCGATGGAGTAGGAGTCGCCGCCGGCGGCTGCGGTCGTCGTCGGGTCGGTGGTGTCCGAGTCCGAGGAGCAGGCGGTGAGGAAAAGTGCGGCGGCCGCGAGGCCTGCCACTACCTTGGAGCGTGAGAACATGGGAGGTTCCTTCCGTGGGCCAGGTGTGACGTGTTACGTGTCTGAATCTACTTGTACATATCGTCACACGGGACATTACCCTCCGACTATCCCCCGAAGACCGCCGTTCCCGGGCGCGGTTCCCCCGGTTCGGCGGTGGGCGGCGGCACGGGCTCCCGCACGAGGAGACACTCCGGCTCGATGGTGACGGTGAAGGCGGTGACCTCCCCCACCTCGTCCCCGTCGACCTCGAACATCTCCGGGGCGGGCAGCCGGACCTCCAGGCGGGTGCCGGTGGTGTACTGCAGCTGCTCGATGTCCCCGGGCCCGCCGGTGATCTGCTCGTCGCGGCGACGCAGGCGGTTGAGCACCTTCCGCCCCATCTGGGTGGCCAGGCGTCCGACGATGAGCCCCCAGCCGGGCAGTCCCCGCGGGCGCAGGGCGACGATGTCGAAGTGGCCGTCGTTGGCGACGGCGTCGGGAAGCAGGGGCACCCCGGCCACCAGGTCGCCGCAGTTGCCTACGATGAGGGAGTGGACGCGGGTGTGCCGCTCGTGGCCGCCGTTGAGTCGCCACGTCAGACGCAGGCGCCGGCCGCCACGCAGGGAGCGGGCGATGGCCACGCCGTAGGCGAGGAAACCGATCCGCTTCTTCAGGTCGTCGTCGGTGTTGACGATCATCTGCGCATCGAGGCCGATGCCGGCCATGACGACGAAGTCCAGCTCCTCGGACTCCCCGGAGGGGTGGGTGAGCAGCGCGGTGCAGACGTCGATACGCGTGTCCTGCCCGCTGAACGCCGTCTCGACCGCCCCGGGGACGTCGAGCGGCAGCCGGAGGTTGCGGGCCAGCAGGTTGCCCGTGCCGACGGGGATGACCGCCAGCGCCGCACCGGTGCCGCGGAGGGCCGCCGCCACCGCGCGGACCGTGCCGTCCCCGCCGGCGGCGAAGATCATGTCGTGGCCGTCCTCGACCGCCTGCTGGGCCGGGGTGAATCCAGGGTCCTCCACGGTGGTCTCCAGGAACACCGGGTCCTCCCAGCCGTGCCGCCGGGCAGCCGCGGTGACCTGCTGTTTCATCTCCTCCGGGGCGCCCTTGACGGGGTTGTAGACGACCGCCACGCGCTTCTTGTCCATACCACTCACAGGGCCCACGCTACACGCCGAAGAAGGAGCGTATCTCCGCCGTCGCGATGGACGGCCACGTGTGCTCCCCACCCCCGACCCGCAGGTGCACCAGCGGCAGTTCACAGCCCTGCCAGTGCTGGGCGATGACGTGCTGGCCGTTGCGGGTCATCGTCGAACGCTCGCAGCCGTTGCGACGCGCCACCCCCTCCAGGACGCCCTGCACGGAATCATAACGCTCCCCGTGACGCATGCCGCCGTGGTAGCCGATGACCTTGTCGTGGGTGCCGTGGATGTCCAGCCGGGCGACGGCCTCCTCCGCGCAGGACTCGTGCGTCGCCTCGTAGTAGGCCGCCCCCACCGGGGCGACGGCATGGAACGTGGCGGGCAGCTGGCAGCTCAGGTAGGCGACGAAGCCACCGCCGTTGGAGAAGCCGGTGGCGAAGATCCGGGAGCGGTCCACCGGGTAGTCGTCGGCGATGGTCTCCACCAGCGTCCGCATGAAACCGATGTCCTCCTCCCCGGAGGTCACCGCGTACGGCGCCGGGGCCCACGCCTTCTCGACGCCCTGCGGGTACACCACGATCGCCTGCGCCACGTCCAGCTTCGTCATCTTCTCCATCGACTCCGCGGTCTCCCCCCAGCCGTGGAAGGCGTACACCACCGGCCACTGGCGGCCGCGGTGGAAGCCGTGCGGTGTCGAGACGCGGTAGCTGCGTTCCCGCCCGTCGACGGTGAGCGTGCCCTCCACCGTCTCCTGCGGGGAACCGACGCTTCTCGACGTCGGCGTGATCGACGTGACCGTCGTCGTCGTGGTGGCGGCCCCCTGCCCCTCCGCCGAGCATCCGACGAGCAGGAGGGCGGAGAGCAGCAGCAGGGTCAGCCTCATGCCCGGCCCTTCGACCAGGCGGACCACAGATCGGTGTAGCGGCCGCCGGCGGCGACGAGCTCCTCGTGGGTGCCGCACTCGATGACCTCCCCCTGCTCCATGACCAGCACCTGGTCGGCGCGCGCGGCCTGGTCGAGGCGGTGCGCCACCACCAGGGCGGAACGGCCCCGGGTGACCTCCTCCGCCGCGGACTCCAGGTCACCGGCGCCGGCGGAACCGGACTCCGCGGTCGCCTCATCCATGACCACGACCTTCGGGTCGAGCAGCAGGATGCGGGCCAGTGCCAGCTGCTGCGCCTCGACGGGGTCGAGCTGGTGCCCGCGGGCGCCGACCTCGGTGTCGAGCCCGTCCGCCAGTTCATGGATCCAGTCGGCGTGGACGCGGGCGAGGGCGTCGAGGATCTCCTCGTCCGTGGCGTCCGGCTTCGCCAGGGTGAGATCCTCGCGCAGCGTGCCGGAGAAGACGTGGACGTCCTGGGAGATCATGGCCAGGCGGGCGACGCGCTCGGAGTCGGACAGCGAGGACACCTCCACCCCGTCGACGGTGACCGAGCCCTCCTCGGGGACCCGCAGACCGGCGAGCAGGGCCGCCACGGTGGTCTTGCCCGCGCCGGACGCACCGACCAGGGCGACGGTCTCCCCGGGGCTGATCTCCAGGTTGAGGTCGCTGACGGCCCAGTCCCCGCCGTAGGAGAAGCGGACGTCACGCATGACCACCTCGCCGTAGGGGGCGCGGGCCCCGGAGTCCTCGACCGGGGCGGGCGGGTCGACGACCACGCCGACGATGCGGGTGAGCGAGGCGTAGCCGGACTGCACGGTGTCGAGCACCCGCATGAACATCATCAGCGGGCCCCGCAGCCGGATGAGCATGAGCATCGCGGCGGTGACGGCACCGACCGTGAGCGAGCCCTCCTGCACCGCCAGGTAGCCGACGAGCAGACCGCCGGCGAGGATGAGGAACTCACCCACCGACATCCACACCTGCAGCACGATCATGGTGAGGCGGGCGGAGAAACCGTGGTCGACCACCGCCTGGGAGGTGACGCGGATCCGCTCGTGCATCTCCTCCTCCATGCGGTAGGCACGGACCGTGGCGCGGCCGTGGATCGCCTCGAGGAGACGGCGGGCACGGTCAGCCATCGACGCCCGCTCCGCCGCGTAACGTTCCGGCGCGACAGCCAGGTAGCGGCGGGAGGCGATGACGTAGATCGGGGTGACCACCACGAGGATGAGCAGGAAACGCCAGTTCAGACTGACCAGGGCCACCGACGTGGCGAGGATGGTGAAGATCGAGCTGCTGAGGATGGGCACGGTCTCGGTGACCGCGGAGGAGAGCACCGCGACGTCGTCCGTCGAGCGGGAGACCAGGTCACCCGTGCCGGCGTCCTCGACGCGGTGGACCGGCAGACCCAGGGCCGTGCCGACCATCTCCTCACGCAGGTGCGCGATGACCCGCTCACTCAGCTTCGACACCAGGTAGAAACCGGCGGCGCTGAAACCCGCACCCGCGACGGCCGCGGCCACCAGGCCCAGCACCGCGGAGACGAGCGAACCGTCGGTGATGACGATGTCCACGATCCGGCCCAGCTGCCAGGGCACCGCGACCGTCGCCGCCGCCCCCAGGCTGAGCAGGAACAGGGCGATGAGACCCTGGCGACGCGCGCCGGGCACCCGGGCGATCTGGCGGACCACCTCACGGCGGACCTGCGGGAAATCCGCGAGTGGAAAACGCATCAGAGCACCTCCAGGACACGGTCGGCGACGGCCTTCCAGGCCGGGGCATCCGTGTAGACGACGGTGGTCCTCTCCCCGCGGCTGGCGGCGACACGCTCGCTGATGCGGGCCTCGGTCACCGAGTCGACGGCGGTGGTCGGGTCCTGCAGGATGAGCACCTCCGGGTCGGCGGCGAGGGCGCGCGCCAGGGCCACGCGCTGCCGCTGACCGCCGGAGAGGTTGCGGCCGTTCTCCCCCACCTCACGCTCCGGGCCACCGGGGATGTCCTCCACCGCCGCGCAGTGGAGGGCGGCCCGGGCCCGCTCGGGGTCGGGGTGGACGTTGTCGAGCACGGACCCGTCGAAGAGGTCCGCCGAGCGCGGGGAGACGATCACCCGGTCGCGCGGGGCGAGGATGATGTCCTCGGGGGCCCGTTCGGTGACCACGGTCAGTCCGGCTGGCAGGTCCGGGACGGTGGTGTGCTCCTCCGGGAGGTCGTAGGGTGCGGAGAGCACCTCACGGATACGGCAGCCGGAGGCCTGCGCGGCCGCCCAGCGGGAGGCGATGTTCCTGCCCAGCATGGTCATCGGCATGATGACGAACTGCGTCAGACCGATCGCGGTGATGAGCTCACCGATGCTCATCTGCCCCTGCATCGCCAGCCACGCCGCGACGACGGCCACCACGATGACGTAGACCGCGCCGGCGGTCTCCGTGACGGCGTTGAGGCGGGCCTGGGCGAGGTTGGCGTCGACGGTGCGTCGGTAAGCGTCGTCGGAGACGGCGGTGTAGCGGCGGCGGACGGTGTCCACCGCGCCGAGCCCCTTGAGGATGCGCAGCCCCTGCACCACGTCCGTGGCCGTCGCGGCCGTCCGCGCGAGCGCCGACTGCCTGCGTGCCGAACGACGGCGCAGCGGACCGGCGGCGACCAGCGCGATCCACACCAGCAGCGGCCCGCCGATGAGCACGGAGATGCCCAGCGGCACGTTGATCGCCAGCATCATGATGCCCACGTACAGCACCGAGGCGATCTCGGCGACGGGGAAGACGGCCATGATGACGGCGTCCGCGACGCGCTGGGTGTCGGACGACGCGATCGACAGCAGTTCACCCGCCGTGCGACGCCGACCCCCGACTCCGCGGGGGTCCTGGATGCGGTCGGTGACCGCCATGCGCAGATCATGCCCGATGACCAGCATCGACCGGTTGAGCAGGCGCCGGCCGAACCAGCTGGCCACCATGCCGGTGGCGAAGACGCCGGCCAGCACGCCGATCCACATCAGCAGTCGCCGGAAGTCGAGTTCCGCGACGGCCTCGTCGATGGCCCGGCCGATGATCACCGGTGAGAGTCCGCTGGACAGGAAGGTGACCGCCATGAAGATGCCGGCCGGCACAGTCCACTGCCAGCGGGACAACACGGTCTTGGGCAACCACCGCGGGTCGTCGGCGGCAGGAAGTCGTGTCATGATCAGCTATCTTACTTGGCGTGACAGTTTCGCCCGCTTTCCGCAAGGCCTCCGCCAAGGACACCCCGGAATTCACCGACGCCGCCCACCGGCGGGAGTCCGCCTGGGCCTTCCGCACGGGGGCGGACACCTACGACGACGTCCGGCCCGGCTACCCGCCCGCGGTGCTGGAGCTGCTGGGCGGCCACCGGCGCGTCGCGGACCTCGGCGCCGGCACGGGCAAACTCACCGCCGCGCTCGTCGCCGCCGGCCATGACGTGCTGGCCTCCGACCCCTCCGCGGACATGGTCCGCGTCCTGCGCTCCCGTCTCGACGTCCCCGTGTGGCGGGCGACCGCCGAGGCGACGGCGCTGCGTGCGGGCTCCGTCGACGCCGTCACCTGCGCCCAGACGTGGCACTGGGTCGACGCCGCCGATGCCTGCCGGGAGCTCGACCGGGTCGTGCGCCCCGGCGGCCGCGTGGTGCTGGTGTGGAACAACCTCGACGTCTCCCACCCGTGGATCCTGCGCCTGGCCCGCATCATGCACTCCGGCGACATCCAGCGCCCCGGCTTCCTCCCCGAGGTGCACGCCCCGTGGCGGATCACCCGGGAACTGCGCACCGGCTGGGTGCAGCACCTGCGGACGCAGCAGCTCCACGACCTCATGGCCACCCGCTCCTACTGGCTGAAGTCGGGCCCGGCCGTGCGTGAACGCATGACGGAGAACCTGCGCTGGTACCTGCACGACCGGCTGGAGTTCCATGAGGGGCAACTGCTGGCGATCCCCTACCGGACGGACGCGTTCGTGCTGGAGCGCTAGTTGACGCCGAACCCGTCGACACCCACCCAGAACGTGCCGCCCTGCGGGGTCGTGAACGTGGCGCGGTGTCCGTCGTGGTCGATGGTGAAACCATGGTGGTGGTAAGTGCCGGGTGGGGTGGGTTGGGCATTCAGACCCGCCAGGCCGACGTTCGACGCATTGTGGCCCCCGATGACAGGCTGGGAACCGCTGACATCGAAGAACACGGCGTTGGACTGGACCGTCGCCCCCTCCATGTCCGGGAAGTCCAGCCCCGTGGCGTCACCGCAGGAGTACCGGGCCCGCTCCGCCGACGCGAAACAGATGGCTTCTCCCCCGTTGTCGAACTGAATACGCGCATGTGAGGAGATGATCTCCATGATGCCGTTGTTGTCGAAGATCTCCGGATAGTCGGCGGCGTCGAAGTGACGCACCTCCGGGCCGGAGATGAGGAAGCCCTTCTGCGTTTCGAGGGTCACGCATCCCAGGCTGGTCTCATCCGGGACGAAACACGACGTCGTGCCCATCTCCACCACATCTCCGGGTTGGAGCCGGGGGCCACCCCCGTAGAAGAACCCGGGGTACCCACCGTCCTCCATCAGATACCCGAACTGATCATCCTCCGGGAGGCCGAGCATGACGGTCGGCCCGCGGGGGTCGTCGACCTCGCCATTCACACATCCACCTCCATAGGTCGGAAGTGGCCCGTTCGCGGGTTGTTCCACGATCTGGCATCCGATCACCCCGTCCGGCGAACGGAAATTGTAGGAGTTGCTGCCTTCCGTGAACCTCTCCCGGTCCTCCACGAGTGTGTAGAAGGGCTGTGGCTGAGCCTCCGCCACAGTCGTTTCCGGTGTCACGACATCCCCGCCACTGCCGTTGCTCTCCGTCGTGCAGCCGGCCAACAGCAACGCCCCCACGGCCAGGGCACCCATCATCGATGTACGCATGATCCCGAGACTATCCGGGGGCGTTCCACCGCGAGAGATATCGGGAGAACTTCTGCTCGTCCAGCGCGATGCTGTACCCCGCTGCACCCCCGGAGGAAGGCAGCGTCCTACCCAACGCATGCACTGCCGCGCCGGGATCGACGAGGTGGGGCGACGTCGATGACTCCTGGCACCTGGAACGGCAGCCAAGTCAATGGGCTGGTGGGGACGGTCATCGTCCGTCGCCGAAACCGTCGACGCCGACCCAGACGTTCTTCCCCTCCGCGGTGGTGAAGACCGCCCGGGTGCCGTCGTTGTCCACCCGCAGCCCCTTGAACAGGAACCGGCCGGCCCCGGCCCCCTGCGCCTGGGACTGGAACTCCCCCATGTCGCCGGTGCCGTGGCTGCGCTCCTGCCCGGGCACGAAGGTCACGGAGTTGGAGCCGGGCGGGAAGTTCAGCCCCCGGGCACCACCGCAGTTGATGTAGTCGCCGTTGCGGTCGCAGAAGATGTGGCCGCCGTTGTCGAAGTCCAGCCGCATCAGCTCGCCGATGATCTCGCGGGTCCCGTCCCGGTGCGTCAGGATGTCGACGGGCCGGTCCCAGTGGAGTTTCCGGTAGGCCTCATCGGCGAGTTCGAAGCCCTCGTCCCCGTAGACGTCGAAGCATGCCAGGGAGTTGTGGCGGGGGCTCACGCAGGTCAGGGGCCCGAAGCGGACCAGTTCCCCGGGCTCCAGACGGTGGTGGTCATTACCCCACCGGCGTGGGAGGGACGGGCTCGTGTCGTGGGAGAACTCCCCGTCCCCGTGCTGCCGGAACACGATGAGTGACTCATAGTCCCGGCCGGGGCTCCAGGAGTAGCACTCCCCCATCCGGGGATCGAGGACGCCGTTGCCCATGCCGGGTGCGGGCCACACGTCGCATTCGGTGACCCCGTCGGAGGAGGCGAGGGAGTGGCCGTTGCCGTTGAGGAAGGGGTCCGCGGACACCTCCCGGTAGAGCTGTGCCGGGATGGAGACCTGTGCGGCCCCGGTCGCCGGGTCAGCCGCCGGTGCCGTTTCCGCGGGCGTGGCGGGCAGCGTCGGATCGGGTGCCTCGCCGGTCACCGTCACCACCTCCGTGACCACCACATCCCCACCGTCTCCTGGGGTGCAGGAGGCGAGCAGCACAGCGGACGCCAGGACAGCGGAGACGCGACGGAAAAGTCTCATGACCTGAGTCTATTCCGCCGCGTCCTTATTTTCCGCGGAAACCCTACTTTCGTGGGCGGCGCTCGCGCACACGCACCGCGATGCGCACCGGGGAACCGTGGAAGCCGAAACGCTCACGGAACCTGCGCTCGAGGTAACGGCGGTAGCCGGCGTCGAGGAAGCCGGTGGTGAACAGGACGATGACCGGCGGGCGGGTCGACGCCTGGGTGGCGAACATGACGCGCGGGAGACGGCCGGCCTTCATCGGCGGAGGGTTCGCGGCGATGGCCTCACGCAGCCAGTTGTTGAGCTGGCCGGTCGAGATGCGCTTGTCCCAGCTCTCGAGGGCCTCGATCATGGCGGGCTCGAGACGTTGCAGGGCGCGGCCGGTCTTCGCGGAGATGTTGATGCGGGTCACCCACGGCAGGTGGGTGAGCTGCTGGTCGATCTCGCGGTCGAGCTCGTCGCGGCGGTCCTCGTCCATGAGGTCCCACTTGTTGAACGCGATGACCAGGGCCTTGCCCGACTCGAGCACCATCGACAGGACGCGCTGGTCCTGCTCGGAGATCGGCTCGGAGGCGTCGATGAGCATGACGCACACCTCGGAGGCGTCGATCGCGGCGCGGGTGCGCAGCGAGGCGTAGAACTCGTGGCCCTGGGCCGTCTTCACCTTCTTGCGCAGGCCGGCGGTGTCGACGAAGCGCCACAGCTTCTGGTCGAGCTGGACCAGGGAGTCGACCGGGTCGACGGTGGTGCCGGGCACGTTGTCGACGACGGAGCGCTCCTCCCTGGACACCTTGTTGAGCAGGGAGGACTTGCCCACGTTCGGCTTGCCGACGAGCGCCACGCGGCGCGGCCCCTCCGTGATCGAGGCGGCACGCGGCTTGTCCGGGAACAGGCGCAGCACCTCGTCGAGGACGTCGGCGCCGCCGCGGCCGTGGAGCGCGGACACCGGCCACGGGTCCCCGAGGCCGAGGGCGTAGAACTCCGCCATGTCGGCGTACATGGAGTCCGAGTCGAACTTGTTGGCGACGAGGATGACGGGCACGTCGGACTTCTGCAGGCGCTTGGCCATGACGGCGTCGGTCTCGGTGATGCCGACCTTGGTGTCGACGACCATGATGACCACATCGGCGGTCTCCATGGCCACCTCGGCCTGCCGCGCGATGGCGGCGTGGATGCCCTTGACGTTGGGGTCCCAGCCGCCGGTGTCCTGCACGAAGTAGCGGCGTCCGCCCCACTCCGCGAGGTAGGAGATGCGGTCGCGGGTCACGCCCGGGAAGTCCTCGACGACTGCTTCACGACGTCCCAGGAATCGGTTGACCAGCGTCGACTTACCGACGTTGGGCCGGCCGACGATGGCGACGGTGCACAGCTCCTCCTCGAGGTGCTCCCGGTGCTCGATGCCCAGGCGTGCCTCGAGGGCGGCCCACTCGGCCTCGGTCATGTCGTCGAAGTCGAAGTCCTCGGTGTCGAAGTCCTCGGGGGCCCACTGCTCGGCGTCGGTGAGCTCGGTTTCGTCGATGTCGTGCTCGCCGGGGAAGACGAACTCGGTCTCCTGCTCCTCAGGCATGTTCTCTTCGGTCATCGGTCTGACTCCTTCACGATGTTGATGAGGGTCTCGAGCACCTGGTCGAGGGTCATCTCGGAGGTGTCGATGATGTGGGCGTCCCCGGCGGGGCGCAGGGGTGAGGTGGCGCGGGAGGAATCGAGCTCGTCACGACGGATGACGTCGGCGAGCACGGTGGCGAAGTCCGCCTCCCGGCCGGCGGAGCGGTCCTGGTTGTAGCGGCGGCGCGCACGGACCTCCGCGGAGGCGGTGAGGTAGGCCTTCGCCGGGGCGTCGGCGAGCACGACGGTGCCGATGTCACGCCCCTCGACGATCGCGCGGTGCGCGTCGGCAGCGAGGCGGCGCTGCAGGGCGACGAGATTCTCCCGGACCTCGGGCACCGCGGAGACCGCGGAGACGTTCCGGGTGACCTCGCGGCCGCGGATCTCGGCGGCCACGTTCTCGCCGTCGAGAAGCACCTCGGTGGAATCCGGGTCGTCGTTGACGGACAGCGGCAGGTCACGGGTCGCCTCGATGACGGCGGCGGTGTCCTCCGGGTCGACGCCCGCGCGGAGGACCGCGAGGGTGGCGACCCGGTACATGGCGCCGGTGTCGACGTACTTGGCGTCGAGACGCTTGGCCAGTGCGCGGCAGGTCGTGGACTTGCCGGTGCCGGAGGGTCCGTCGACGGCCAGGATCAGACCGCCGTCGGGCATGTTGCTGAGGGTCACAGTTCCACCGCCTTGAACAGGGAGGTCAGCTCGGAGTCGTTGAGGGCGCGCAGGGAACCCGGCTTCTGCTCACCGAGCTGCACCGTGTGGATCTTGGTGCGCACCAGGCGCTGCACCGGGAAACCGGCGGCCTTGAGCATGCGGCGCACGATGTGCTTGCGGCCCTCGTGCAGTTCGAGCTTGATCAGGGACTCACCCTCGTGGGTGTCGATGATCTGCACGTAGTCGGCCTTCGCGGGCCCGTCGTCGAGCTCGATGCCCTTCTTCAGGGTGGTGACGAGACGACGGTCGGCCTCGCCCAGCACGGTGGCCAGGTAGGTCTTGGAGACCTCGTACTTCGGGTGCATGAGGCGGTTCGCCAGCTCCCCGTCGTTGGTGAGGATGAGCAGGCCCTCGGTGTCGGAGTCGAGGCGTCCGACGTGGAAGAGACGCTGACCGGAGGCGACCTTCTCGGCGACGATGTCACCGACGCACAGGCGGCCCTCATCGTCGGACATGGTCGACAGCACGCCACGCGGCTTGTTGAGGATGAAGTACTCGAGATCCTCGTTGACGTGGATGCGGACGCCGTCGACGCGGATGACGTCGACATTCGGGTTGACGCGCACGCCCTGCTTGGTCACGGTCTTACCGTTGACCTCGACGCGGCCCTTGTCGATGAGGACCTCGGCGTGGCGACGGGAGGCGACGCCGGCCTGGGCGAGCACCTTCTGGAGGCGGATGCCGTCTCCGGCGGCGGGGGCGTCCCCCTCGTAGAGCCAGTCGGCCCCGAGGCTCTCGGCCACGGAGCGGGCGGAGGCCTGACGCTTCCGGGCGGAGACGTTCTGGCGGCGGGCGGGACGGGCGTTGGACAGCTGAATCTCGGAGGCCCGCAGCTTCCTGGGCTGCTGGTCCTTGTCCGGTGTGCCGTCACGGCGAGCGGGTGGGGTCACGTGAATCGTGTCCTATCTGGGGTATGAAATTGGTTCCGCTCCACTTTAGCGGAAGAGCCCCTAAAACTCCTCGTCGATGGACTCGACGTCAGGCAGCAGCGGGGCCAGGTCAGGCAGCCGGTCCAGCGAGTCGATGCCCAGCAGCTCGAGGAAGAGACCGGTCGTCTCGTAACGGTGGGCACCGGTGCCCGGTTCGACGTCCACCTCCCGGATCAGTCCGCGCAACTGGAGGGTGCGCATGACGCCGTCGACGTTGACGCCGCGCACCGCGGAGATCTGCGAACGGGTCGCCGGCTGGCGGTAGGCCACCACGGCGAGGGTCTCCAGGGCGGCGCGGGAGAGCTTCGTCTGCGAGCCGTCGAGAAGGAACTGCTCCACGGCCGGCGCGTTCGCCGGGCGGGTGTACAGGCGCCAGCCCTCCTCCGTCTCCCGCAGGTCGAAGCCGGAGCCGCGTTCATCGAACTCCGCGGCGACGGCGCGCAGCAGATTCCCGACGACGGACTCCTCCGCGTCAAGGACCCGCGCGAGGGTCTGCGCCGTGGCCGGCGAGTCGAGCACCAGCAGCACCGACTCCAGCCGCGAGCGCAGCTGGCTGATCAGCGGCAGGGACGTCACAGGCGTCCCCACTCGGACCAGGAGCCCTCGTAGACGGCGAGGTCCCCGTAGCCGGCGACCGTGGCCGCCAGTGCGTCGACGCAGGCGGTCACCCCGGAGCCGCAGGAGAAGGTGAGGTCCGTGCGCTCCCCGACCCGTTCCCGGAACAGTTCCTGCAGCTCAGCGGCGGTACGCATCCGGCCGTCCTCCGCGTAGACCTCCGTGTACGGCAGGTTGACCGCCCCCGGGATGTGCCCGGAACGCAGGCCGGGCCGCGGCTCCGGCTCGGTACCGGCGAAACGTCCGGCGGAGCGGGCGTCGACGATGAGGCGGCCGTCCGACTCCACCTGCGCCCGGTCGCGGAGGAGTTCGGGACGGACCACGGCGCTGAGGGTGCCCTGCCTGGTCGGGGCGGTGAGTTCCTCCACCTCGTGGCCGGCGGCCCGCCAGGCGGGGAGGCCGCCGTCGAGGACGCGGGCCCGGATGCCCGCCACCTGCGCCAGCCACCACACGCGCGGGGCGGTCGCGCCACCCTGGTCGTCGTAGACCACGACCGGCGTGCCGTCGGAGACCCCGTAGGAGGCGAAGAGGCCCGTGAGGTCGGCGGGGACGGTGTGCGGCAGCGGATCGGCGGGGTCGGAGAAGTCGCCCTCCAGGTCGGCCAGGTGGGAGCCGGGGATGCCGTGGGTGGGCGGGGTCGGTCCCATGGAGGCGCAGAGCACGACCGGGTCGCTCCATTCACGCAGCGTGACCAGTTCATCGACGGAGATCAGCGGGTTCATGTCTGACAGTCTAGGAAAATTGCCCACGGAAAAGCCTTTACGCCGAAATGTGACCTGTGTAACATCGCCGCATGGCTACGATAACGAGAACCGAACGACTCATCCTCATGCCCCTGAGCGCGCGTCACGACGCCGAGGCCTACAAGGTCTACAGCGACAAGCGCATCTGGGAGCACCGCCCGCACGCGCGCCACGAATCGGTCAAGGAGACCCACCAGCTCATCGGCCGCACCCAGGCGTCCTGGGCGGCGAAAGATCTCGGCCCGTGGGGCGTCTACATGCGCGACCAGCCGACCGAGTTCATCGGCGTCGGCGGCATCGAGCTCGTCGACGGCCGCGTCTGGGACCTCAAGTACCGTTTCCGCCCCGACAAGTGGGGCAACGGCTTCGCCACCGAGGTCTCGGAGGCCGCGCTCAAGGCGGTGCGGCGCATCGACCCGGACACCCCGGTCACGGCCCGCATCACCACCAACCACCCGGCCTCGGCCCGCGTCCTGGAGAAGGTCGGGCTCCACCCGGTGTGGGAGGGCCGGCGTGTGGGCACCGGCGATGACCCGAGTGAGCCGGACGTCCGGATCTACGCCGACCGTGAGCTGCCGGAGGAGCTCCTCGAATTCCTCAAGGCACGTCCCTGAGGTCCAGCGCCCGGCGGGCAGGCAGCCGAGCAGCCGCACCCCGGTCACCCGCGGCAGCTCGGCGAGGTTCTCCCGGGTCGCCAGGTCCGGCTCGGCCGGCAGACTGCCCCCGATGAGTCCCAGCACACGCAGTCCCCGGGCCTGCGCCGCCCGGACGGTCAGTTCGGCGGTGTTGAGGCTGCCCAGCCCCAGTGAGGTCACCACCAGGAGCGGGGCGCCCAGATCCGCGGCGATGTCCCCGATGGTCAGGTCATCGGCCAGACGCACAAGTAGTCCGCCCGCCCCCTCGACCAGGACGATGCGGTCGGGGCCGTCGAGCTCCCGGATACGGGCGCCCAGTTCCGCCCGCTCCACCTGCGGCATCCCCGCGCGCCGGGCCGCGATGTTCGGCGCCAGGGGCTCCGGGTAGCGGGCGAGCTCCACGCCCGGCAGTCCCGTGAGCTTCTCGACGCTCACCACGTCCCCACTCCCCTCCGGTTCGCCGGTCTGCACCGGCTTGACGGGGATCACGGTGTGCCCGCGGCCGCTGAGCACCGCGGCCACCGCGGCGG
>NZ_DUOE01000221.1 GCF_012838985.1 Corynebacterium sp. | reverse complement strand
GACCCACGGTGGGGGACGATGACGGGCCGCCGTCGATGCTGAACGGGTGGCTCACATTCCGTCGTGGCCCTGCAGCAGCTGGGAGAACGGGACGAGGTTCTCGGCGGGGTCCACGCCGGTGCGACGGCGGGTCGCCTGGCCGGCGGAGGTGACCCCGCCCAGGCCGCCGACGCTGGCGGAGGCGACCATCTGGTCGGCGAGCTCGGCGGCGGCGCGGTTGACGCGGGCGTCGAGAAGCGATCCCTCCTCGGAGCCGAAGTCGTCGGTGGCGGCGAAGATGCCGGTGGGGACGACGAAGGCACGCATGTAGGTCAGCAGCGGGCGGATCGCGTAGTCGAGGACCAGGGAGTGGCGGGCGGTGCCGGCGGTGGCCGCGATGATGACGGGCATGCCGTTGAGGGCGTCCTGGTCGAGGACGTCGAAGAACGTCTTGAACAGACCCGAGTAGCTGGCCTTGAACACCGGGGTGGCCACGACGAGGCCGTCGGAGGCGGAGACCATCTCCTTCGCCTCGTCGAGGGCGGGGGAGGACATGCCGGTGGTGAGCACCTGGCCGAGGTCGTTGACCAGTTCGCGCAGTTCGATGACCTGGATCTGCAGGTTCTCACCACGCGCGGAGACCGCGGCCGAGGCGGCGGAGGCGATCTGGTCGGCGACCTGGCGGGTGGTCGACGGGATGCCCAGTCCGGCGGAGATGACGGTCAGGGTACGCATTACTTGGCCTCCTCGGCGGACTCGCCCGGGGTGACCAGGAAGTGCGGGGAGTTGCGGTTCTCCTTGAGGGAGGCGTGGGTCGGCGGGTCGGAGGGGACGTGGTCCGGGCGGCGGGCCTCCATGCGGCGGCGCAGCTCCGGGACGACCTGGGTGCCCAGGATCTCGATCTGGTCCAGGACCACCTCGAGCGGCAGGCCGGCGTGGTCGACGAGGAAGAGCTGGCGCTGGTAGTCACCGACCCAGTCGGCGAACTCCATGGTGCGGTCGATGACCTGCTCGACGGTGCCCACCGTCAGCGGGGTCATGTCGGTGAACTCCTCCAGTGACGGGCCGTGGCCGTAGACCGGGGCGTTGTCGAAGTAGGGGCGGAAGAAGTCCTTCGCCGCCTGCTCCGTCTCACCGATGAAGGTCTGGCCGCCGAGTCCGACGATGGCCTGGTCGGCCCGGCCGTGGCCGTACTGCTCGTAGCGGCGACGGTAGATGTCCACCATCTTCGCGGTGTGCTCCTTGTTCCAGAAGATGTTGTTGTGGAAGAAGCCGTCACCGTAGAACGCGGCCTGCTCGGCGATCTGCACGGAGCGGATGGAGCCGTGCCAGACGAACGGCGGGACGTCGTCCAGCGGTGCCGGGGTGGAGGTGAAGCCCTGCAGCGGGGTACGGAACTGTCCCTGCCAGTTGACCACGGGCTCACGCCACAGGCGGCGCAGGAGGTGGTAGTTCTCGATCGCCAGCGGGATGCCCTGGCGGATGTCCTGACCGAACCACGGGTAGACGGGGCCGGTGTTGCCGCGGCCCATCATGAGGTCGACGCGGCCGTCGGCCAGGTGCTGGAGGTAGGCGTAGTCCTCGGCGAGTCGCACCGGGTCGTTGGTGGTGATGAGGGTCGTCGCGGTGGAGAGGATGAGCTTCTCGGTCTGGGCGGCGATGTTGGCCAGCAGGACCGGCGGGTTGGCGGGGGCGACGAAGGGCGGGTTGTGGTGCTCGCCGGTGGCGAAGACGTCCAGGCCCACCTCCTCGGCCTTCCTGGCGATCGCGACGGTCGCCTTGATCCGCTCGTTCTCGGTGGGGGTCTGGCCGTTGGTCGGGTCCGTGGTGACGTCGCCGATGGTGAAGATGCCGAACTGCATGGTGTGGTTTCTCCTAGTGTGTTTCGCTAATGAGGCCACTGTAGGTGACATGTCAACATCGTGTCAAGGTGGGACCTCATGACGCCGGTCACGTGGCCACAGCCTCCATGAGGACGGCGATGTCCGAACCACCGATGACGCGGATCGGACGCTGGTCCTTCCTGCCGTGCTCGGTGATGATCGCCGCCCGCGGCATCGACCCGTCCTTCTTCGGCGTCGTCAGAGCGTCGATGGCCTCCTGCGCCAGCACGTCCCGGGGGAGGAACAACGCCCGGTCCTCGTCCTCGGCCCAGTCGAGGACCTCGGAGATCGTGCGGGCGTCGAGATGGTCGTTGTCGTCCAGGTCGGCCGCCACCCACCGGGCGATGGTGTTGGTCGTCAGGATGCCGATGCACCGACCGGCGTCGTAGATGGGCAGCTGCGAGATCGTCGTCGACCGGATGATCCGCAGCGCCTCACGGATGTCGTCGTCCGGGGCGATGGTACGCACCTCATGATGACCGAGCACCCCCAGCGCCGTCGGCGGGTCACGCAGGATGTCACGGATCTTCTCGATGTCCCGCACCGTCTCCTCCAACGGCTCCGCGATCGGCCGCATGTCCTCGGTGTACCGCCCGTGGCTGATCGCGTTACGGAGCTCCGCGAACTCCTTGAGGTCACCCGCATGATCCTCGGAGATCAGGTGGCGACGCACCGCCTGATCCACCATCCAGCGGAAGTTGTCGGTCTTCTTCGCGTTCAGCAGCCCCCGCAGATGGGCCTCGATGTCATTGAAGGCCGCCAGGAAGGGGATGGCGCGGTTGGTAGATGTCTGCTCATTCACACTTTCAGGGTAGTGAGAAGATGAGACCCATGGCTGACTTCACCCGCACCGACCTCGACACCCTCCTCCGGGAGGCCGACGAGGTCCTGCACCGCGCCACACTGGCGGCCCGGCACATCGACGCCCCACGGCTGACCCCCGACACCAGCGGCACCGTCACGCTGGGGGAGACCTGCCACCTCCTTCCACCGGGGGCGGTCACCTGGCCCGCCGGCTTCCACTCCTCCGTGGAACTCGACCGCCTGCCCAACTCCTGGGGACGCATCCGGCAGTACCTGGCGGCCGCCGCGGTCCTCGGCCCCCTGCGGAGCCGCGCACAGGGGGCTGCGCCGGGCCTTCTCGGAAGACTGTTCGGCGGGACCCGGCTGGCCCAGGCCCGGGAGGCCGCCTCCGACCTGCAGATGCGACTCCACGACCACTCCTTCCGGGCGCTGGACCAGGACATCCGCACCTACCTGGAGATCGCCGGACGGGCGAACCAGATCCAGGCCCGCGGAGTGCACCTCCACCCGGGGAGCCACGGCACACCCGAGCACCTGCTGGCGGCAGCGCGGGAGAGTGTGAAGAAGGCCCTCGGCGCGCCGGGCTGGACACTGCTGCAGCATGACGCCGGACGGCAGGCGGACGTGCTGGCCCGGGCGCGGGACCTGGCGGCCGACCCGCACTCCGAACCCGCCCTGCGCCGGCAGGCCGAGGACCTGCTCACCGCCCTCACCGCTGAGCGGACGGAGATCCTCCTGCGGCAGCTGCCCGTCGACGCCCTGAAGACCGCCACCAACGAGCGCCTGCGTTTCGCCGGACTCGACGGCATCGGCGTGTTCACCGTCGCCGACATCCTCGCCACCCCCACCGGCCGCCTCACCCAGGTGCCCGGCATCGGTGCGAAGACCGCCCGCCGCCTGCGGGCGGCGGCTGAGACGCTGCGGCAGGAGGCCGTCGGCACGCACACCACCGGCATCGGAGACACCCCCACCCACGCCGCGACAGGCCTGGTCCGGCTGCTGGCGCAGTTCGACCAGATCAACGTCCTCGACGAGATCCAGCGGGCCCGGCGCCGCCGCATCCTCGCCCACGCGGAGAGGATCCCCGCCACCGGTGGGTTGTGGGACGTGGTGGTGGCTTCCGGATCGGCCGAGTGGCGCGAATTCACCGACGACATCGACTGGGCCCACGTCCACCCCGACATCCTCGCCCCGGCCCGCCCGGTGGAGCTCTCCGGCGACACCTGGGCCGACTACCTCAGCCGGCCCGCCCATTACCAGGCGCTGCTGGCCACGCTGCTCGACCTGGAGGTCGAGGGCGGCGAGGACCTGGCGGCCGACGTCCTCGAACGCATCCGCGCCCTCCGCCTCGACCAGACGCACCTGACCGACCTGCACCTGCGCGGCTACCAGTCCTTCGGGGCCCGCTTCACGCTCGTGCAGCAGAAGGTCATCCTCGGCGACGACATGGGCCTGGGCAAGACCATCCAGGCGCTGGCCGCCGCCGCCCACCTCTACGCCGAGGGGAAACGGCACACCCTGGTGGTGTGCCCGGCGTCGGTGATGACCAACTGGGAACGCGAGTCCCGCCGCTTCACCGACCTGCCCGTCTACCGCGCCCACGGCACCGACCGCGTAGACGCCGTCCGCGCCTGGGAGGAGACCGGCGGCATCTGCCTGCTCACCTACGACGGCGCACGCACCACGCAGCTGCGCCACCCTGACTTCGTCGTCGTCGACGAGGCCCACATGATCAAGAACCCCTCCACCGGCCGCACGAAGGCGGTGCGCCGGATCATCGACGCCGCCTCCCACGCCCTGCTGCTCTCCGGCACACCCCTGGAGAACCGCGTCGCGGAGTTCGCCACCCTCGTGGGTTTCGTCGCCCCGGACCTGCTCACCACGGGCATGGAGACGATGCAGGCGGCGGACTTCCGCCGACACATCGCCCCGGCCTATCTACGCCGTAATCAAGCCGATGTCCTTGACGAACTCCCCGAACGCCTCGAACAGACCGACTGGATCGACCTCACCCCGGCCGATGCACGGCACTACGCGGAGACCGTGCGCGCCGGGAACTTCATGGCCATGCGCCGCGCCGCCATGACCACCCCGGACGCGGTCCCGGCGAAGCTGGAGCGCATCCGTGAGATCGTCGAGGAGGCCGCCGACGCCGACCGCCGGGTGCTCATCTTCACCTACTTCCTCGACGTGCTCGACCGCCTGGAGTCGGAACTGGGGGAGCGCGTCGTCGGGCGGCTCTCGGGGCAGGTGTCGCCCGCTGCGCGGCAGGCGCTCATCGACGGCCTCGCGGAGGCACCCGCCGGTTCCGTCCTCATCTCCCAGATCACCGCCGGGGGTACGGGCCTCAACATCCAGGCCGCCTCCGTGGTCATCCTCGTGGAGCCCCAGGTCAAGCCCTCGATCGAGGCCCAGGCCATCGCCCGCGCCCACCGCATGGGCCAGACCTCCACGGTGCTGGTGCACCGGCTCATCGGCGACGACACCGTCGACGAGCGCATGGTCGAGATGCTCGCCGGCAAGACACAGCTTTTCGACGCCTACGCGCGCCCCTCCGAGTCCGCGCAGGTGGACGACGCCGTGGACGTCACCGAGGGGCAGCTCGCCGAGGCGATCATCCGGGCGGAGCGGGAGCGTCTGGGCTTCAGCGGTCCCGAGGGGGAAGCAGCAGGGCCGTCACCAGACGGTCAGTGACCTGCGGGTCGAGGTCGAGCACGCCGCTGATCGGGGGGCGGGTGATCACGATGAGCTGGGCCATGAACTGTGCCCCGCTGAGCATGGGGTCCGCGAGCCCGGCCTGCTGCGCGTGGCCGAGCAGGTCGGAGGTGGCGGAGGCCAGTTCATCGCGGACGGTGCTGACCGTCGGGGGCAGTTCGGTCAGGTGCTCAGGAGCCAGGGCGGGGACGAGGGGGCCGACGCCGAGGTCGACGAGGCCGCGCACGAATCCCTCCCAGGCGGCCGCCGGGTCGGCGTCGAAGTCGGCGAGGGCCTGCTGCGCGATGGTGACGGCCCGGCGGAGGGCGGAGGCGGCGCACTCGACCATGAGTTCCTCGCGGTCGGCGAAGTTGCGGTAGAGCGTCGCGATCCCCACGCCGGCCTTCTTCGCCACCGCCTCGAGGGTGACCTCCGCGGGGTTGGTCGTGCGGAAGAGCTCGGTCGCGGCGTCGATGAGCAGGCGACGTCGTACCAGGGCATCGGCTCGCATGTGGTGCCTCCTTGACAATTGTGCTTCCGGGGAGAGCTATAGCGCTCCAGAGGTGATAGTCAATCCTCCGCTTAGCGACAAGGACGTGACCACCGTGGATTTCCTCCGCACCGTCGACCTCACCGTGGGGGAGCACCAGACCGGCGGACCGTGGACCTTCACCACCGGACCCGGACTCACCCTCCTGCACACCGCGCGGGAGAACTACGCCACGGCGCTGAGCCTGACGTTGGCGGGGCGTCGGAAAGCGCAGGGCGGCAGCGTCCACCTCGGTGACGCCACCACACCCCGTGACCTGTTCCCCCGGGTGGCGCTCGCCGGCGCCACCCCCGTCGACAGCCTCGAACGCCTCGTACCCGTGCGCGACGTCGTGCGTGAACAGCTCGCCTGGTCGCGCCCCTTCTGGCGGCCGACCCCGCGCGACGTCTTCTCCGACGCCCGGGTGGCCGCCCTCTGCGAACAACTCGACCTCGACCCCGACCCCCGCACCCCGGTGCAGCACCTGCCCGTCTCCGAGCGCTTCGCCCTGCGCATCATGCTGGCGCTGCTCGCCCGGGAGCAGGCCTCCGCGCTGATCATCGACGACATCGACCAGCTGCGCTCCCTCGAGCTGCGCGACCGGATGCTCGCCCGCCTCCGCCCCCTGAGCGACACGCTCCCCGTGGTGGTCTCCACGGTCAACCCGGCCGCGGAGGACGCCGCCGACCGCCACATCACGCTCACCCCCGACAGAAAGGACGTGGCCTGACATGTCGGCCCTGCGCATCGGCACCGAACTGCGCCGCTTCCGCCGCGACACCCTCCCGCCGCTGGCCCTGGCGGTGATCATGTGCCTGCCGCTCATCTTCGGAGGACTGTTCGTCTGGGCCTACCAGGACCCGGTCGGCCACCTCGACCGTCTCCCGGTCGCCCTGGTCAACTCCGACGAGGGCGAGATCGGACGCGAGGTCGCCGAATCGCTTGTCGACGCCGACGCCGTCGACCTCCACCTCCTCTCCGCGGAGGAGGCCACCGACGGGGTCTCCGACGGCAGCTACTACTTCGCCGTGGAGATCCCGCGGAACTTCAGCACCGCCGTCGCCAGCCTCGAGTCCGGGGCCCCGGAGCAGGCCACACTCAACGTGGTGTTCAACAACACCAACGGCCTCATCCCGACGGTGCTGGGCAACCAGATCACCACCCTCATGCTCGAGGAGATCAACACCCGGCTCGGTGAGGAGATCACGGGCCGCCTCCTCGTCGGCTACGGCACGATCGGGGAGGGCCTGGACGAGGCCGCCGACGGTGCCGGACAGTTGGCGGAGGGGACGGGCAGCGCCGCGGACGGCTCCGCACAGCTGGCCGCAGGCAGCGGGCAGGCGCGTGCCGGCGCCGGTGAACTGGCGGACGGTTCCACCCGCCTCGGGCAGGGGGCCGGTGAGGCCGCCGACGGTGCCGTCCGCCTCGCGGAGGGTGCCCGGCGTCTCGACGACGGCCTGGCCACCGCCGCCGACGGCTCCGACCGTCTCGCTGACGGTCTCGGGCAGCTGCAGGCCGCCACCGACCGACTCGCCTCGGGGGCCGTACAGGTCTCTGCGGGTGTCGATGCCGTGGGTGACGTCGCAGCCCGGGCCACCGCGCTGCAGGACAGCGTGCTCGCGCCGTTGGTCACGCTGTCCACCCAGCTGCGTCAGTCAGGCCTTCCCGCAGCCGTCGGGCTGGCCGACCAGGTCGACCAGGCCGCCGCCCAGGTCCGGGAGCAGGGGCTCAACCCGGGGCTCGCGGAGCAGCTCACGGCCCTGCAGGAGGGTGCCCGGGAGATCGCCACGCAACTGTCCGACCCCGTCTCGCAGTACCGCTCCGGCATGGACGGCGCCGCGGCCGCCTCGCAGGAGCTGGCCACCGGGCTGCGTCAGCTCAAGGACGGCTCGGCTGAACTGGTCATCGGCACCCGCACACTCGCTGACGGCACCAGTCAGCTGGCCGCCGGCACCACCCAGCTCACCGTCGGGGCCTCCGCCCTGCGTGACGGTCTGGTGGAACTGGACACCGGCTCCCGGGCGCTCAGCAGCGGGCTCGGGGAGCTCGACACCGGGGCCGGGGAACTCAGCCTGCGCCTGCGCGGCGCCGCCGACGACGTCCCGCGCTGGGAGGGGGACGCCCTCACCGCGGGTTCCCGCTCCGCCGCACAGCCCGTCAGCCGGGAGCTGACGGCCCACGACATGACCACCTTCGGCACCGGCCTGGCCCCCTTCTTCCTCAGCCTGGCCATGTTCATGGGGGCCACCGTCATGTGGATGGTGCTCCACCCGCTGCAGCGCCGCGCCGTCGACTCCGGCACGGCCCCCTTCCGGGCAGTCCTGGCCAGCTACCTGCCCGGACTGGTGGTCGGCACCGGGCAGGCACTGCTCGTGTGGACGGTACTCACCCGACTCATCCGTATCGACGTCGCCCACCCCGTCATGCTCCTGTTCTCACTGTGGGGCGTGTCCGCGGTGTTCGTCGCTGTCACCCAGGCGGTCAACGCCGTCGTGGGCGCCACCGCCGGCCGCGTGGTCAACCTCATCCTCATGGCGCTGCAGCTGGTGTCCTCCGGCGGGCTCTACCCCGCGGAGACGCAACCCGCCTTCCTGCGGTGGGTGCACACCTGGGACCCCATGACCTTCAGCGTCAACCTCTTCCGCCACGCCATCATCGGCGGATGGGGCGACGCGGACACCCGTGCCGTGCAGGCCGTGCTCGTCCTCCTCGGCGTCGGCCTCGGGGCCTGGCTCGTCTCCTCCCTCGCCGCCCGCAGCGCCCGCACCATCATGGCGAAAGACCTGCACCCCGAACTCACACCGTGAGTTCGGGGTGCAGGGGGCGTCGACAAGCGTTCTAGGAGCGGTACACTCCGCGGCCCAGAGTGTCGCAGGAGGCCATGGTGCCCTCGTTGTAGCCGGTGAGGAAGGCGTTCTGGCGCTGCTCGGAGGAACCGTGGGTCCACAGGTCCGGGCGGACCTCGCCGCCGGAACGCTTCTGGATGTTGTCGTCGCCGACGGCACGCGCGGTGTCGATCGCTCCGGCGACCTGCTCGCGGGTGATCGGCTCGAGCATGGCGTTCTCGCCCTTGTCGGCGTGGGCCACCCAGATGCCGGCGTAGCAGTCGGCCTGCAGCTCGATCTTCACGGCGTTGGAGTCCTCGCCGGGATCGTTGTAGTTGGACAGGGACAGGGTGCCCTCCAGCTGCTGGATGTGGTGGCCGAACTCATGGGCCACGATGTACATCTGCGCCAGCGGGGAGTTGGTGCCGCCGATGCGGTTGAGCTGCTCGAAGAAGGACACGTCGAAATAGGCCGACTGGTCGGCCGGGCAGTAGAAGGGGCCGGTGGCCGAGGTGGCCTGGCCGCAGCCGGAGGAGACCACGTTGGTGAACACCACGCGGCCCGGCTCCTGGTACTCGATGCCGGCCTGCTCAGGCAGCATCGTCGCCCACATCTGGTCCACCGACTGGGCGGTGTAGTCGACGCGGCAGTCCGCGTGCGTGTTTCCGTCCTCGGGTGTCCGGCAGTGCTCGAGGGTGCTCTCGGGTCCGCCGGCGGACTGGCCGCCACCGAGCATTCCGCCGATGTCGGAGGGGTTTCCGCCCATCAGCAGGAAGAGCCCGATCAGCAGGAGGGAGCCGATACCGCCGCCGGCGGCGATGCGTCCGCCACTTCCGCCCGTGGTGGCTCGGCGACCACCGGTGACGTTGGCGTCTTTACGGAATGTCATGTGTTGATAATGCCATAGATCACACGTGCCCGTGGGGGAGTGGGCGGGTCGGTTTCGGGGCGGGGTACACTTCCCCGGAGAACACGACTGCCCGCCGAGCGGGGGCAGTTCCCGACCATTTCTGTGACACATCCTGGAAGGACGTAGAACGAACGTGCTGCGCACTCACCTCGCGGGCGACCTCCGCAAAGAAACCGCTGGCCAGACCGTGACCCTGACGGGCTGGGTGGCCCGTCGTCGCGACCACGGAGGAGTCATCTTCATTGACCTGCGTGACCGCTCGGGCCTCGCCCAGGTCGTCTTCCGCGAGTCCGACGTCGCCGAGCGCGCCCACGACCTGCGTTCCGAGTACTGCATCCAGGTGACCGGCGTCGTCGAGCCGCGCCCGGAGGGCTCCGAGAACCCGAACCTGGCCTCCGGTGACATCGAACTCAACGTCACCGAGCTCACCGTCCTCAACGAGGCGGCGGCCCTGCCGTTCCAGATCGATGACTCCTCCCAGGGCGGCGAGGTCGGCGAGGAGACCCGCCTCAAGTACCGCTACCTGGACCTGCGCCGCGACCGTCAGGCACAGGCCCTGCGTCTGCGTTCCCAGGCGAACCAGGCGGCCCGCCGCGTCCTGGACAACCACGACTTCACCGAGATCGAGACCCCGACGCTGACCCGCTCCACCCCGGAGGGCGCGCGTGACTTCCTGGTGCCGGCACGCCTGAAGCCGGGCTCCTTCTACGCCCTGCCGCAGTCCCCGCAGCTGTTCAAGCAGCTGCTCATGGTCGCCGGCATGGAGCGCTACTACCAGATCGCCCGCTGCTACCGCGACGAGGACTTCCGCGCCGACCGTCAGCCGGAGTTCACCCAGCTGGACGTCGAGATGAGCTTCGTCGACCAGGACGACGTCATCGCCCTGGCCGAGGAGATCCTGGTCGAGCTGTGGAAGCTCATCGGCTACGAGATCACCACCCCGATCCCGCGCATCACCTACGCCGAGTCCATGCGCCGCTTCGGCTCCGACAAGCCGGACCTGCGCTTCGACATCGAGATCACCGAGTGCACCGAGTTCTTCCAGGACACCACCTTCCGCGTGTTCAAGAACGACTACGTCGGTGCCGTCGTCATGGAGGGTGGTGCCTCCCAGCCGCGCCGTCAGCTCGACGGCTGGCAGGAGTGGGCGAAGCAGCGCGGTGCCAAGGGCCTCGCCTACATCCTCGTGGGTGAGGACGGCGAGCTGGGTGGCCCCGTCGCCAAGAACATCACCGACGAGGAGCGTGCCGGCATCGCCGAGCACGTCGGCGCGAAGCCGGGCGACTGCATCTTCTTCGCCGCCGGCGACGCCAAGTCCTCCCGCGCGCTGCTCGGGGCCGCCCGCGGTGAGATCGCCGAGAAGCTCGGCCTCATCAAGGAGGGCGACTGGGCCTTCACCTGGGTCGTCGACGCCCCGCTGTTCGAGCCGGCCGCCGACGCCACCGCCTCCGGTGACGTCGCCCTGGGCTCCTCCGCCTGGACCGCCGTCCACCACGCCTTCACCTCCCCGAAGCCGGAGTGGAAGGACACCTTCGACGAGAACCCGGGCGAGGCCACGGCCTACGCCTACGACATCGTGTGCAACGGCAACGAGATCGGCGGCGGTTCGATCCGTATCCACGAGCGTGACGTCCAGGAGCGTGTCTTCAACGTCATGGGCATTGCCCCGGAGGAGGCGCAGGACAAGTTCGGCTTCCTTCTCGACGCCTTCGCCTTCGGTGCCCCGCCGCACGGCGGCATCGCCTTCGGCTGGGACCGCATCGTCTCCCTGCTCGGCGGCTTCGACTCCATCCGTGACGTCATCGCCTTCCCGAAGTCCGGTGGCGGCGTCGACCCGCTGACCGAGGCCCCGGCCCCGATCACCGCGCAGCAGCGCAAGGAGGCGGGCATCGACGCCAAGCCGGCCAAGAAGGGTGAGAAGGCTTAAAGCAATGCTGAAACACGCCGACATCGTCGACATCGCCGAGGACCTGCTCTCGCGGCGTTTCGGAGGTACGCAGAAGCTGACCGACGTGACGCAGCTCAGTGGATCCGGCAGCGCGGTGGTACTCCGCGCACGTGTCGCGGCGTCGCCGTTCCTGCAGCAGCGCTCCGTCATCCTCAAGTTCGTCCCCGAGTCTGGCAACCGGCTGGATGACGCCGCCCTCGTCCGGGAGATCGTCTCTTACCAGTTCACCACCTCGCTGAGCGAGGAGGTGCGCCCCGGCCCGGTGATGCTGGCGTACGACGTGGACAAGCGCATCATCGTGCTCACGGACTCCGGCGACGGCGACACCTTCGCCGATCTGCTGGAGCTCAAGGACCCGGAGCGTCGGGTCTCCATCCTGCGCAACCTGGGCACCGCCCTGGGCCGCATGCACGCCGGCACGGCGGAGCGGGAGCAGGACTACAACATCCTGTTCACGCGCATGCTGCGGAATCACCCGGAGTCCTCCGAGATCCAGCAGCTCCGTGACGCGGCCCTCATCCAGTCCATCCAGATCGGTGAGGAGCTGCTGCGCAGCGCCGGCATCGAGATCCCGGACCTGGTGAGCCAGTTCGCCGAGGACGGCCGCACCCGTCTGCTCTCGGCGCACCACCGGGCGTTCACACCCTTCGACCTGTCGCCGGACAACATCATCGTCGCGGAGACCACCCACTTCCTCGACTACGAGTGGGCCGGTTTCCGGGACGTGTCCTTCGACCTGGCGTGCGTCATCGCCGGGTTCCCGCAGTTCCTGTTCAGCCACCCGATCTCCGACGACGAGGCCGACGTGTTCGTCGACGCCTGGTCCCACGAGGTCGACCGTCTGTGGCCGAACGTGAAGAACGAGGCGCACCTGCACTCGCGCATCATGGCCGCCCTGCTGGGCTGGGCACTGTCGAGTGTGGCGCTGCTGCACTTCGGCTCGATGTCGGCCGCCGTCGCGGTCCTGCACGAGGCGGAGGAGCAGGACCAGCACATCGATCCGAACACCGTCGAGGGTGTCACCGATCTGCTGCGTCCGGCCTCCCACGGCCCGTTCACGGCCGAGGAGGTCGTCGTGCGCCGCGACATCTTCGAGACCTTCGAGGCGCTGGCCCGCTACGCCGCCCGCGGCACGGACCCGTCCTACGGCGTCATCGCCGCGTTCAGCCAGGGCATCGCCGACCGGGTCGCCGAGCCGGGGCTGCCGGTCCGCTAGGGGAGCCGGTGGGACAGGACGCACTCTTCGGCGACGGGCCCGTGGAGGAGAGCCACGGCTCCGACTTCTTCCGCGTGGGGGATCACGCCCCGCTCGCGGCGCGGATGCGTCCGCGCACCCTCGACGAGGTCGCCGGGCAGCAGCATCTGCTCGGCCCCGGACGTCCCCTCCGCCGGCTCATCGAGGGTTCCGGCGAGGCCTCGGTGATCCTCTACGGGCCGCCGGGCACGGGCAAGACGACGATCGCGTCGCTCATCTCGACGGCCACCCACCAGAACTTCGTGGGCCTGTCCGCGCTCAACTCGGGCGTGAAGCAGGTCCGCGAGGTCATCGACCGCGCCCGCCGCGACCTCATCCACGGTCAGCGCACCGTCCTGTTCATCGACGAGGTCCACCGCTTCTCCAAGACGCAGCAGGACGCGCTGCTCGCGGCCGTGGAGAACCGCACGGTCCTGCTCGTCGCCGCGACCACCGAGAACCCCTCGTTCTCCGTGGTGGCGCCGTTGCTGTCGAGGTCACTGCTGCTCCAGTTGAAGCCGCTTGACGACGCCGCCGTGCGCGACGTCCTCACCCGCGCACTCAGCGATGAGCGGGGACTCGCCGGCCGCGTGCGTATCGACGACGACGCCCTTGAGCAGCTCGTCCTCCTCGCGGGCGGCGACGCCCGCCGCGCCCTGACCTACCTGGAGGCCGCCGCGGAGGCGGTGGCTGACGGGGCGTCGATAAGCGTGGAGGTGATCCGTGACAACGTCAACCGGGCTGTCGTGCGCTACGACCGCGACGGGGACCAGCACTATGACGTGGTCAGCGCCTTCATCAAGTCCATCCGCGGCTCCGACGTGGACGCCGCGCTGCACTACCTGGCGCGGATGATCGAGGCGGGGGAGGACCCGCGGTTCATCGCCCGCCGCCTGGTCATCGCCGCCAGCGAGGAGATCGCGATGGCCGACCCCACCGCCCTGCAGACGGCGGTGGCGGCGGCGCAGGCCGTGGCGCTCATCGGCCTGCCGGAGGCCCGCCTGGCGTTGGCGCAGGCGACGGTCCATCTGGCGACGGCCCCGAAGTCGAACGCCGTCTACGAGGCGATCAACCGCGCGCAGCAGGACATCCGCGAGGGGCGGATCGGGCACGTGCCCCCGCACCTGCGCGACGGCCATTACGAGGGCGCGAAGAAACTCGGTCACGCCGTGGGCTACGTCTACCCGCACGACGACCCCCGCGGAGTGGTGTCGCAGCAGTACCTGCCGGAGGAGCTGTCGGACGCCGTCTACTACGACCCGAAACCGCACGGCGCGGAGAAACGCATCGCCGACTACATCGGCCGGCTGCGGCGCATTGTACGTGGGCGCTGAGGGACTTTCGGCGAAACAGATAACTTGCCGCAGAAAGTCCATTAGGCTGGGTATATGAGAACAGCACACCGTAACCCCAGCGCCCCGGGGTGCAGCCGATACCCGGATCTCGCCGCACTCGCCACCCATTACCTCGCCGAAATCCGGCGTATCTACCCGACCGGGTCCGTGCGACAGACCGAGGCCGCCCGCGATTTCGCGCGGGAAGGGCCCTCCCTCGAAGGCTGGCGCGAGAATCCGTGGTTCCCACCGGACATCCAGGAGGTGTACCGCAGCTGCGACCAGGGGTTCTGGATCCGGGTCCCCTGCGACAACGTCGAGGCCTTCCTCGACCACCTCCGCTCCAAGCCGAGCATGGGCAACAACTGCGACGGCAGCACCGAACTGGGCTTCCACCTCGAGGGCGACCACCTCTACGTCGGCCAGCTCGGATTCATGGTGCGCCGCCCGTAGGGGGGCGTGCCCGGGCAGTCCGCGGGAGTGTGGAGGAACCCGCGGCCTCCGGCCACCCGGCCGGACCGGTCCCGGGTCCTGCCCGCGGGCGCGACTGTCCTCCGTCCGGTGGACGGGGAGGAGCTGGAGACACTGAGTCAGGGCCGCTCCGGTATCTGATGTGGGGAGGGGGTAGAGTAAGGCGCTGTCATAAAGCTGCCCTAGGAAAGGACACCCCGCGTGCAGACCCATGAGATCCGGGAGCGTTTCACCCAGCACTTCGTCGACGCCGGTCACGAGGCCGTGCCCAGCGCGTCGCTGATTCTCGAGGACCCGGACCTGCTGTTCGTCAACGCGGGCATGGTGCCCTTCAAGCCCTACTTCCTGGGCGAGCAGAACCCGCCGTTCCCCAACGGCACGGCCACCTCCATCCAGAAGTGCGTGCGCACCCTGGACATCGAGGAGGTGGGTATCACCACCCGCCACAACACCTTCTTCCAGATGGCCGGCAACTTCTCTTTCGGCCAGTACTTCAAGGAAGGCGCCATCAAGCACGCCTGGGCGCTGCTGACCAACCCGGTGTCCGAGGGTGGTTACGGCCTCGACCCGGAGAAGCTGTGGGTCACCGTCTACCTTGACGACGATGAGGCGGCCGGCATCTGGGAGAACGTCGTCGGCGTCCCGGCGGAGCGCATCCAGCGCCTCGGCATGGCCGACAACTACTGGCACATGGGTGTGCCCGGCCCGTGCGGCCCCTGCTCGGAGATCTACTTCGACCGTGGCCCCGAGTACGGCCAGGAGGGCGGCCCGGCGGTCGACGACTCCCGTTACCTGGAGATCTGGAACCTGGTCTTCATGGAGAAGGAGCGTGGCCAGAGCACCGGCCCGGACTCCTTCGAGATCATCGGCGACCTGCCGAAGAAGAACATCGACACCGGCATGGGCGTCGAGCGTGTCGCCTGCCTGCTGCAGGGTGTGGACAACGTCTACGAGACCGACCTCCTGCGCCCGGTCATCGACGCCGCCGAGGAGATCACCGGCTCGAAGTACCAGGGCGACGGTCAGGACGCCATCCGTTTCCGCGTCATCGCCGACCACTCGCGCACCGGCATGATGCTCATCCTCGACGGCGTCACCCCCTCCAACGAGGGCCGCGGCTACATCCTGCGTCGCCTGCTGCGCCGCATCATCCGTTCCGCCCGTCTGCTCGGCGCCACCGGTGAGACAATGGAGCGTTTCATGACCGTGATCATGGACACCATGACCCCGTCCTATCCGGAGATCGCCGAGAACCGCGAGCGCATCATCCGCACCGCCGTCGCCGAGGAGCGCGCCTTCCTCAAGACCCTGGAGTCCGGCACCCACCGTTTCGACGAGGCCGCCTCCGCCATCAAGGAGCAGGGCATCACCCAGTTCTCCGGCGAGGACGCCTTCACCCTGCACGACACCTACGGTTTCCCCATCGACCTCACCCTGGAGATGGCCGCCGAGGCCGGCCTGGAGGTCGACGTCGCCGGCTTCGAGGCCGCCATGAGCGAGCAGCGGGCCCGCGCCAAGGCCGACAACCTGGCCAAGAAGCACGGCCACGCCGACGTGTCCGTCTACCGCGAATGGGTGGACAACAACCCGACCGAGTTCGTCGGTTTCTCCGACCTCACCGCCGACGCCACCGTCCTCGGCCTGGTCATCGACGGCCAGTCCGTCACCCAGGCGGTCGAGGGCGATGACGTCGAGGTCATCCTCGACGTCTCCCCGCTGTACGCCGAGTCCGGCGGCCAGACCGCCGACCGCGGTCGGCTGGTCTCCGAGGGCACGATCCTGGAGGTCAACGACGTCCAGAAGATCGGCAAGAAGCTCTGGGTCCACAAGGCCCGTGTCACCGCCGGCGGCATCGAGCTCGGCCAGCGCGTCAGCGCCGAGGTCGACGAGGCCTGGCGCCACGGCGCCCGCCAGGCGCACACCGGCACCCACCTCATCCACGCCGCCCTGCGTGAGGTGCTCGGCCCCACCGCCGTCCAGGCCGGTTCCCTCAACCGCCCGGGCTACCTGCGCTTCGACTTCAACTACACCGAGCAGCTCACCCCGGAGCAGCTGGAGGAGATCTCCACGATCGCCAACCAGGCCGTCGACGCCGACTTCCCGGTCAACACCATCGAGACCACCCTCGACGAGGCCAAGAAGATGGGCGCCATGGCCCTGTTCGGTGAGAACTACGGCAACGAGGTCCGCGTCGTCGAGATCGGCGGCCCGTTCTCCGTCGAGCTGTGCGGTGGCACCCACACCGAGCACACCTCCCAGATCGGCCCCGTCGCCGTCCTGGGTGAGTCCTCCGTCGGTTCCGGTGCCCGCCGCATCGAGGCCTACTCCGGCATGGACTCCTTCCGCCACCTGTCCAAGGAGGCCGCCCTGGCCTCCGGCCTGGCCGCCTCCCTCAAGGCCCCGTCCGAGGAGCTGCCGGAGCGCATCGCCGCCCTGACCGAGAAGCTGCGCGCCGCCGAGAAGGAGATCGCCAACCTGCACCGCCAGCAGCTGGCCTCCCAGACCGGGGTCCTGCTGGACCAGGCCGTCGAGGCCGGGAAGTTCACCGTGCTCACCCACCGCCTGCCGGACGGCATCTCCGGCGGTGACCTGCGCACCGTGGCCACCGACCTGCGCGGCCGCCTGGCCGGCAAGCCGGGCGTGGTGGTCCTCGCCTCCGCGGACGGCGGCAAGGTGCCGTTCATCGTCGGTGCCACCAAGGAGGCCATCGAGGCGGGCGTGAAGTCCGGCGACCTGGTCAAGCTGCTGTCGGGTTACGTCGACGGCCGCGGCGGCGGCAAGCCGGACATGGCGCAGGGCTCCGGCGCGAACGCCGAGGGCCTGGACGCCGGTTTCCGCGCCGTGCGCGAGGAGCTCTCCGCGCTCTAGGAAGCTCCGGGATTTTCCCGGTTCCCCGGGTGTCCGCTGTGATTTCCCGGGGACCTTCCTGGGGGTGACCCCGGGGATGGTCCGGAGACACGCCGGGGTTCATGTCATGTCATCGTTGTGAGGGCGGATACGTTTAAGGCGCACCACGCAACCACTCCACGAAAGGTCACCGTCTCCCCATGAAGGTCACCCCGGACACCCCCGGCGCCGACGATCCCGGTCCCGGGCGCCGCATCGGTCTCGACGTGGGGACCGTGCGCATCGGCGTGGCCGTGTCCGACCGTGACGCCAGGCTGGCGATGCCCGTGGAGACCGTCGCCCGGGAGACCGGGTTCCGGGACCGCGACAAGGGGGACATCGACCGTCTCCTGGAGATCATCGACGAGTATGAGGCCGTCGAGGTCGTCGTGGGCCTGCCGCGCACCCTCAAGGGGCACGGTTCGGTGAGCGTGAAGCATGCGAAGGAGATCGCCTTCCGTCTCCACCGCCGTATGAGCAACGCTGGTCTGTCCATCCCCGTGCGGATGGCCGATGAGCGGCTGACCACGGTCGCCGCGACCGCTGCGCTCCGCGCCTCCGGTGTCTCCGAGAAGGCGGGCCGCAAGGTCATCGACCAGGCGGCCGCGGTGGAGATCCTCCAGTCCTGGCTCGACGCGCGAGCTGCCGACAACCCACAGGAGCTGCATCCATGACCACTAGCACCCAGCAGCGCGGCCGTGGTGGCCGTCGCATGGATCCGAAGTACGTGAAGCGCCGCCAGCGTGGTCTGGCCGTGCTCATCGCCTCGCTGGTGCTGATCATCGGCGCCGTCATCTACATCGGTGTGCAGATCTCCGGGGGAGGCGAGACGGTGGCTGACCGTGACTACCGGGGCACCGGCAACGGCGTGCACCAGCTCGTCGAGATCCCCGAGGGTTCCTCGGTGTCGCAGCTCGGCCCGGAGCTGGAGGAGCGCGGCATCGTCAAGACGGACTCCGCCTTCCAGACCGCCGCCGCCAACAACCCCGACGCAGCCAACATCCAGCCGGGCTTCTACCGCCTGCAGGGTGAGATGTCCGCGGCCTCCGCGGTCCAGGCCCTGCTCGATCCGGCCAACCGCGTGGAGCTCCTCGACATCCACGGTGGTTCGACGCTTCTCGACGTCACCGTGGTCGGCGGCCAGACCCGCCCGGGCATCTACTCCCAGATCTCCCGCGTGACCTGCACCGAGGGGTCCTCCAACTGCATCTCCGCCGCCGAGCTGGAGCAGGTCGGCGCGAACGCCGACCCGGTCGCCCTGGGTGTGCCGGAGTGGGCCCGGGAGGCTGTCGCCGCCCGCGGCAACGACCCCAAGCGGCTCGAGGGTCTCATCGTCCCGGGCCAGTACGTGGTCAACCCGGAGCTCGACGCCGAGGGCATCATCACCGACCTGATCACCCGTTCCGCCAGCCAGTTCAACGACACCGGCATCGTCGACCGGGCCCGCGCCCTCGACCTGACCCCGTACGAGCTGCTCACCGCGGCGTCGCTGGTGGAGCGTGAGGCCCCGGCGGGTGACTTCGACAAGGTCGCCCGCGTGATCCTCAACCGTCTCGAGGAGCCGATGCGCCTCGAGTTCGACTCCACCGTCAACTACGGCCTGCCCGACGTCGAGGTGGCCACCACCGACGAGGACCGCGCCACGGTCACCCCGTGGAACACCTACGCCAAGGACGGCCTGCCGGAGACCCCGATCGCGGCGGCCTCCATGGAGGCCATCACCGCCATGGAGAACCCGGCGGACGGCAACTGGCTCTTCTTCGTCACCGTCGACCAGGACGGCACGACGGTGTTCAACGACACCTTCGAGGAGCACCTCGCCGACGTGCAGCAGGCCCTGGAATCCGGCGTCCTGGACACGAACCGATGAGCCATCCACTCCCCGCCACCGACATCCGGCACCGCGCGGCGGTGCTCGGTTCGCCCATCGAGCACTCCCGCTCGCCGATCCTGCACAACGCCGGCTACGAGGACCTCGGCATGGCCGACTGGGACTACACCCGCATCGAGTGCACCGCCGAGGACCTGCCCCGCATCGTCGGGGAGGCCGACGACACCTACCGGGGCTTCTCGGTGACCATGCCCGCCAAGTTCGCGGCGCTGGAGTTCGCTGACGAAGTCACCGAACGGGCCCGTCAGATCGGCTCCGCCAACACCCTGGTCCGCACGGACGCGGGGTGGCGCGCCGACAACACCGACTGCGACGGCATCTCCGGCGCCCTCGGTGAGCTGCTGGGGGAGCGTCTGGACGGCACCCGCCGCGCCCTGGTCATCGGTGGCGGCGGCACCGCCCGTCCGGCCCTGTGGGCGCTGGCGAACGCGGGGGTCGATGACATCACGGTCATCAACCGTTCCGACCGCAGCGCCGAGCTGGCACCGCTCCTGGAGCCCTTCGGCGTGGAGTTCCGTTTCCGGGGCTTCGACACCGATCTGCGGGCCGCTGCCGCGGACGCCGAGGTCATCGTCTCCACGGTGCCCTCCGCGGCCGTCGAGGGGCATGAGCAGGCGCTCGCGCACGCCCCGATCCTCGACGTCATCTACGAGCCCTGGCCCACCCCGCTGACGGTCGCGGCCGCCGCGAACGGCCACCTGACCGTCGGCGGGCACGTCATGCTCGCCCACCAGGCCTACGGCCAGTTCGAGCAGTTCACCGGGCGTCCCGCCCCGCGGGCCGCCATGCGGCGCGCGCTGGAGGCCTCCCTGCAGTAGTCTGCGGGGCATGTGGGTGCTCGGGGGAGCCGCCACGGTCATCGTCGGGTGGGCCGTGGCGCTGGTGCTTGCCGACGAACGCCGGCACCACCTGCCCGACCTCCTCACCCTGCCCGCCGCGCTCGGGGCGCTGGCGGGTGCCCTGCTCACGGAACCGGCCGTCGCCCTCGGGGGAGTGGCCTGGGCCGCGCTCCACGTGCCCGGCCGCGGCATCGGCGGCGGGGACGTGAAACTCGCCCTGAGCCTCGGCACCCTGGCCGCCGCCGCAGGCGGCGTGGGGGCGGTGATCCTCGCGGTGCTGACGGCGTCCGCGGTGTCGGTGGGAAGGGGCGTCGTCACGCGGGTGAAGGTCGTGCCGCACGGGCCGTCCATGCTGGTGGGGGCGCTGATCGCCGTCGTTTCGGGAGTCATGGCCGGTGTGACTTGCCACTCATGAGATACTGTCGGCATGCTTCGATGGACTACAGCAGGGGAATCCCACGGTCAGGCCCTGATTGCCCTGCTTGAACACATGCCCGCCGGTGTCTCCGTGACCCGGGAAGAGATCTCCTGGCAGCTCGCCCGCCGTCGCCTCGGCTACGGCCGTGGCGCGCGCATGAAGTTCGAGGCCGATGAACTCACCCTGCTCACCGGCATCCGCCACGGTAAGACGCTCGGCAGCCCGATCGCGATCATGATCGGCAACACCGAGTGGCCCAAGTGGACGACCATCATGTCCGCCGACCCGCTCGACATGGAGGACGAGGAGGTCGCCGCCGCGATGACCTCCGGCCGGGGTGCCAAGCTGACCCGCCCGCGTCCGGGACACGCCGACTTCGCCGGCATGATCAAGTACGACCACGACGAGGCCCGCCCGATCCTCGAGCGTTCCTCCGCCCGCGAGACCGCCGCGCGTGTCGCCGCCGCCACCGTCGCCCGCAACTTCCTGCGTGAAACCCTCGGCGTCGAGGTGCTCAGCCACGTCATCTCCATCGGCCGTTCCGAGGCCTACACCGGCCCCGAGCCGACCTTCGCCGATCTGGAGGCCATCGACGAGTCTCCGGTGCGCGCCTTCGACAAGGCCGCGGAGGAGTCCATGATCGCCGAGATCGAGGCCGCCAAGAAGGCCGGTGACACCCTCGGCGGCATCGTCGAGGTCGTGGTCGAGGGCCTGCCCATCGGCCTGGGCTCGCACGTCTCCGGCGACGACCGCCTCGACGCGCAGCTGGCCGCCGCCCTCATGGGCATCCAGGCCATCAAGGGCGTCGAGGTCGGTGACGGCTTCGAGGAGGCCCGCCGCCGCGGCAGCGAGGCCCACGACGAGATGGTGCGCACCGACGACGGCGTCGACCGCCTGACCAACCGCGCCGGCGGCCTGGAGGGCGGCATGACCAACGGCCAGACCCTCCGCGTCCGCGCCGCCATGAAGCCCATCTCCACCGTCCCGCGCGCGCTCAAGACCGTCGACATGGCCGACGGCTCCGCCGCGACCGGCATCCACCAGCGTTCCGACGTCTGCGCCGTCCCGGCCGCCGGCGTCGTCGCCGAGGCGATGGTCACCCTCGTCCTCGCCCGCGCCGTCCTGCAGAAGTTCGGCGGGGACTCCCTCGCGGAGACCCGCCGCAACATCGAGGCGTACCAGGCGTACGTCGACGAGCGACTCCGCTTCCAGGACGACGGGGAGGCCTAGGTGACCACCCCGGAGATCACCCCGGACCTCAGCGCCGCCGTCTGCCACACCCGCCCCAAGGTCGTCCTCGTCGGCCCGCCCGGTGCCGGCAAGTCGACCATCGGCCGCCGCCTGGCACGCGCCCTGTCCCTCCCGCTGGTCGACTCCGACCAGCTCATCGAGGAGGAGACCGGCCGCTCCTGCGGTGACGTCTTCAGCGACCTCGGCGAGCCCGCCTTCCGTGAGCTCGAGGCCCGTCATGTCGCGCACGCGCTGACCACCGGCGGCGTCGTGAGCCTCGGCGGGGGAGCGGTGCTCACCGACTCCACCCGGGAGCTGCTCGCCGGCCACTGCGTCGTGTGGATCGACGTCTCCGTCGAGGAGGGCGTGCGCCGCACCGCGCATGAGGCCACCCGCCCCGTCCTCGCCTCCGAGGACCCCGCCGCGCACTACCGCAACCTGCTGGAGCAGCGCGCACCGCTCTACCATGAGGTGGCGGACTTCCGGGTCCGCACCGACGGACGGGCCCCGCAGCAGTCCGTCGCCGACATCCTCGGCTTCCTCGACACCCTGTAGACGCCCGCCACAGTAAGGACTTCCCACGTGACGATCATCAAGGTCAACGGACCCGCCCCCTACGAGGTCACCATCGACCACGACCTCGACGCCGCCGTCGCCGACTGCGCCGCCGCCACCGGGGCCGCCAAGGTCATGGTCATCCACCAGCCGACCCTGGTGGCACCCGCCGAGAAGCTCGGTGCGGCCCTCACGGAGCGGGGCCTGGAGACCGTCCTCGTCGAGGTGCCCGACGCCGAGGAGGGCAAGTCCCTCGAGGTCGCCGGCGCCCTGTGGGACCGTCTGGGGGAGGAGACCTTCAGCCGCGGTGACGCCATCGTCGGTCTCGGCGGCGGAGCCGTCACGGACCTCGCCGGCTACGTCGCCGCCGCCTGGATGCGCGGCATCCGGGTCATCCAGGTGCCGACCACGCTGCTGGCCATGGTCGACGCCGCCGTCGGCGGCAAGACCGGCATCAACACCGCCGCCGGCAAGAACCTCGTCGGCGCGTTCCATGAGCCGACCGCCGTGTTCATCGACCTCGACCGCCTGGCCACCCTGCCGATGGACGAGCTCATCGCCGGCTCCGCGGAGATCATCAAGACCGGCTTCATCGCCGACCCGGTCATCCTCGAGCGCTACGAGGACGACCCTGTCGCCTGCCTGCGTGCCGACGGCCACCTCCCCGAGCTCATCGCCCGTTCCGTGCAGGTCAAGGCGGACGTCGTGGGCCAGGACCTCAAGGAGTCCGGCCTGCGCGAGATCCTCAACTACGGCCACACCTTCGGCCACGCCGTCGAACTGCGCGAGAACTACCGCTGGCGCCACGGCCACGCCGTCGCCGTCGGCATGATGTTCATCGCCCGGCTCTCCCACGCGCGGGGGCTCATCGACGCCGACCTGGTCGCCCGCCACGAGCGGATCCTGCAGTCCATCGGCCTGCCGACCACCTACCCGGCCGGCCACTTCGGGGACCTCTACGCCGCGATGACCCGCGACAAGAAGAACCGGGACGGCCACATCCGTTTCGTCGCTCTCACCGGCGTCGGCGAGACCACCCGCCTCGAGGGACCGTCGACGGACGAGCTCGAGGCCGCCTACGACGCCGTCTCCGGCGCCGGGGAGTAGCGCCGTGCACGTCCTGGTCCTCAACGGCCCCAACCTCAACCGCCTCGGGAAGCGGCAGCCGGAGGTGTACGGTTCGACGACGCTCGCGGACGTCGAGAAGCAGATCCGTGAGCGGGCCGCCGAACTCGGCGTCGACGTCGACTGCCGCCAGTCCAACCACGAGGGCGACCTCATCGACTGGGTGCACGAGGCTGCCGACGCCGGCTGGCCCGTGATCATCAACCCCGGCGGCTTCACCCACACCTCCGTCGCACTGCGCGACGCCCTGGCCGAGGTCGCCGACGGCGCCGGCTTCATCGAGGTGCACATCTCCAACGTGCACGCACGGGAGCCCTTCCGTCAGCACTCCTACCTCTCGGCGATCGCCCGGGGTGTCATCGCCGGACTCGGCACGCACGGTTACCTGCTCGCGCTGGAGGCCGTCGCGAAGCGCTAGTGTTGTGGGGAACGAAAACCACGACCTTGCAGGAGGGCCACATGGCATACGCGGACACCCGATTCCTCACCCGACGTCGCACACTCTCGGCGCGGCTGGCGGGCATGCGCATCGACGAGATGCTGGTGACCAACCTCAACCACGTCCGGTACCTCTCCGGTTTCTCCGGCTCCCAGGGCGCCCTCGTCCTGGCGAAGGACCTCACCGCGGAGATCGGCACCGACGGCCGGTACACCACGCAGATCGCGGAGGAGGTCCCGGACATCGAGGCCGTCATCGAGCGCCAGTCCGCCCTCGCCCTGCTGCGCCGCATCGAGGGACCGCGCCGCGTCGGCTTCGAGGCCTCCCACGTCACCGTCGCCGAGCTGGAGCGTCTCCAGGAGGCCTGCAACGAGGACGTCACCCTGGTGCCGGTCACCGGCGTCATCGAGGAGATCCGCCTGACCAAGGACAACACCGAGCGCCTGCGCCTCGTCGAGGTCGCGGAGCTCGCCTCCCAGGCCTTCGACGACCTCATCGCCGCCGGTGAACTGGCCGTCGGCCGCAGCGAGCGGGACATCGCCGCCGACCTCGAGCACCGCATGCGCCGCCTCGGGGCGGAGCGCCCCAGCTTCGACACCATCGTCGCCTCCGGCCCGCACTCCGCCAAGCCGCACCACACCGCCGGTGACCGCATCCTGCGCCGCGGTGACCTGGTCATCCTCGACTTCGGCGCCCACTCCCGCGGCTTCAACTCCGACATGACCCGCACCGTCGTCATGGGGGAGGCCGACGACTTCGCCCGCGAGGTCTACGACGTCGTCCTCCGCGCCCAGCTCGCCGGCATCGAGGCCGCCACCCCGGGCACCCGGCTCGTCGACGTCGACGCGGCCGCCCGTTCCGTCATCGAGGAGGCCGGCTACGGCGAGTACTTCGTCCACTCCACCGGCCACGGCATCGGCCTCGAGGTGCACGAGGGCCCGTGGGCCGCGCAGACCGGCGAGGGGTCGCTGGCCGAGCACATGACGCTGACCATCGAGCCCGGCATCTACGTCCCGGGCCGCGGTGGCGTGCGCATCGAGGACACGATCCTCGTCACCCAGGGACCGGCCCGCATCATCACCCCGGCCAGCAAGGAACTGCGCATCGTCTAGGGCCGTTGTCGCCGGTGGTGTAGTCTGATTAGGTCATTTAACCGGGACATTTATTACGAGGGAGACACTCCGTGGCAACCACCGCCGATTTCAAGAACGGCCTTGTGCTCAAGGTCGACGGCAAGCTCCAGCAGATCGTCGAGTTCCAGCACGTGAAGCCGGGCAAGGGCCCCGCCTTCGTGCGCACCAAGCTCAGGGACGTCCTGACGGGCAAGAACGTCGACAAGACCTGGAACGCCGGCGTCAAGGTCGAGACCGCCACCGTCGACCGTCGTGACATGACCTACCTGTACAACGACGGCTCCTCCTACGTCGTCATGGACGACAAGAACTTCGAGCAGGTCGAGCTGTCCGAGGACAAGTTCGGAGAGGCCGCCCAGTTCCTGCTGGAGAACATGCAGGTCCAGGTGTCCTTCCACGAGGGCGAGCCGCTCTTCGCCGAGCTGCCGATCTCCGTCGACCTCGAGATCACCCACACCGAGCCGGGCCTGCAGGGCGACCGCTCCACCGGCGGCACCAAGCCGGCCACCCTCGAGTCCGGCGCCGAGATCCAGGTTCCGCTGTTCCTGGAGACCGGCAACGTCGTCAAGG
>NZ_DUOE01000220.1 GCF_012838985.1 Corynebacterium sp. | reverse complement strand
CAATCTGACGATGTTGTGTGGTGTGCACAATGCCCGCAACGACGATGACCCGGATAAACCGCCGAGGCACGGTCGGATGGAACGGGTACCGGGTGGGGTGGTGCATCACCCGCCGGGTGGTGGTCCGCCCCGGCGGAACATCCACCCGATCCGCGACCTCTCAGCCATGGCCCTGATCAACCTTTAGAAACTAGAACAAGGTGTCCTGCAGAATCGGGGAGGTCAGCTCGATCTGCCAGTCCCGCGCGTCGTGAGCCCGGAGCAGGTCCGGCAGCTCGAGATGGGAGCGGAGTTCGCGACCGTTCGTCGCCGCCCACGCCACTTCGCGCAGCGTGGCGGGACGCAGGATGTTCTCGGTGGGGATCTCCAGTTCCGCGGAGAGTTCGTCGATGGTGTCGCGGGCCGCGGTGAAACGGGCGAAGGAGTCGGGGTACTCGTTGGCCCACGCCTGACGGGAGGGCAGCCCGCGGGGCGCACGCTCGCGCTGCGGCCAGGTGCCGGGGTCTGAGGTGAGGGCGCGGTCGACGACCTCTCCCCAGAAGCGGACGGCCGAGCGGCGACGGGCCGGGAACCCCTTCACGCGGGCCAGGTCGCGGCTGTTACGGGGGAGGGTGCGGGCGACCTCGATGAGCACCTTGTTCGGCAGGACACGACCGACGGCGCGGTCCTCGGAGACGGCGATGGACTCACGTGCCATCCACAGTTCGCGGGCCACGGCGAGCTGCTCGGGGCGGCTGAGGGTGGAGATGCCCTTGATGTCGCGCCACGTCGTCTCGGTGGGACCGGTGATGGTGGCGTGGGTGCGCCGGATGTGCTCGAACTCCTGGGTGGCCCACTCGAGTTTGCCCTGGTGGTCGAGGATCTCCGCCATCGTGTCGCCGAGCTCCAGCAGCAGCTCCACGTCGAGGGCGGCGTAGGCGAGCCAGTCGGCGGGCAGCGGGCGCTGGGACCAGTCCTCGGCGCCGTGGCCCTTGGCCAGGTGGACGTCGAGAAGCATCTCCGTCATGGCGGCGAGGTTGACGTGGTCGAAGCCGGCGAGGCGGCCGGCGAGCTCCGTGTCGAAGAGGGAGCCGGGGTAGAGGCCCAGCCAGGCCAGGGAGGGCAGGTCGGAGGGGGCGGCGTGGATGATCCAGTCCCGGCCGTTGAGGGCGGGGGCGAGTGCGGCGGTGAACTCCGGGCGGTGTCCCTCGGGGTCGAGGAGGAAGGTGCCGACGTCGCGGCGGCGGATCTGGACGAGGAAGGCGCGGTCGTCGTAACGGAAGCCGGAGGCGCGTTCCGTGTCGATCGCCACCGGTCCCTGCCCGTCATCGAGGGCGGCGGCCGCGGCGGAGAACTCCGCCGGCGTGGAGAGCACGCGGGGGATGCCGTCGCGGGGTGAAGTCAGTGGAGCCATGGCCATCCAGCTTAAACCAGGCTCAGCCGAGGCGGGCGACACCCTCCGGGGGCAGTCCGGCGACGTTGGCCAGCACCCGCGAGAACGCCAGGACGTGCGGCGCCAGGTCGAGCTCGGAGGCGGTCCAGGAGGCGCGCATCTCCAGCTGGTGGGCGCGCGGTGGGCCGCCGATCTCGCCGAAGCGGACGGAGGCGGTGGCGGTGACGGTGCCGCCGAGGTTGGTGTGGTCGGCGCCGGCCCCGGCGAGGCCTTCGTTGAGCCACTGCCAGGCGACGTCGGGAAGCAGCGGGTCGGCTGCGACCTCGTGGTCCATGTCGGCCTGGATGTAGGCGACGAGGCGCATGGCGCCCTCCCAGGCTTCGTCGGCGCCGGGGTCGTGGAGGAGGATGAGACGGCCGAAGGCGTCGCCGTACGCGGCGGCCTCGTCCCATGACCTCTCGACCTCGAGGCCGATGGCGTGGCTGAACGGTGCCAGGCGCTGCGGCGGGCGGATCGTGCCGAGTGTGATCTCGGGGCGCAGTTCGGCCCTGTGCATCGATTCGACGGCGCGGGTGAACACGGCCGGAGTACCGGTCTCGTCGTCGGCACCGAAGGTGGCGCCCCTGCCCGCGGTGGCGCGGTTGAGCGGCGTCGGGGTCTCGGGAGAGTCTGGGGTGAACACGTCATCAAACTAACCACGCGTGGTGCTGTTGAGGCGGAGGCGCGCCGTGGGTTGCCCTCGGTGGGCCCATCCAACTTATGATGGATGGCATCGCCCCCAACCGCAGAAAGAGGATCTTCGTGAGCAAACTGAACTTCGACGAGCTCAACAGCATGCAGCGCTACACCCAGTTCGTCACCTTCCGTGCCATCCCGGGTGCCCTGGGCACCGAGCGCGACGAGATCATCGCCGAGGCCCGCGCCTTCTTCGACACCCTCACCGCCGGGGGGAAGGTCGTCGTCCGCGGTATCTACGACATCGCCGGCATCAACGCCGAGGCGGACCTGATGATCTGGTGGCACGCGGAGGAGTTCGAGGATCTGCAGGCCGCCTACCAGGGTTTCCGACGCACCACCGTCCTCGGCCAGCTCCTCGAGGCCGCGTGGATCGGCACCGGTCTGCACCGCCCGGCCGAGTTCAACCGCTCGCACCTGCCGTCGTTCATCATGGGCGAGGAGGCCGAGGCGTGGATCACCGTCTACCCGTTCGTGCGTTCCTACGAGTGGTACCTGCTCGACCCGAAGGAGCGTCGCCGCATCCTCGCCGAGCACGGCCAGGCCGCCCGCGACTTCCCGGATGTCCGCGCGAACACCGTCCCCGCCTTCGCGCTGGGTGACTACGAGTGGATGCTCGCCTTCGAGGGGCCGAAGCTGGACCGCATCGTCGACCTGATGCACCAGATGCGTTACACGGACGCACGTCTGCACGTGCGTGAGGAGACCCCGTTCTTCTCCGGTCGTCGTGTCGCCGACATCGGTGAGGTCGTCGCCGTCCTCCCCTAGGACACCGCTTGCCGACGCCCACCCGTATCCCGGGTGGGCGTCGTCTTTTTCCTACTGCTCCTCGAGGGTCAGGGAGATCGAGTTGATGCAGTAGCGCAGGTCGGTGGGGGTGTCGTAGCCCTCGCCCTCGAAGACGTGGCCCAGGTGGGACTCGCAGGCGGCGCACAGCACCTCGACGCGGATCATGCCGTGGGAGGTGTCGCGGCGTTCGATGATGCGGTCCTCGGCGAGGGGGGAGAAGAAGGACGGCCAGCCGCAGTGGGAGTCGAACTTCTCGGTGGAGCGGAAGAGCTCGGTGCCGCAGGCGCGGCAGGAGTAGACGCCCTCGGTTGTGGTGTCGGTGTACTCGCCGACGAAGGGCGGCTCCGTGCCGGCCCGTCGGAGGACGTGGAACTCCTCAGGGCTGAGGCGCTGGCGCCATTCGTCGTCGCTGATCAGCTTGAAGTCGGTCATGCGACGAGTCTACTGATTCGGTGCGCCACCAGACCACGGCGCAGGTGCTGATGACCACGAGCATCGTCGCCCAGCCGAGGGTGGGGTGGAAGAAGTCCATCCAGCGGGACAGGTCCGGTTCGCGCCAGGAGTGGAAGGAGTCAGGGGTGAGGAAGAGGTACGCCGCCAGCCAGGCGGGCCAGGTGTGGAAGACGCTGGTGCGCTGCAGGACGGTGAACATCATGGGGAACAGCATCATCGAGTAGTACATCTGCCCCAGGGAGGACAGGAAGAAGACGCCGGTCATGAGCAGGCCGGTGGTGGTGGTCATCCAGAGGAGGGGGTCGGAGTAGCGCCAGCGCAGCAGGACGATGACTCCGACGGCGACGACCGCGGCGAACAGCAGCCACAGGGCGTTCTCGAGGAGGGGCGGCATGCCGAAGTAGACGGCGGCGCCGGCGAGGGAGGAGTTGGCGTAGTCGCGGACCTCACTGAGGTAGGGGACCAGGTTCGTCAGGTACTCGGAGGCTCCCGGGACGAGGGGCCAGGCCGCGAGGTTGAAGGCGACGGGGACGGTGATCCCGCCGAGGACGGTGCGCCAGTCGAGCTTCACGGCGGGCAGGAAGAGCAGGGGGGCGAACTGCGGCTTGATGAGGATCGCCAGCCCGATCACCAGGCCCGCCAGCCAGCCTCGTCCCCGCAGCAGGAGCGCCAGGTAGGCGACCAGGGCGAGGAGCAGCAGGCCGTTGATGTTGGAGAAGATGAGGGTGTTGCGCACCGCCTCGGTGAGGAACGCCACGACGATCGCCACCGGCCACACCAGCGAGCGCAGTGAGTAGCCGAACATCCGCGTGAGCAGCGCCAGGGCGGCGATGACAGCCGCCGCGTTGAGGATGATGAACGCCGTGCGCGCGGCGTCGGGTTCGGTGAGCCAGCCCAGCGGGGAGAGCAGCAGCGTGGCACCCGGGTTGTACAGGTAGTGCGGGTCGACGTGGTGGTACACCTCGTTGTAGACCGGCACGCCCTCCAGCGAGCGGCGGACCGCCGAGTAGACCGTGGTGAAGTCGTCGGTGACGGAACCGTTGAGCGCGAGCACGAAGATCCGGTGCAGCACCAGCACGACGGCCAGCGGCCACGCGACGAGCCGGCCGATGTCATCGACGGGGGTGCGACGGTGACGGGGGGTGGGTTCGGTCAGGGGGGTCTGTGCGACCCACAGTCTCGTCAGATTCACGCGCCTACCGTACCGCACGGTAACGGAGGAACAGGGTACCGTCGTCCGTCGCCGCGTGATGTTCCAGGTGCAGGCGGTGCTGCCCGTCGTTGAGGAGATGCTTCTCGACGGGCCCCAGCAGCACCGGCGCGACCGTCAGGTGGAGGATGTCGATGAGGTGGGCGTCGAAAAGCATCGTGTAGATCTCCGGGCCCCCCTCGCAGACGATGCGCTGGTGGCCGCGGGCCCGTAGGTCGGCGATGAGATCCTCCGGGGAGGCGGGGGAGAGGACGAGGGCGTCGTCGAGGGGGACGTCGCCGGAACGGGAGACGACGGCGAGTTTCTTCGCGCGTTGGCCCGTGTAGCCCTCCGCGCGGACGGTGCCGGCGCCGACGAGGACGACATCCGCCCAGTCGCGCAGGGCGAGGAGCAGCTCCCGGTCGAGGTCGTTGCCCAGGTCCCCGGAGACCCCGTCGAGGGTGACGGAGCCGGTGAGGGAGGAGACCGCGACGGCGCGGATCTCCGGTTCCCCGGGCGGGAGGGTCGGGCCGATGATGTCTGCGAGCATGCGCCCAGGCTAGCCGGAAAAGGCGGAAGGGCCGGTCCTGGTGGACCGGCCCTTCCGGGTGGAGCGGATGACGAGACTCGAACTCGCGACCCTCACCTTGGCAAGGTGATGCGCTACCAACTGCGCTACATCCGCAAACGAGACCTTGTGGGTCTCTGTGCGCGATACTGGGATTGAACCAGTGACCT
>NZ_DUOE01000219.1 GCF_012838985.1 Corynebacterium sp. | reverse complement strand
TGCGGGCTTTTCCCGGCCGGAGTTACAGCGGGGGGCGCTGCTGGCCGCGGTGGGAGAACTGGCGCTCCAGCTCCGCGAAACGGGCGGCCATGTCGGCCTCGGCGCGGTCGCGTTCCTTCTTCTCCCGGTACTCGTCGGTGCTCAGCCCGGAGGTGAGGTAGACGACACGGGCGGCGACGTTGACGCAGTGGTCGGCGTAGCGCTCGTAGTAGCGAGAGAGCAGTGCGACGTCGACGGCCTCCCGGGTGGAGTGGGCCCACTCGCGCATGGTGAGCATGGTGAGCATGTACTCGTTGAGGTCGTCGACGGCGTCATCGTCCTCGTTGAGGACGAGGGCCACGTCGGCGTTGGGGTCGACGAGGATGTCGTGGGTCTTCTCACCCATCTCGTCGACGAGGCGGGCCATCTCCCGGAAGTAGCCGAGGAGTTGCTCCGGCACGGCGTGCTCCGGGTGGCGGCGGCGGGCGGCCTTGGCGATGTGCATGGCCAGGGCCCCCATGCGGTCGAAGTCCTCGACGATGTAGATGGAGGAGACGACCTGGCGCAGGTCGCGGGCGACGGGGCCCTCGAGGGCGAGCAGCTCGACCGCCCGGTCCTCGCTGCGCTGGCGGATCTCCTCGAGCGCGTCGGCGCTGCTGAGGGAGTCCTCGGCAGGTTCCAGGGACGCGGTGAGGAGGGCCTCAGAGGCGTTGTGCATGATCGAGCGCACCGTGTCGCACATGACGATGAGGTCGTGGGCGAAGTTGTCCAGATGTTCTCGGTAGGCGATGCGCATGCAGATCATCATAAGAGGTGCAAAACGGAATCGCCTGTCCAGCGCGGGGACACGCTGATGAAACTGAGAATCGTTAGCCGCCGGAGTGCATGATGTCGGCGCCGACGGGGACGGTCTCATCCTCCGGGTCGTCGAGCCAGCCCTCGGGGAGCACCACCTTGGACGGGGAACCCTGGCGGCCGCGGGCTCCGTCGGAATCCTCGGCGACGACCTCGGAGTCGGCCCAGGGGGCGAGCAGTTCACGCAGGTCAGCCAGCGTCGAGATACGGGACAGCTGGGAGCGGACCTCGCCGCCGACGGGGAAGCCGCGCAGGTACCAGCCCATGTGCTTGCGCAGGTCCCGGCAGGCGTGCGCCTCGCCGTCGTGCTCCGCGAGCAGTTCGGCGTGCCGGACGATGATGCGCGTGACCTCTCCGAGTGTGGGGGTGGGCGGGAGCGGCTCGCCGCGCAGTTCCGCGGAGAGCTCGGCGAACAGCCACGGACGGCCGAGGCAGCCGCGGCCGACGACGACGCCGTCGCAGCCGGTCTCGTCCATCATGCGGCGGGCGTCGCCGGCGGCGAAGATGTCGCCGTTGCCCAGGACCGGGATGCCGGAGCCGTCGAGATGCTCGACGAGGGCGGCGATCTGGGACCAGTCCGCGGCGCCGGAGTAGCGCTGGGCGGCGGTGCGGGCGTGGAGGGCCACTGCGGCGGCTCCCTCCTCGACGGCGATGCGGCCGGCGTCGAGGTGCGTGTGGTGCTCGTCGTCGATGCCCACGCGGAACTTCACGGTCACGGGGATGTCGGTGCCTTCGGTGGCCTTGACGGCGGCGGCGACGATGTTGCCGAAGAGGCGGCGCTTGTACGGGAGGGCGGAACCGCCGCCGCGGCGGGTCACCTTCGGGACGGGGCAGCCGAAGTTCATGTCGATGTGGTCGGCCATGTTCTCGTCGACGATCATCTTGGCGGCCTTGTAGGTGTACTCCGGGTCGGTGGTGTACAGCTGCATGCTGCGCGGATTCTCGTCCGGGGCGAAGGTCGTCATGTGGAGCGTCTTCTCGTTGCGTTCCACGAGGGCGCGGGCGGTGATCATCTCGCAGACGTAGAGGCCGGAGACGGTGCCCGTCTTCTCGATCTCCTGCTCACGGCACAGCGTGCGGAACGCCACGTTGGTGACACCGGCCATGGGGGCCAGTACCACGGGGGAGTTGAGCGTCAGGGATCCGATCTTCACAGTCACAGCCCCCATTCTCCCCCGCGGGGGTGGTAACCCCCAAACCAGGAGCGGTCTTTTCCGGACGTTTCCGCAGTTGGTGCCGTAGAATTAACACAGTTGCGTGCTTTTAGGCGGGACCACGCTATTTCCGCTAATGTGGTCACCGTAACTAAACGGCCCCCAATGTAACCGAGCTGACACTACATCTCCTCGGGCAGGGTGCCGGCCGACAACTCTCACAGACACTGCGGGCCATCCATGTCCAGGCCCGGTAATCAGGAGGTACTTCATGTCCGATCGCATCGCCAACGCCCTTCTGCGTGGCAAGGTCATGTCCGCTGACGAGGCTGCACAGTTCATTGACAACGGTGACAAGGTCGGCATGTCCGGCTTCACCGGTGCGGCCTACCCGAAGGCGCTCCCGACCGCGATCGCCAACCGTGCCAAGGAGGCACAGGCCAAGGGCGACACCTACAAGATCGACGTGTACACCGGCGCCTCCACCGCCCCGGACTGTGACGGCGTCATGGCTGAGGCCGGTGCGATCAACTACCGCATGCCGTACCAGTCGGACCCGATCATGCGTAACGCCATCAACTCCGGCGAGATGAAGTACCAGGACATCCACCTGTCCCACTCGGGCCAGTACGTGGAGCACGGCTTCTACGGCCAGCTGGACGTGGCCGTGGTCGAGGCGACCCGCATCACCGAGGAGGGCCACCTGATCCCGTCCTCCGGTGTCGGCAACAACGTCGACTACCTGGACGCCGCCAAGAAGATCATCATCGAGGTCAACGAGTGGCAGTCCGTCGACCTGGAGGGCATGGCCGACGTCTACCGCATCGGTCACCTGCCGAACCGTACCCCGATCCCGATCATCAACTCCGGTGACCGCATCGGCAAGACCTACATCGACATCGACATCTCCAAGGTCGTCGCCGTCGTCGAGACCAACGCCCCGGACCGTAACGCCCCGTTCAAGCCGGTCGACGAGACCTCCCAGAAGATCGCCGGTTACTTCCTGGACTTCCTGGAGGGCGAGGTCAAGGGTGGCCGTCTGGCGTACGACAACTACATCATGCAGTCCGGTGTCGGTAACGTCCCGAACGCCGTGATGGCCGGCCTGCTGGACTCCAAGTTCGAGAAGATCGAGGCCTACACCGAGGTCATCCAGGACGGCATGGTCGACCTGATCGACGCCGGCAAGATGACCGTCGCGTCCGCGACCTCCTTCTCCCTGTCCCCGGAGTACGCGGAGAAGATGAACGCGGAGGCCAAGCGCTACCGCGAGTCCATCATCCTGCGCCCGCAGCAGATCTCCAACCACCCGGAGGTCATCCGCCGCGTGGGCCTGATCTCCTCCAACGGCATGATCGAGGCCGACATCTACGGCAACATCAACTCCACCCACGTCGCCGGTCAGCGCATCATGAACGGCATCGGTGGTTCCGGTGACTTCACCCGTAACGCCCGCATCTCCACCTTCATCTCCCCGTCCGACGCCAAGGACGGCGCGATCTCCTCGATCGTCCCGTTCGCGTCGCACATCGACCACACCGAGCACGACGCCATGGTCGTCATCACCGAGTACGGTGTCGCCGACCTGCGTGGCCTGGCTCCGCGTGACCGTGTCGCCAAGATGATCGCCGTCGCGCACCCGGACTACCGTCCGCTGCTCGAGGAGTACGTCGAGCGTGCGAACAAGTCCAAGTTCCAGCAGACCCCGCACGACCTGGCAACCGCGTTCTCCTTCCACCAGCGCCTGCTGGAGAACGGCTCCATGAAGAAGTAGCTTCTGCTTGCCGACGCAGAGAAACCCCCGTCACCCGCATACCGCGGGCGGCGGGGGTTCGCCGTTGTCAGGGGGCAGGGTCACTCGGCCACGAAGACCTGTCCCTGGACTGCTCCCCAGGCGACGCGGATGACGGCACCGAGGACGATGCCGGTGGCGGCGGCCAGGGCGATGACGGCCAGGGCGGTGTGGAAGCCGGAGCCGGTGGCGCCGGCCATCGCGACTGTCACGGTGGCGACGGTGGCCACGGGGAAGGTGTAGGCGAGGATCGGTAGGGAGAAGGGCAGCTTCACCAGGCGGGGGACCTGGCTGAGCAGCAGGAGGGCGAAGAACACGGCGGCGGCGTGGAGGATGATGCCGACCGGGTCCGCGAGGTGGCCCGTGAGCTGCTGCCAGGACAGGGCGATGACCGACGGCGGGGCCAGGAAGATGGCGATCGTCGGGGTCAGCTTCGTCGGCAGCGGGTTGTCGTGGACGAGGACGCGGTTGAGCAGCATCGGCCACAGGCCCAGCCAGAAGATGACGCCGATGCCGAAGGAGAACCAGGCCAGCTCCAGGTTGCCCACCGCGGGGGCGGCCAGCGGGGTGACGGCGTTACCGACGATGGGGATCAGCCACGCCGGGGTCATGGTGTCGCGGTTGATGTCGTCCCGGCCGAACCAGGAGCTGATGACGTAGAAGGTGGCCACGAGGTGGCCGACCGCGCCGATCCACCACATGACCCGGGCGATGTCGGGGGCGATGTCGCTCAGGCCGGTGGCGAGGAGCAGCAGGGAGATGGTGATCGTCGGCACGAACGCCATGCGGATCGGGTGGGTGAGGTCCGCGCGGACGGCGTCGGGGTGGCGGATGAGCTTGGCCAGGTAGGCGCCGGCGACGAGGATGAACACGGTCACGGCGATGCCGAAGAGGATGTGCCAGGGCCAGGAGGGGAGGTCCCAGACGAGGGCGGCGCGTCGCCACGCGAGGGACAGGCCGCCGAGGCCCATGACGGCGGCGAAGAGGGGAACCGGGACGTGTCTGATGATGGAGTGGGTGTCGCTCACGGCGGCCTTTCTGATGGGGCGGAAAAGCCCCGGTGCTCGGGGAGCACCGGGGCGTCGATAAGCGGGGGTTACTTCTGGATGGCCTTCTCGACGGTCTCCTCGTCGATCGCCTTCGTGCAGAAGAACCAGTCGACGCACTCGACGTCCTCCTCGCCACCGGTCATGCGGTTCTCGGCGACGCCGCAGGAACCGGCGGTGGGCACGATGACGCGCTCACCCGGACGCCAGTCGGCGGGGGTGGCGACGTTGAACTCGTCGGCGGTCTGCAGGGCCTTGACCACGCGCAGGATCTCGTCGAAGTTACGGCCGGTCGACAGCGGGTAGTAGAGGATGGTGCGGACCTTGGCCTCGGGGTCGATGATGAAGACCGCGCGGACGGCGGAGGTCTCGGCCTCGCCCGGCATGATCATGCCGTACTTGCGGGAGACGTTCATGGACACGTCGTCGATGAGCGGGAACTTCACGTCCACGTTCTTCCAGCCGCGGAACTCCATCTTCTCGCGGATGGTGCGCAGCCAGGCGATGTGGCTGTACAGGCCGTCCACGGAGACGCCGACCAGCTCGGTGTTGTACTTGCGGAACTCGTCCTCCATGACCGCGAAGGTCATGAACTCGGAGGTGCACACCGGGGTGAAGTCGGCGGGGTGGGAGAAGAGGATGACCCACTTGCCCTTGTAGTCGGAGGGGAAGTTGACCGGGCCCTGGGTGGACTCGGCGGTGAACTCCGGAGCTGCGTCTCCGATGCGGGGCATGTGGTAGGTCTGCTGGGTGTCGGTGGTGGTCTCGGTCATGAGATCGCTCCTTCTCGGGGTGGGGGAAATAGGATTTATCGATACCCTGTGGGGTATACCTCAATGGTAGCAATATTGGCTGCGGCTGTCAATGGATTTGGAAAAGAGTGACGTACCTATCAGTCCTCGTGGGTGACCACGACGACGGTCCGCTCCGCCCGCTGACCCGGCAGGGGACCCCCGGTGAGCATCTCCAGCAGCGGGCCGGCGTCGGCGGCGGTGATGTGGGCGGTGGGTTCGTCGAGAAGCAGCACCGGAGTCTCCGAACACAGCGCCCGGGCCAGCAGCAGACGACGCCGCTGCCCGGAGGACAGCGACCCCGCGCCGTCGGCGAGCTCGAGATCCAGGCCGCCCGCCGCCTCCAGCCAGGGGCGCAGACCGACGGCCGTGAGCGCCTCCCACATGACCCCCTCGCTGACCTCCGGGTTGGCCACGCGCAGGTTCTCCCGCACGGTGGTGGCGAAGACCCACTCGTCCTCGGTGTGCACCCGCACCATCCGGCGGCGCCGCTCCGGGTCCGGTGAACCACCCAGTGTCACCACCCCCGCGGCCGGCTCCAGCAGTCCGGCGAGGGTGAGCAGCAGCGTCGTCTTGCCGCAGCCGCTCGGCCCCCGGATGACCTGCCGCGCGCCGGGCGCGAGGTCGAGGTTCCACGTGCGGTCGCCCCACGCGCAGCGCAGGTCAGCGGCGTGCAGGGCCTCCGGCTCCCCGCTTGCCGACGTCCCCCCGCCCACCGCCGCCGTTGTCTCCGTCGTCTCCGGTGCGTGCGGCGAGAGCAGGGCGGACAGGCGGCGTTCCGCCGCGGCCGCCTCATCGGCGTGGATGGCGGCGGCGGCCAGCGGCCCGTGCGCCTCGAAGGCGGCCAGCGGCAGCATGATGAGCATGCCCAGCCACGTGGGGTCACCGGTGTAGCTGAGGGCACCGATGGCCAGCAGCACCACCACGGTGACGCCCGTGGTCCACGCCTCAGCGG
>NZ_DUOE01000218.1 GCF_012838985.1 Corynebacterium sp. | reverse complement strand
GACGCCGAGTTCGGTGGCGAGGGCGTTGATCGATACGCCGGGGGAGTTCTCGTAGAGGGCGACCGCGTCGCGGCGGAACTCCTCGGTGTAGGTCTTGATCGGCATGGTGGCAGGTTACCTTTCCTCCTCGGCAGGGTGCCGGGTTGTCGGGTGTCTACCAAACAGGGGTCAGGTCCGCCGTCGTGCTGTGTGCCGTGATTACCTGGCTCAAGGCTTTAGGAGACACGCCCTAGTCACCTCCACCATGTAGTCGGCGATGCCGCGCGGATCGGCCAGGAAGTCCCGCAGGGCCCGGTGGGAGGTGGTCTGCTCCAGTTCGAGTTCCAGCATGTCCCCCTCGGTGGTGAACTCGAGGATCCGTGCGCCGGGCAGGGCGAGGAGCACCGGGGAATGGGTGACCAGGATGATCTGTGCGCCCGCCGCCGCGACCTGGTGGAGCTCCGCCAGCAGCGTCATCTGGCGGATGAGGGAGAGCCCCGACTCGGGTTCATCCAGCAGGTAGAGGCCCTGGGCGTGGAAGCTCTCCTGCACGATGTGCAGCACCGACTCGCCGTGGGACAGGCGGTGCAGATCCACCCCGGCGTGGTCGCGGTTGTAGCGTCCGGCCACCGAGAAATGGGATTCCGCGCGGAGGAAATAGCCCTCCATGGCGCGGTTGCCGCGGGCGACGGCAGCCACCCCACGCAGGGGATTCTCCCGCTCGCGGACCTGGGAGGTGAAGGCGCCGCCGGCGCTGTTGAAGCCGCAGCTCACGGCGATACCTTCCAGGAGGGTCGATTTACCCACCCCGTTCTCGCCGGTCAGGCATGTGATCTGCTGGCGCAGGGGGATCCGGCCCCGGTGCTGCAGAGCCCGGAAGGCGGGGACCTGCGCCACCCAGGAGGGGACCCGGGCACGGGGGACCGGCAGGTAGCTGTGGACGAAGAGCCCGCTCACGGCTCCTCCCCGGTGAGGAAGGCCGCGGTGCCGTGCGGATCAGACATGAACTCCACCGCCGCGCGGTGGCACTCTGTCTCCTCGAGGGTGCGTTTCTGCAGGCCGGACTCATCCAGCTCGAGGATCCGCGCGCCGGGGACGGCCAGGAGGATGGGGGAGTGGGTCGCCATGATGAACTGCGCCCCGGCGTCCGCGAGGTGCCACAGCCGGCCGAGGAGTTCGAGCTGGCGCAGGTGGGAGAGGCCGGCCTCGGGCTCGTCGAGAAGGAAGATCCCCTCGTCGTGGAAGCGTCGCTCCACCAGGGCCATGAGCGATTCGCCGTGTGACATGTGGAGCAGGTCGTCGATGGGGGAAGGGCCGAGGCTCTCGTGGTAGGCGGCCACGTTGAGGTGTGACTCGCCGCGGAGGAACCAGGCGTCACGCGGGTTACGGGGGCGTGTGAGCAGCAGATGCTCATGGAGAGGAGAGACGGAATCCGCGACGGTGGAGACGGTGGCGTGCCGTGATCCGCCCTCCGGGTTGAGGCGCAGCCCCACGGCCAGCGCCTCGACGAGGGTGGACTTCCCGGTGCCGTTCTCGCCGGTGAGGATGGTCACCGGCGTGTCGAACTCCAGCGGCTGCCGCTCCAGGCTGCGCACCACAGGCAGATCGGCGAGCCAGGAGGGCAGCTCCGTGCGGGGCGTGTGCAGACGCGCGGCGCGGAGGAACATCTACCTGCGCAGGAGGGCGAACTCCCAGGCCCCGAGGCGGGTCTCGTCGAGTCCGACCGCAGGTTCCGTGAAGGAGTGGATGAGTTCCCCGCCGAAGGGTGCCGTCACCTCGGTGTCGGAGAGGTTCGCCACGAGCAGGACGTCCTCCCAGCCCATGGCGAGCCACTTGTGCTCCTCATCCCCGGTCTCCACGATGAGGCGGGAGAGGTCGGCACGGGACAGGCCGAGTTCGCGGCGCAGACGCAGCAGTTCCCGGTAGGCGGCGTGGATCTGCTGCTGCTCCTCCGTGAAGTCCCAGTCCAGCTTCGAGGACTCGAAGGTCTCCGGGGCGTCCGGGTCGGGGATCTCGGAGTGGTCCCAGCCGGAGCGGGAGAACTCGCGCTTGCGGCCCTCGGAGGTGAGGCGGTTGAGGTTGTCGTCGGTGTGGGAGCAGAAGAAGGCGAAGGGGGTCTGCGCGCCGTACTCCTCGCCCATGAACAGCATCGGGGTGAAGGGGGAGCAGTAGATCACCGCGGCCTTCAACACCTGCTGAGCAGGCGTGAGGTTCATCGACGGACGGTCGCCCCGCGCCCGGTTACCGGTCTGGTCGTGGGTGGTCGTGTACGTGACCAGGCGGTGCGCGGGGATGGAGTGCACGTCGATGGGACGGCCGTGGGTGCGGCCCCGGTAGGAGGAGTACGTGCCGTCGAAGTAGAAACCGCCGCGCAGGGTCTTGGCCAGGGCGTCGAGGGAACCGAAGTCCTCGTAGTAGGCGTGGTTCTCACCCGAGACGATGGTGTGCAGGGCGTGGTGGATGTCGTCGACCCACTGGCCCGCCAGCCCGTAACCGCCGCCGTCGCGCCCGGTGATCAGGCGCGGGTCGTTGAGGTCGGACTCGGCGATGATGTGGCGGGGGACGCCGGTGCGGGCGGTGACGTCGTCGGCGACCTCCTGGATCTGCTCCATGAGGGAGTACGCACCGGTGTCGTCGAGGGAGTGGACGGCGTCGAGGCGCAGGCCGTCGATACGGTAGTCGTCGAGCCACAGGCGCACCGAGTCGAGGATGAAACGGCGCACCTCGTCGGAGTCGTGGCCGGAGATGTTGACCACCTCACCCCAGCCGGTGGAGCCGCCCGCGGTGTAGGGGCCGAACATGCCGTTGTAGTTGCCGTCGGGGCCGAAGTGGTTGTACACCACGTCGAGGATGACGCCGATGCCGGCTGTGTGGGCGGCGTCGACAAGCCTCTTGAGCCCCTCCGGACCGCCGTAGGCGGCGTGGACCGCGTGCCACTCGACACCGTCGTAGCCCCAGTTGCGCTCGCCGCCGAAGGGCTGCACGGGCATGAGCTCGATGGCGGTGACGCCGAGGTCACGCAGGTAATCCAGCTTCGAGATGACCCCGTCGAAGGTGCCCTCCGGGGTGAACGTACCGACGTGCAGCTCGTAGATGACCTGCCCGGCCAACGGGCGGCCGGTCCACACGGCGCTCCAGTCGAAGTGCGGGTCCGTCACCTCGGAGAGGCCGTGCACACCGTCGGGCTGGGAGGTGGTGCGGGGATCGGGGAGGGTCTTGGACCAGTGCTCGCCGTCGAAGAGCTCAAAGCCGTAGCGCATGCCCGGCTCCGCGACGCGGTCCGCCACCCACCAACCGCCGGAGGTCGCCCGCATGGCGATCTCCTCGTCAGGGAGGCGGAGACGGACATCCCGGGCATAGGGGGCCCACACGGAGAACGGTTCATGCGCAGTCATGCACCCCAGGCTAACGGAAACGCCAGCTACTATCAGTGTTCATGCTCACGACCTACCAGTTGCCCGCCGCCGACCGGACGTGGACGCACGAGTGGGAGGTCAAACGGTCACGCTTCTACTCGCTCGCCCGCCGGACCTCCGACGAGGACGCCGCCCGCGACTTCATCAACGAGATCCGCGCCGAGTACCCGGACGCCCGCCACCACTGCAGCGCCTACATGCTCCACGTCGAGGGCTCCAACCCCATCGAGCGCTCCTCGGATGACGGCGAGCCCTCCGGCACCGCCGGCAAGCCCATGCTCGACATGCTCCGGGGTTCAGAGCTTCTCGACACCACCGTGGTCGTCGTCCGCTGGTTCGGCGGCGTCAAGCTCGGCGCGGGCGGCCTCGTCCACGCCTACTCCCAGTCCGTCGGCGACCTCCTGCCGAAGATCGACCGCGTCACCCGGGCGGTCCGCGAGCTCTACCTCATCGAGGTGCCGCACGCCGACGCCGGCCGCCTCGAGGCGGACTTGCGCAACCGGGGCATCGCGGTCACCGACACCGACTACGGGGCGGCCGTCACGTACACCCTCGCGGTGGAACCGGGCGGCCGTGCCGAGCTGGAGTCCACCCTCGCCTCCCTCACCGCGGGTGCGGTCGTGCCGGTGGAGGCGGGCACGTCCTGGGTGGAGTATTAGGATGGTGCGCATGACAATGCAGCGCCGCCCGAACAACCCGATTGAACGTCGTAAGCAGGCCGTCCGGAAGTACACCCGGAATGCGGCCGTCTCCGTCGGCGGTGGCGTCGTCGGCGGCATCGCCCTCGGCCTGCTCTTCACCAGCTGGACCTGGCTGATGCTGGGCCTCGTCGTCGCCGTGGTGGGTGGCTTCTACAACTGGAACAAGGTCCAGAAGATCGTCAACCACCGCGACAACTACTAGCCGTGTCCGGGTCAGTCCGTATCGACGTGTGGGTGTGGGCGGTGCGCGTGTTCAAGACGCGGTCCGCCGCCGCCACCGCCGTCCGGGCCGGTCACGTCAAACTCAACGGCGCGGCGGTCAAGCCCGCCCAGCAGGTCGTGCCCGGGGACCGGGTCCGCGTGTGGGTAAACCACCGCGAACTGCACCTCGAGGTGGTCGACACCCCGCGCAAACGCGTCGGCGCCCCCGTCGCACGCACCTGCTACATCGACCATTCGCCGCCGCCCCCGCCGAAGGAGATCCTCGCGTCGATGCCGCGGCGCGACCGCGGGGCCGGCCGGCCCACCAAGCGGGAACGCCGGGAGCTCGACCGGCTGCGGGGCCGCGAGAGCTACTGACCCCCTACTTCAGCAGCTCGCGCACACGCGGGATGACCTCCTCGCCGTAGAGGCGGATGGTCTCCAGGTTGTGCTCGTGGGAGGTCGGGCCGTTGGCGTACTTGAGGGTGAAGCGGTCGATGTCCAGGGCCGAGACGGTGTCCGCGATCTTGCGCGCGACCGTCTCCGGGGAACCGACGTAGAGCGCACCGTGGTGGACCTCCGCCATGAACTGGTCCCTGGTGGGGGCGGACCAGCCGCGCTCGGCGCCGATGCGCTGCTGCCCGGCCACCCAGTTGTCGTAGAGACGCTCCTGCGCCTCCTCGTCGGTGGGGGCGATGAGGCCGGGGGAGTGCACACCGATCGGGGCCTGCGGCTGGCCGAACTCCTCGTTCGCACGACGGTAGAGATCGACGAAGGGACGGAAGCGTCGCGACGCCCCACCGATGATCGCCAGCATCAGCGGCAGGCGGTGGCGGGCGGCACGGACCACCGACTCCGGGGAACCGCCGACGGCGATCCACACCGGGATCTGCTCCGCCAGCGGCGGATGGAGATGATCGACGCCGCGGTCCCAGTTGATGGGGTCGCCGGAGGCGGCGGCGTCGAGAAGCGTGCGCATGAGGGCCAGCTTCTCCTCGAAGAGCTGCTGGTAGTCCTGCAGGTCGTAGCCGAAGAGCGGGAAGGACTCGATGAAGGAGCCGCGGCCGAGGGTGATCTCCGCACGGCCGGAGGAGATGGCCTGGATGGTGGAGAAACGCTCCATGATGCGCACCGGGTCGTCCGAGGACAGGACGATGACGGAGGTGGTCAGGTGGATGTTCCCGGTACGGGCGGCGATCGCGGAGAGGACGATGTCGGGGGCACTGACGGCGAAGTCATCGCGGTGATGCTCGCCGATGCCGAAGACGTCGACCCCGACGCGATCGGCCTCGACCGCTTCCGCGACCACGTTGCGGATCACCTGGTCAGGTGAGACGCCGTTGATGTCGCCGAAGGTGTCGAGGCCGAAAGTGAGTTCAGGTTTCATGTTGACGATGATACGTCAACAACACTCCGGGTTCTACCAGAGTCCCCAGTGCGCGGGCGGGAAGTCGATGCCCAGCGGACGGAGGAAATTCGCGATGGTCAGTGCCCACACGTGGATGGCGTCAGCCACCTGGGGGAAATCTTCACGGATGGACGAAACCATGTTTTGGTGCTCCTTTATTCGCGGGTGCGGTAGACCCTGTTCATACTACTGCCTGTCTGTCCTTCCGTCGCGAAGGATCCGTGCGGCGCGCATTGTTTTCAGCCGACGGGCCAACTGCTGCGGACGTTGCGCCGGACGCAGACCGATCTCACCCGTCCTCCGGATGTGCTCCTGCCCGTACCTGCGCAGCAGCAGATCGTCGATGAGACGGATCTGACCGGGGCGGAAACGGTAGTTCAGGGCACCGCGGACCGAGTCGATGTCGATGTCGTCGAGCAGCGCATCCAGCTCAGCCACCGTGGTGATCCCGTCAGCGGCGAGGATCTCCGCGAGGAAACGGTAGTTCTCCGAACGCGAACGCGGGAAACGGTTGCCCAGCAGCATCGCCAGCACACCCGGCAGCGTCTCGGCGGTGAGGTCGACATCCTCAGTCGAGGACTCGTCGGTGTACTGCGCCGCCGCGATCTGGTCGAACTGCTGGTCCGCCAGCTCAATGAGCCCGGCGGCCAGCGCGAAGGCACGGTCCACCTTCGGATCCAGCTCCTCCTGACCCCGTTTGTAACGGATGTCGTGCTCGAACTCCGCCCAGGCGTGCTGCAGGACCGTGCGGATCTGCACCTCGAAGCTCACCCCCAGATAATCGGCGAGCTCCGTCACGTCGGTGGAGTTCTCGTCGACCGTGAGGATCAGGTGGTGGGAGCCGTAGCCGAAACCACCCGAGATCCGCGTCTCCGCGGTCTTGTCCACGGAACGCTCCACCGTGAAGGACTGCCGCAGCACCTCGATGGCCACGGGGATCTCCGTCGAGTGGAACGTGGTCACGCGCACGCCGATGAGATCGTGGATGTCCTCCCACGGCTCGGGGTACATCCACTCACCGTCAGGCCGCTTCTTGTAGGCCTTCGCCTTCATCGACGGCCAGTCCTTCACACGCGCGACCACCCGGTCATAGGTGACGCCGGCGTCGGCGAGGAGATCCTCCACGCCCGCGGCGAAATCCTCCGCCGCGTCCGGATGCGCCCGCACCCAGTCGTGGTATCTGCTGCCCAGACGGGCGATCCGGTCAGACATCACGCTCCACCGGCTGCCTGACCAGCAGTGCCGTCGGGAAGATCCGCAGAACCTCGGACAGCGGCACCGTGTTCTCGTAGGTGCGGCAGGTCAGACGGTCCAGCCACGTGCCCTCCGGGAGGGTGACCGTGGTGTCCTGCCAGCCGCCCCGGCGCTCCAGGTCGAGCGGACGGCGGGTGGCCAGGGTGATCACGCCGATCCCCTGCTCACCCGGGACATTCGACGCGCCCCGGGCCAGGCCGATGAGGTGCGCCTCCGCCGGGCCGACCGCGAACACGGCCTGCATCTCGCCGCCCACGAAGTACTCCGGGTGCTCGGTACGGACCTTGAGCCCCTCGTGCACGATGTGCAGCTTCGCACGGTCACCGTAGAGGTCGAGGTGCGGGTAGTCGCCGGTGGTCGCCAGCTGGGCCTCGGCCTCCGCGGCCAGATCCTCCCAGTCGACGCCCTCATCGAGGATGTCCAGCGTCTGCTGGCGGGCCGTGTAGTCCACGAAACGACGGTTGTCCGGGTCGACGAGGGAGTCATCGAAGAACTCGGTGCCCTGGTACACGTCCGGGATGCCGGGACCGGTGAGCTGGAGCAGCTTACGGCCCAGGGAGATGCGGACCGCGCCGCGGGCCAGCGGCTCCACGAACTCGGTGATCATGGAGGTCACGGGGCCGTCGAGAAGCACGTCGACCCAGTCGAGGACGGCGTTCTCGAAGGCCTCCACCGGACCCACCCACGTGGTGTGCACGCTCGCCTCACGCAGCGCCTTGATGGCGTAGGCGCGGAAACGCTCACGGAGCTGCTCCGTGACCTGACCGTCGGCCGGCCACACACCCAGCAGGTTCTGCAGCAGGAAGTGCCCGGTGCCGGAATCCGGGGCCGGGACCACCGAGGTCACGCGGTGGACCAGCTCGGAGAAGTCCAGGGGACGCTCGGTCAGCTCGATGATCCGGGCGCGGACGTCCTCACTGCGCTTGGTGTCATGGGTGGACAGCGTCGTCATCGCCTTCGGCCACAGACGGGCCCGCTCCTGCTGGAGCAGGTGGAACTCGGCCGCCGAGACACCGAAACGACCCGGCGCGCCACCCACCTCCTGCAGTGCGACGAGACGGCAGGCGCGGTAGAAGGTGGTGTCCTCCACGCCCTTGGCCATGACGGCGCCACAGACCTGCGCGAAACGGATCTTCGCCTCGGCGTTGGCGTTGAGGGCCGCGACGATGAGGTCGAGCGAGTCACGGCGCGACGGGAAGCGGCGCGACATCTCCGCGACGACCGTGGCGGTCACCCGTGACAGGGAGAGGTAGTCGGCGCGGTAGACCGGCATGGCGGCGACGAGCTCGGTGATCGTGGTGAGCAGGTCCTCCTCCGACACGGAGGAACCGGCGGTGGAGAAGTTGTCACGGCGCATGGCGCGGGCGAGGCGGCGGATCTCCGCGGCCAGCTCCGTCTGCGCGACCTCCCGCTTGAGCTGCTGTTGGGTGACGTGGACGGCGGCCTCATCCCACGTGGAGCCGGAGTGCTGCAGCGCCAGCATGGACAGGGAGTCCTCCGCCTCCCGGTCGATGAACACGCCGTCGAGCTCACGCAGGGCGTCATAACCGGTGGTGCCGTCGACGGCGAGACGCGGATCCAGGGTCTCGTCGACCTCGAGGATCTTCTCCACCACGAGCCAGCGGTCCGGGCCCACGACCTCGCGCAGACGGTTGAGGTAGCCGAAGGGGTCGGACAGGCCGTCCGGGTGGTCGACGCGCACGCCGTCGATGATGTCCTCGGCGATGAGCTGACGCACGATGCGGTGCGTGTGCTCGAAGACCATCGGGTCCTCCTGGCGGATGCCCGCCAGACCGTTGACCGAGAAGAAACGGCGGTAGGAGATGACCCCGTCGCGCCAGTACATGAGACGGTAATGCTGCTGCTCGTACACCTCGGCGACGTCGTCGTCGACGCTGACGTCCTCCCCGACGGGGAAGAGGTTGTCGTAGTAGGCGAGGACGACCTCCCCGTCGACCTCCCGCAGCTCCAGCTTGTCGACGTCCTCCGGCGAACCCAGCACCGGCAGACCCAGCTTGCCGCCGGCACCGTTGTCCGCGTGCCAGTCGATGTCGAAGTAGTGCTCGTACTCGGAGTCCTGCCCGTGGCGCAGGACGTCCCACCACCACTTGTTCAGACGCGGGTTCTCCACACCGAGGTGGTTGGGCACGATGTCGATGATGAGCCCCAGGCCGGCCTCATGGGCGACGTCCGCGAGCTCGCGCAGACCCTCCATGCCGCCGAGCTCCGGGTTGATCTCGGTCGGGTCGGTGACGTCGTAGTTGTGGTTCGACGTGGGGATCGCCGTGAAGATGGGGGAGAGGTAGATGTGACTGACTCCGAGGGACTGCAGGTACGGAACCTGGGCGGCCGCCTCGGCGAAACCGAAGGCCCGTCCCGACGGGTCCGCCTGCGGTCCGCGCAGCTGCAGACGGTAGGTGGCGGTGATCGGACGACGCATGGAACTCCTCAGTTAAATGATGTGGAATGAAGAAAAGTGCTCCCTACAGCCTAGGCGGGAGTGGGCACCGGTGTGTGGGACGACACAGCCGCCGGGAAGCCGTGGCGCCGTTCCAACGGGGCCCGCGACAGCGCGGTCCCCAGATCCGGGGCGTACCTGCCGACGTCCCCGCGGGGCACCGCCACCACCGTCCTCTCCGTCAGCGCGAGCCAGGCGACCGGCCCTCCGGTGAGGTCGGCGAGATGCTCGTCGAGCACCGTGAACGGGTGCGGGTGGGCCAGCCAGCTCGCCGCCGGGGCCCCGGGCAACGCCACCTGCAGGCCCGGCGCGCCGGGCCCGAGG
>NZ_DUOE01000217.1 GCF_012838985.1 Corynebacterium sp. | reverse complement strand
TTCCCTAGTCGATGCCAGGGTCCGGGTCGGGAACGAGCCCGGTCTGACAGACACGCGGTCGCTACTTAGGCAGCGAGGGCGTAGTCGCGCTGAGTGTTCTCGGCGCTTATGGGTTTGCTGCGACGCTCACGGTGGTCCTCAGCCTGCACCGGCACGCTTCCCCTGGCTCAATATACGAAGTCGAAACCTGAATCAGCCCCGTACTCTGCGGCGGGATTGTGCAATCGTTCCGCAGGATGGCCCATGTTAACTCTTGTGAAGGCGTTTCGTCAACCATTCCGCGAGAACGACTGCGCTGTTTCTGTCGCGGTCCGCGGCGCTGTACAGGAGGGTGAGGTCCTCGTCCGCGAGCTGCAGGAGCTTCTCGACGTCCCCTCCCCCTCCCTCCAGCTCCTCCTCGTAGCGGGCCCGGAACTCCTCCCACCGGGACGGGTCATGGGCGAACCACTTCCGCAGTCCGGTGGTGGGGGCGACGTCCTTGAGCCACTCCCACTCCATGTCCGCCTTCGCCACGCCGCGGGGCCAGAGGCGTTCCACGAAGACACCCCGGCCGTGGACGGGGGCGTCGCCGCGCAGGACGTCGTGAAGTTTGGCGGTGTGGATCACCCCTGGATGCCCTTCACGCGGCGGCCGAGTTCGCGGGTGATCTCGCGTTCCTCGGTGCGGCGCTTGATGTCCTGACGCTTGTCGTAGTCCTGCTTACCCTGCGCGAGGCCGAGCTCGAGCTTGACGTAGCCGTTCTTCAGGTAGAGCTGCAGCGGCACGAGGGTGCGGTTGCCGTCGCGGACCTTGCCCATGATGGAGTCGATCTCGCGGCGGTGCAGGAGGAGCTTGCGGGTGCGCTTCGGCGGGTGGTTGGTCCACGATCCCATCGAGTACTCGGGGATGTGGAGGTTGCGCAGCCACACCTCGCCCTCGTCGACGGTGGCGAAGGCGTCGGCGATGGACACCTTGCCCTCGCGCAGCGACTTGATCTCGGTGCCCACCAGCACGATGCCGCATTCGTAGGTTTCGAGGATGTGGTAGTCGTGCCGGGCCCGGCGGTTGGTGGCCAGGACACTGCGGTCCTGGTTCTTCTTCTTCTTGGCCATGGTCCGACCCATGTTACAGCAGGACAATGAGCACGATGATCGCGATGACGGGGATCGCCATGAGCACCCACGGGCCGATCGGCCGCCGGCGCAGGGCCCCCGCGGTGCGGGGTGTGGAGCTCAGCGCGGTGGTCTCGGGCACCTGCAGGGCCAGGGCGGCCAGCGCCGCACGCTCGACGAGCATCGGCCCGTAGTCCCGCACCGCCACGTGGTAGCGGTCGCGGTTCTCGGGGTGGCCGGTCAGGGCGACCGTCGTCTCATAGGGCTGCTTCGCGACGAGCGCCGCCACCCGGTCCGCGTCGAAACGTTCGCTGCGCCCGGGGTGGACGGTGAGGAGGTCACGGTCGGCGTCGACAAGCAGGACGCGGTGTCCGGTGAGTCGGTGCAGGACCTCGACATCGGTGAGCAGCTGGACGTCGT
>NZ_DUOE01000216.1 GCF_012838985.1 Corynebacterium sp. | reverse complement strand
TCGTCAACGCCGAGACCGACGCCGACGAGGTCACCGTCACCGCCACCGTCATCCACGAGGGCTCCGAGAAGGAGATCACCGGTACCGGCAACGGCCCTGTCGCCGCCTACGCCAACGCCCTCGAGCAGCTGGGCATCGACGCCGAGGTCCAGTTCTACTCGCAGCAGGCCCGCTCCTCCGGCGATGACGCCGAGGCCGCCTGCTACATCTACGCCACGGTCAACGGTTCCGCCGCCTGGGGTGTGGGCATCGCAGGTTCCATCACCCGCGCCTCCATCAAGGCCCTGACCTCCGCGGTCAACCGCGCCCTGGCCAGCAAGGTCTCCGTCCTGGCAGGCGGGGTCTAAACAGCCGATGAGAAGAAGGGGAGTGCGCAACTGCGCACTCCCCTTCTTTCTCCTGCTTATCGACGCCCCGTCAGCGCCCCTCTCCTACGCGCGATGACGGCGCCGAATGAGGAAAGTACCTCCACCAATGAGGAAGAGGCCCGCCGCAACGAGCCACACGACGTTGGCGCCGGTCATGGGCAGGCCCTTCCGGGGGGTGCCCCTCTCCGGGGCGTCGGTCTCCACCGGCGGCTGTTCCGTTGCCGGAGGCTGATCCGGGACCGGGGTCTGACCCGGGGTCGAGGAACCGCCACCAGGGATCGGAACCGGGATCGGGATGACGATGAGGCCGTTGGCCTTGGTCCGCACGGTGACCGCGTAGTCCCACGCGGTACCGTCGGTGTTGCCGGTCGGCAGGGTGATGAGGAACTCCGGGGAGTTCCCGCTCTCCGAGACGAGGTAGAGGCCGATGGGCAGGTTGTAGATGCTGGCCACGCCCTCGGAGTCCGTCACGGCGGTGTGCGCGGGGCCCAGGCCGCGCGCCTTCGCCTCGTCGACGGTCATGTTCCGGGCCAGCTCCCAGCCCTCGTCGGTGGTGAGGTCGACATCGTTGATGCGACGGACGGTGAAGGTGATGCCCTCGACCGAGGCCCCACCGTCCAAGGGATTGGTCTTCGTCTTGATGAGGGTGAGGTTGACCACCCGGTTGGCGTCGATCTCGGAGACCGCCTGGGTGCTCACCGTTCCGGTCACGGTACGGATGTCAGCGAGGGCAGCCGGTGCCGACCCCAGAGTCAGCGCTGCCGTCACGGCCACCGCGGCGGCCGTACGACCGATCCAGTGTCGATTATTCTTCAGGGTCATATTCACAGCGACTCCTCCTGAGAGTCTTGTTTCGCGGCTGCCCGCCGCTGACGCAGCGACCGGGCTCCACTTACCAGTAATGCAATGAGAACTAGGGCGATGACGCCCACCAGCACATACATCCACCATTCCCAGATGGCACGGTCCCGGGTGATCTGGGCGGCATCCGCCTCATCCATGGGCACCCGGTGAGCGGTGACCAGAAGTCGGTGGGTGTTGATGCCGTAAGGCGTGCACGTGATCAGCGTGACCAGGTCCTGCCCCGCCACCGGCCGCAGAGAATCCGTCTCATGCGGCAGCACGACATTGATGTCGCTGACCTCGTATTTGAGGTGTTCGCCGGCCACCGAGACGTAGAGTGCGTCACCGTGGTCAAGACGATCGAGATTGTCGAAGAGCGTGGCCTCCGGAATGCCGGTGTGCCCGGTGAGCAGAGCGTGGGTCCCTTCGCCCCCCACTGGGAGGTGGCTGCCGTAGAGATGCCCCACGCCACTGCGCAGAACCCGTTCCGACGTCCCGTGGAACACGGGCAGATCCACGTCGATGGCCGGCACGACGAGGCGTGCCATGGCCGTCTGGGAGGACAGTTCATCCAGGTAACCCTGGTAGTCTACGTTGTCCTCGGAGACCCGGTTGAGCCAGGGGTCCAGGATCGGGCCGCCCGCCTGCGCGGAGTTGTAGTGCCGCGCCGAGTTGAGGAACCCCTGCAGCTCCGCAGGGCTGCTGTTCTGATTCTCCGCCTCGAACTGGCGGCTGACGATCAGCTGCTGGTTGTTGTTCCAGTGGCTGACAGCCACCGGATACGCCAGCACCAGCATGCCGGCCAGCGCACACAGGACGGGGAAGAGAGTGAGCAGACGGCGGCCCAGACGGGCCGGGCCACTGCCCGCCGTCTTGTGACTCACCTGAATCTGCGTCATCGTCTCTCCCCCCTTCACCGTGCGTGCGTCGCCGCGGAGCGTCGAGAAGCAATCGCCCGGAACACCACGAACAGCCACACCAGCAGCGCACCGCCGACACCCAGTGCCCACCAGGGGAAGGACACTGCGGTGCGCAGCGACACCGAGGGATCCTCGACCGGATCGGCGATGCGCTCGGCCTGCACGATCAGTCGGTGGGTGTTGATGCCGATGGGAGTGCAGGTGACCAGCGTGACCAGGTCCCGGCCCTCCACCACCCCGAGGCTCGAGATGTCCGTGGGCTCCACCGTGTCGATGTGGTTCACCTGGTAGGTCATGGACCGTCCGAGGGTGTTGACCTCGAAGGTGTCCCCCAGCTCCAGATCGAAGAGATCATTGAACAGCTTCGACTCCGGAAGCCCGGAATGCCCGGTGAGCACCGGGTGGGTACCCGGACCACCGATGGGCATCGAGGAACCGTAGAGGTGCCCGACACCCTTGCGCAACGTGTCATCGGTGGCACCGTGGAAGATCGGCAGCTCCACGTCGATCTCGGGGATGGAGATGCGCGACATCACGCCACGGTCGTCGAAGGCCAGCTGATCCAGATAAGCCAGCGCGGCCTCGTCCAGGTCAGCGGCCTGCCCGTCGGGGGTGTTGCTGAAGGGATCGACGATGAGCCCGTTGACCAGGGTGCCGTTGTACACCTCCGCCTTCTCGAACCACTCGAGACGCTCCGCAGTGGGGATCGACTCGATGCGCTCAACGTATGCGTTGACTGTGCCGCGCTCGCGGAGCTCGGACACCCAGCTGGCTGCGGCAGGGTAGAGCAGCACCAGCACACCGAGCAGCGCGATGGTGGTGACGATGATGCGGTCCCGATGGTATGAACGCCGGGGGCGGGTCACCGGGGCGGTGTCGAGATGGGTCACAGTGGTGGCTCTTGTCCTTGCAGCAGGGGCAGTAGCGGAGTGGTGGAGATCAGGGGAAAGGAAGGGAGGCGGTGAGAGGTCACCCCCACCGCCATCCGTTCCTCAGTCACCGGCGGGCTGTGGCAGCCCCGCCGGCAACCTGTTCATCGTGGGCGTCACGCCGGGATGGAGCTAGTTCTGGCGACGCTGGCGGATGAGGAGGTAGCTGGCGCCGGCCAGGGCCAGCAGGGCCAGACCTGCGATGGAGAAGCCCATGGTGCCGATGCCACCGGTCAGAGGCAGCTCGAAGGGCGGCTGCTGGACGTTGTCGATGGTGTAGACGTTCGGGGAGGCGA
>NZ_DUOE01000215.1 GCF_012838985.1 Corynebacterium sp. | reverse complement strand
TCCGCGTCGAAACGTTCGCTGCGCCCGGGGTGGACGGTGAGGAGGTCACGGTCGGCGTCGACAAGCAGGACGCGGTGTCCGGTGAGTCGGTGCAGGACCTCGACATCGGTGAGCAGCTGGACGTCGTCGTCGGTGACGCCGGCGAGAGCGAGGTCACCGATCACCTTGCCCAGCCGCGTGACGGACAGGTCCGCCGGGTGGACGAGGACGACCCGCTGCGGGGCCCCGTCCGTCGCGCGGGAGGCGACGTCGACGGCGCGGGCCAGCGTCGGGAAGGATCCCATGAGATGGACGCCGGCCGCCCCGGAGATGGCGGACCCCGCCCCCGACTCCCCGACCGACAGCCCCAGCTCCCACATCAGATGAGGAACACGACTCCGAGGACGACGATCAGGGCGATGGTGAGGATCAGCGCGAACTTTGTCACGCTGAGGTTGCGCTCCGGGTTGAGCTCCACCGGGGTGTCCGAGGGCGGGGGCATGGTCACCAGGGAATCCTCGGTGGGGAACTCCAGCGCCAGCTTCGCGACGTCCACCCGGTCGAAGGACTTCTCCCCCAGCGTCGGGAAGGAGACGGTCACGGGGGTCGGCTTCGGGTCCGGCTGCGGACCGAAGAGATTCTTCTTCGGCGCCGCGGTCGGGTAGGTCACCAGCGTGGCCTGCTCGCCGAGGGCGGTGGAGAGCACCTCCACGTCATTGCGCACCTGCACCTTGTGCCCCGGGATGCCCGCGATGATGAGCTCACCCATGTACCACTTCAGCTCGTGCGGCTGCAGATCCGACTCGATGATGAGGACGGCCTTGTCCGGCAGACGGGTCTCCTCCCCCTCGGAGGAGAAGCTCACTGCACGGTCGATCTCCGGGTAGAAGCCGGTGATCTCGATGACTCCCGAGGCACCGAGCTTCGCGGTACCGAGTCCGAGCGGGGTGGCGGTCAGCGCCAGGGTCCAGGTCATGGGTCCTACTTTCTCACATAACTGCGGAGCGCCACCTGAGCGGTGAGGCCGGCGAAGATGATGCCGGTCAGCGCCACGAGCGGCACCACCAGCCAGATGCTGTTCGTGGTCAACGGCGCGATGAGCTGCGAATCGTAGAGCCCACCCAGTGCCTTGTCGATGACGAACTCCTTGCCCAGGAACAGCCCCACCGTCGCCAGGACCGCACCGATGAGCGTGGCCAGGACCGCCTCCAGCACGAAGGGTGCCTCAGTGTACCAGCGGGACGCACCCACCATGCGCATGATGGAGATCTCCTCCCGGCGCGCGAAAGCCGCGATCTGCACCATGTTCGCAATGAGGAAGATCGCCGCGACCGCCTGCACCGCCGCCACCAGGAAGGTCGCGTTCCGCACGGCGTCGAGGTTGTCGGTCGCCCCTCGCAGGTCATCGACCTGGTCGACGATGGTGTCCACCTGCTCGAGGTCACGCACCGGCTCGAGCGGCTTCTGGTCCAGCGGATCACTCAGGCGCACATGCAGTGCGGCGGGCAGGGCGTCCGGGGAGGTCTCGGCGACCAGCTGCGGGTCGGTGTGCTCGAAGACCTCGACGAAACGCTCGAAGGACTGCTCACGCGAGCGGAAGATGACGGACTCGACGCCGTCGGCGCCGTCGAGAAGCCCCTTGACCTCGACACACGCCTCGGAGGAGCAGTCGCTGTCGTTCGCGGAGATGTCCTCGTCGAGCTGGATCATCACCTCCACGCGGTCGAGGTAGATCCCCTTGGTGTCCTCGGTCATCTGCGTGACCAGGAAACCGGTCGCCAGCAGCGCCAACGAGATCGCGGTGGTGATGATGAGCGCGATGGACATGGTGATGTTCCGGCCCAGTCCGCGCAGGGCCTCACGGAGAACGAATCCGAGTGTCATGGGTGTCTCCTTCTAGCGGGTTTCGCCGTAGACGCCGCGGGCGTCGTCACGCATGAGCTTGCCGAGGTGGAGCTCGATCACACGCCGCCGCATGTCATCGACCGCGCGGGCGTTGTGCGTCGACATGACCACCGTGGTGCCGCCGCGGTTGATCTGGCTGAGCAGCGCCATGATGCCGTCGGACGTCTCGGGGTCGAGGTTGCCGGTCGGCTCGTCGGCCAGCAGGAGCAGCGGGCGGTTGACCACCGCGCGGGCGACGGCGACACGCTGCTGTTCACCACCGGACAGCTCATTGGGCATGCGGTCCGCCTTGGCGGCCAGACCGACCATGTCGAGCACGTCGGGCACCGCCTTGTCGATCTGCGCGCGCGACTTGCCGATGACCTCCAGCGCGAACGCCACATTGTCGTGGACGTTGAGCTTCGGCAGCAGGCGGAAATCCTGGAAGACGTAGCCGATGCGGCGGCGCAGCTCGTTGATCTGCCTGCCGCGCAGCTTGTTCACGTGGAAGTCCGCGAAGTGGATGTCACCCTCGGTGACGTTCTCCTCCCGGATGAGCAGCTCCAGGAAGGTGGACTTGCCGGAGCCGGAGGGCCCGATGAGGAAGACGAAGTCACCCTTGTCGATGGTCAGGGAGATGTCGTCCAGGGCCGGTCGCGTCGAGGTCGGGTAGACCTTGGTGACGGAGTCGAAGGTGATCACCTCTCACACCTTAGCCAACGGCCTGCGACGGTCGGGGCGGGAATGAGGATTCACAGGCAATGCCACGGGCACGGTCACGGCCCGGCAACAACCGACCCGACTCGTGGCGTAAGTAACACGAATGGCCGCCTGTTCCGTTAGCGTCGACGGACTATGAGCACTTTGACATCCTCCCCCACAGAACAGACAGACAAGACAGACAAGCCCCGGCAGAGTTCCCGGGGATTCCTCGGCGCCATCGAGACGATCGGCAACAAACTCCCCGACCCGTTCTGGCTCTTCGTCATCCTCGCGGGCGTGGTCGCCCTCACCAGCTGGGTCGGCTCCCGCCTCGGCATGACGGCGATCCAGCCGGACACCGGGGAGACCATCCGCGTCGAGAGCCTCCTCACCGCCGAGGGGCTGCAGCGGATGATCACCGACGCGGTGAAGAACTTCACCGACTTCCCGCCGCTCGGCGTCATCCTCACCGTGATGCTCGGTGTCGCCGTCGCCGAGCACTCCGGCCTGCTGTCCGCCCTGGTCCGCGCCATGGTGGCCAAGGTCGGGCCCCGCACCCTCACCTTCGCTCTGGCGCTGGCGGGTGTCACCGGCTCGGTGGCCTCCGACGCCATCTACGTCATCCTCATCCCGCTGGGCGCCATGGCCTTCCACGCCGTCGGGCGCTCCCCCATCGTCGGTGCCATGGTCGCCTTCGCCGCCTCCTCCGCCGGCTTCAACGCCTCCCTCATCCTCAACATCACCGACCTGCTGCTGTCGGGCATCTCCACCTCGGCGGCCCAGCTCATCAACCCCGGCTACGAGGTCTCACCCCTGGCGAACATCTACTTCGTCATCCCCTCGGCCATCGTGCTGGCGCTCATCATCACCCTGGTCACGGAATTCTTCGTGGACAGGAAGGCCCGCCAGCTCATCGACCACGACCAGATCAACTACGAGGAGGTCTCCTTCCGGGCGGCCGCCGGCAACGGTGAGGCTGAGTCCGCAGAGGCCGTCGACGAGGACGACCTCTCCCTCTCCCCCACCGAGTCCCGCGCCCTGCTCATCACCGGCGGCGCGCTGGTCGCCTTCCTCGCCGCCTACTTCGCGCTGCTGCTCATCCCCGGTTCCCCGCTGGCGGGCCCCGACGGCGAGACCATGGACAGCCCCCTGATCCGCGCCGTGGCCGTGCCCATCGCCCTGGCCTTCTTCGTCCTCGGCCTGGTCTACGGCCTGGCCTCCCGCACCATCCGCGGGGCCGGTGACATCCCCGAGTTCATGGCCCGCGGCCTGAAGACGCTGCTGCCGATGCTCGTGCTCTTCTTCGCCGTCGCCCAGTTCCTCGCCTGGTTCCAGTGGTCGAACCTGGGTGTGTGGACCGCCATCCGCGGCTCCGAGCTCCTGCAGACGTGGAACCTGCCCCCGCTGGCCATGTTCTTCGGGCTGGTCGTCATGGTGGCGCTGCTCAACCTCTTCATCACCTCCGGCTCCGCGCAGTGGGCGCTCATGGCGCCGGTGGTCGTGCCGATGATGATGCTCGTCGACGTCTCCCCCGAGGTGACGCAGATGCTCTTCCGTATCGGTGACTCCCCGACGAACATCATCACCCCGATGAGCCCGTACTTCGCCCTGGCGCTCACCTTCCTGCAGCGCTACTACCGGCCGGCGGGCGTGGGCACGCTCATGTCGCTGGCGCTGCCCTTCTCCATCGCGATGCTGATCGGATGGTTCCTCTTCTTCGTCGCCTGGTACCTGCTGGGCATCCCCCTGGGCCCGGGCAGCCCGATGACCTACACCGGCTGACCGGGTGGGCCTCAGTCGGCCTGCTGCTCCGCCATGCGCCAGCGGATACCGGACTCGAGGAACCCGTCGATGTCCCCGTCCAGGACCTTCGACGGGTCATTGACCTCGTAGTTGGTGCGCAGGTCCTTGACCATCTGGTACGGGTGCAGGACGTAGGAGCGCATCTGGTTGCCCCACGAGGCCTGTCCGCCGGCGCCGAGGGCGTCCATCTCGGCGCGTTCCTCCTGGCGCTTCTGCTCCAGCAGCTTCGCCTGGAGGACGCGCATCGCGGAGGCCTTGTTCTGGATCTGGGACTTCTCGTTCTGACACGTCACGACGATGCCCGTCGGGATGTGGGTCAGGCGGACCGCGGAGTCGGTGGTGTTGACCGACTGGCCGCCGGGTCCGGAGGAGCGGTAGACGTCGACACGCACGTCGGCATCGGGGATGTCGATGGAGTCGACCTTCTCGACGACCGGCAGCACCTCCACCTCCGCGAACGACGTCTGGCGGCGGCCCTGGTTGTCGAAGGGGCTGATGCGCACGAGGCGGTGCGCGCCCTGCTCGACGGAGAGCTGGCCGTACATGTAGTCGCCGTGGATGACGAAGGTGGCGGACTTGATGCCCGCCTCCTCCGCGTAGGAGATGTCGTAGACGTCGACCTTGTGGCCGTTCTTCTCCGCCCAGCGGGTGTACATGCGCATGAGCATCTCGGCCCAGTCGGCGGCGTCGACGCCTCCGGCACCGGAACGGATGTTGATCAGCGCCTCACGCTGGTCGTAGTCGCCGGAGAGCATGGTCTGCACCTCGAGCGCCTCGATCTGGGTGCGCATGTCGGCGAGTTCCTCGTCGGCGAGTTCGTCGCCCTCTCCCTCCTCCTCGGCGAGTTCGTACATGATGGGCAGATCCTCGAGTCGCTGGCGCAGGTCGGTGAGCTTGCGCAGCTTGCCCTGCACGGCGGAGAGTTCGGAGGTGACCTGCTGGGCATGGTCCGGGTCGTCCCAGAGGCTGGGGTCGGCGGCCTGCTGCTCGAGCTCACGGACGCGGGCGGACATCTCCTCCGGGTCCATCACCTTCTCGATGGTGGTGAGGGTGGAGTTGAGGTCGTCGAGTGCTGCAGAAAGTTCCGGTCGCATAACCTCCTACTCTACTGTGCTTGTCGACGCCCGCCCGCAGCCCCCGTCCCCGGCCCCTCCCTCACGCCGCCCTCTCCCGCAGGAAGCCGACGCTGAACCCCACCAGCGCCAGCGCACCACCCGCGCCGAGGAGGAGGAAGATGAGCCCGGCCCCCGACTGCCCGGTGTCGTCCTGCGCGAACGCCCACACACCCCAGGCCAGGGCGAATCCGCTGGCGGCGGCCCACCCGGTGGCGGGCCCCTCGGCGGGGAGCCGGGTGGCGAGCCAGCCCGTGAGCGCCACCATGACGCCGCCAGCGAGGACGACCTGCCACGGCTGGTAGTCGCCGTGCGGTCCCAGCGGCCAGCTCATGGTGAGCAGCCACACCACGAGCCCGCCGAGGAAGGCCAGACCCAGGTGCCGCACCGCCCCCGGTCGCTTCCGGCGCGTGACCATGAGGAACAGCACGGGGCCGAGGACGAAGAGTGCGAGGAACACCATGCCCCCACGATAGGTGCGCCCTCATCCTGAGGTGCGGCACCGCACGGGGCACAATGGACCGCATGACTTCACAGCACCCTGCCGCCAGCCTCGACGACATGATCGCCGCGATCACGAAGACCTTCGTCATCGCCCACGACCAGGATTCCGATGAGCACCTCGCCCAGGCGCTCGTCTACAACGCCGGCCGCCTGGCCTGGCGTCTGCGCGAACAGGGCCTGCCCACCGAGCAGAAGACCTCCGTGTCGGATGTGGTCACCATCGCCGACCGCGCGGCGGAGGACTTCATCTCCGGGGCGCTGGCCCAGCTGCGCCCCGAGGACGGCATCCTCGGCGAGGAGGGGGCGGAGCGTGCCTCCACCTCCGGGCGGCACTGGGTGGTCGACCCGGTGGACGGCACCTACAACTTCGCCTCCGGCTCCGACTACTGGTGCTCCGCACTCGCCCTGGTCGAGGGCTCCCCGGCCGACCCGGACAAGCTCATCCTCGGCGCCGTCCACCGTCCGGCGATGGGGTACACGTGGCTCGGCGGCCCGGAGATTCCCACGACGCGGGACGGACGGGGCGTCGAGAAGCTCCGTGAGGTGGACGCCGATCAGCTGTGCCTGGGCACCTACATCCACCCCACCTCCCTGGCGCAGCCGGAGCGCGCCGAGGCGTGGATGCGGGCCGTCGGTGAGGTGGCGACGCTGCGCATGCTCGGTGCCGGCAGCGTGGATCTGGCCTCGGTGGCCGACGGCACCCTCGGCGTGTGGGTGCAGCATTCCGTCGAGGACTGGGACTGGCTGCCCGGCCTCGCGCTGGTCACTGGTGCCGGAGGTGAGGGAGTGAAGGTTGAGGCTGGCGGGGTCACATGGTGTGTGGCCGGAAATTCCCGCGCAGTGGAACAGGTCGCCTCCGCGCTGGTTAGTATGTCTGCATGACCAGTTACACCGATGACCTCGCCCTCGCCCTCGAACTCGCGGACCTCGCTGACTCGCTCACGTTCGACCGCTTCGAGGCCACCGATCTCAACGTCACCTCCAAGCCGGACATGACCCCGGTCTCCGACGCCGACATCGCCTGCGAGGAGGCACTCCGCGCGAAACTCGCCGAGGCACGTCCCGCCGACGCCATCCTCGGCGAGGAGTTCGGCGGCGAGGCCACCCATGAAGGCCGCCAGTGGGTCATCGACCCCATCGACGGCACGAAGAACTTCGTCCGCGGCGTCCCCGTCTGGGCCACCCTCATCTCCCTGCTCGTCGACGGTGAGCCTGTCGTCGGCGTCGTCTCCGCCCCGGCACTGGCCCGCCGCTGGTACGCCGCCTCCGAGTCCGGCGCCTGGCGCACCTTCAACGGCGGCTCCCCCAAGAAGCTCTGCGTCTCCGGGGTCTCCGAGCTTGCCGACGCCTCCCTCTCCTTCTCCTCCCTCTCCGGCTGGGCCGAGCGCGGCCTGCGCGAGAACTTCATCGGCCTCTCCGACGCGACCTGGCGTCTGCGCGGCTACGGCGACTTCTACTCCTACTGCCTCGTCGCCGAGGGCGCGGTCGACATCGCCGCCGAGCCCGAGGTCTCCCTCTGGGACCTGGCAGCCCTGTCGATCCTGGTCACCGAGGCCGGCGGCCGCTTCTCCTCCCTCGCCGGTGAGGACGGTCCGCACGGCGGCGACGCCGTGGCCACCAACGGCCTGCTGCACGACGCGGCGCTGGACGCCCTGCGGTAGGGCAGCGGAACCAGAAAGGGCGGTGACTGTGGAAGTCACCGCCCTTTCTGTCTGCCCGAGGTCCTAGAACGCGGAGCTGAGCTGCGCGATGACGTCCCGGGTGCCGCTCACGATGTGGTTGAGCAGCCAGGCCCAGTCGTAGTGCCAGGGCAGGTTCACGTCAGTGTGGATGTCGAGAAGGTTCATGACGATTCCTTTCAGTCGGGGGTACTAGTCAGCCAGGCGGAAGCCGGCGCCGACGCCGCCGCGCGCCTCCATGTCCTTGAGGACGGAGTCGATGCTGGTGGAGACCGTCGGCATGAACAGCTGGCCCTGCAGCGGGGTACGGCACGAGAAACGCTGGTCAGAGAGCACGCCACCGGAGACGATGCCGACCATCCGGTCGCCCGCCATGACCGGTGCGCCCGAGTCACCGACCATCGCGCACAGCTGGGAGATCTGGACCTCCGCGTCGGAGGTCCACACGTTGCCGCAGGTGTGACCGGTGGCCACGCCCTGCTTGCACAGGATGTCACCCGGGCGGGCCGGGCCACCGAGGCTGTTGACGGTCACATTGTTGTAGGTGCGGCTGATCTGCGTGTTGGAGCCCAGCTCGACGACCGAGTAGTCGTGCAGCTTGTTGCTCGCGACGACCGTGCCGGACGCACCGACCTGCCAGGAGTCCGCCGACCACACCTTCTCCCCCGGGTCACCGCAGTGACCGGCGGTGATGCCGACCTTACGACCCTCAGCGTCGGTGCCGACGACACCGATCGTGCACATCTTCGACTTGCCGACCACGATCGGCGTCCCCGGCCCGTACAGCGACACGCCCTGCTCCTGCACGACCATCGACTCCTCCGGGATACGCGGGGCGTCGAACCAGGACACCGGCACGCGGTGGAGGATCCAGTCGGCGAAGGGCTTGCCGGCCATCACCTTGGACACCGGGTCATTGACCCAGCGGTAGTTCTGGTCGAGCCCGGCCTGCTCCTCAGGGACCAGCGCCTCGCCGTCCGAGTAGGCGGCCCGCTCCCCCGGCAGGGAGGACAGTCCCGTGATCCCGGCGGTCCCCTCAGGGGCTCCGGTCATCTCGGCTGGAGTGTCCGTCTCTGCCGGAGCCTCCTCCTCACGCAGGCGGGTGTTGGGCACATGGGTGACGATCGCGTGGTCGATCGCATCCGTCACCGCCTTATCGACGCCCGGCACCTCCACCCCCAGCGCCGCCAACTGCGCGCGCACACCGTCGACGACATCCGCCGAGGCGACCTCGGTGCCGGTGGTCTCCACGGTGGTCTCCACTGTGGAGTCCACGACGGAGGAGGTCAGCGGCGCAGCATCCGGAATCACGCCCTCCGAACTGACGGCGCCGACCGCGGGCACCGCGAGCATCACCGCACCCGTCACGATCGCTGCCGTCATGGAGTTCTTAACGCGGGCGTGCCGTCGCATAGGGGTGGGGTCCTCTTCTGGTGGAGCTGCAGGAATACCTCCACATCATGCCATGCCGCTTCCCGGACCGAGCACGGACATGGATGTCGTATCCGAAAGGTTACGAGGATTCCGCCACCGGCAGCAGCCGGGTTCTCCGCCGGCGCCGCCTCCGCACGTTCGAAAGGACACCACCGAGAGGGCACCCCACCGCCTCTCGCACGTTCGAGACCACTCCCCCTCCGAAGGTGTCCTTCCGAACCTGCTGCACGCCCCACCCCGGGAACGACGGAACCCTCCCGACCGAAGTCGGGAGGGTTCCGTGGTGAATTGGTAGCGGGGGCAGGATTCGAACCTACGACCTCTGGGTTATGAGCCCAGCGAGCTACCGAGCTGCTCCACC
>NZ_DUOE01000214.1 GCF_012838985.1 Corynebacterium sp. | reverse complement strand
TGGTGGTCGGGTGACTGATTCTCCCCTTCTCATCGTCGGCCTGGGTAACCCGGGCGCGAAGTACGCCGACACCCGCCACAACATCGGCGTCATGCTTCTCGACGAGCTCGCCTCCCGCATCTCCCCCTCCCCCGCCACCTTCGCCGTGCACAAGCGCACCAACACCGAGATCGCCGAGGTCCGCCACCACGGACGCCGCCTGGTGCTGGCCCGCACCCGTGGCTACATGAACGTCTCCGGCGGGCCGGTGAAGGCACTGGCGACCTTCTTCAGGATCGCCCCCGGTGACATCATCGTCGCGCACGACGAACTCGAGCTGGACTTCGGCGAGCACCGCCTCCGCACCGGCGGCGGCGACCACGGGCACAACGGCCTCAAGTCCGTCACGAAGTCCCTGGGCACGAAGGACTACCAGCGTCTCTCCCTCGGCATCGGCCGTCCGCCCGGCCGCATGGACCCCGCCGCCTTCGTGCTCAAGCCCTTCACCCGCCAGGAGGCCGGGGAGCTGCCCTTCCTGCTTGCCGACGCCGCCGACGAGCTCGAGCGCACCCTCTGACCTCAGCGTTCCCAGGGCGGCACCTCATCCATGCAGCCCCGGTGCCACGTCCACACCGGAGGGTGTTCCAGGCCTCTCCCCTCGACCGCCGCGAGGATCTCCGCCACGACGGTGTCCAGGTGATGGTCGATGCACTCCTCGGAGAAGCTCAGGTGCCGGTAGCCCCGGGCCACGGCGTCGTTGGCCTTCCAGTAGTCCTTGATCAGCGCATTCGCGTACCGGTGATAGTGGTACCCGTTGACCTCCACGATGACCTTCGACTGCTCATGCACCCCGTCGCGCAGATAGTGCCCGACCATCATGTTCTGCTCGAACACGCAGCCGCGGTGGCGCAACGCCCGGAAGAGGACGCGCTCCGTCTCTGAGTCAGCCCCGATGGAGGCCGCGTCGATGAGTGCCCGCAGCTTCCCCGGTACACGTTTCCATCCCCCGAGATCCTCCTCGAGGCGTCTCCTGCCACTTTTTCCGTGGTAGTGCCTCTCCAGCAGCTGCAGCGCCTGGAACCGTCGTCCCTCCGGCATGTCCATGGCGGTACGCAGGACGGGGGCGACGCGGTGGTCGTCGACAAGCTCATGGGTGATGGTGGTGGAACTGATGAGCTCCAGGTGACTGTTCGCGGACGAGTGATGCGGGCCGGCCAGGGCCACCAGCGGTCGGCTCACCCTCCGGCGCATGCGGATCTCCCAGGAGGTCTTCCCGGTGAACACCAGGTAAGGGCGGGTCCTCCGGTACACGGAGAGAAGTTCCCGGCCGTCGAGGCGCCGGGTGGAGTAGACGCCGTGGTCGACGCGGTGGAGGCGACCAGCGGCGACGAGCCTGCCTGTCGAGCGGCTGGAGTGCCCGAGGGCGCGGAGTTCGCGGGTGGTCAGGGTCAGTGAGTCGGTGGGTAGCGCGGTCACACCGTACTTGGACTGCCGCCGTGACCGGAAGGTTCCCCGGCCCCCTGCACTTTCACCCTGACCGAGGACACATCACCATGGCCGTTCCACGGACGACGGTGGGGGTATGAGTGCACGGGGGCGACGGGGCGTCGACAAGCGGGTACTAGATCGTCAGTTCATCGGCGGCGACACCGGAGTCACGCTGGGCGATGACCTTGTGGATGTTGTACTCCCACTCCTTGAGCTCATCCGGCAGCTCACCCTTCGACGGGTCTTGCAGGTACTCGCGACGCTCGGCGTCGTAGTCCCACAGCCAGTCGACGTAGGGGTACCAGGAGGTGCGGCCGGCCTGGCGGAATGTCTCGTTGCGGATGAGGCGGGAGACACCGTCGACGTGCCACAGCTCGCCCCAGAAACGGCCGGTGGTCTGGATGCGGGCGCACCGCGGGGCGCGCTCACCGGAGACCTCGGCCAGCACAGCGGCCCAGTCGAGCGGACCGGCGGCCGCGGCCTGGGCGGCGTAGAGCGCGAGGCACTCGGCGTCCTCCATGGCCATGACGGCACCGGAGGCCAGGTACTGCAGCGGCGGGTGCGCGGCGTCGCCCATGACGATGATGCGGTCGGAGACGACCCAGTTGTCCAGCGGCTCCCGGTCGGACATCTGCCACCAGGTGTCCAGCCACATGCTGCCCAGACGACCCTGGACGAACTCGTGGGTGTGGTCGAAGGCGTTCCGGAACTCCTCGTTGTTGCCCCAGTCCTCCGGTACCTCGGTGCCCTCGGTCAGGGCCTTGAGGTAACGCGGCGACTGGAATACGGCGACCTGGTTGAGCAGCTCACCGTGGCGCAGCGGGTACTGGATGAAGTGGCAGCGCGGGCCGATGTAGCCGACGACGTCCCGGAGGTCCTTCATGTCCGGGTCGGTCGGCAGCTCGGAGGTGCCGCGGTAGGCGACGTAGGCGGACGGGACCGGCTCGTCCTGGACGATCTCCTTCCGGAACACGGAGTGGATGCCGTCAAAGGCGACGAGGATGTCGGCCTCGACGTCCTCCTGACGTCCGTCGGCGCGGTGCTCGATGTGGACGGTCACGCCGTCGGGGCGGGTGTCGGCGCCGAGGACCTGCACGCCGTTGTGCAGGGTGGCTCCCGCCTCCTGGACGGCCTCGACGAGGATGGACAGCAGGTCGGAGCGGTGGATGACCAGGTAACGGCCACCGTAGTGCTCCTGGAACTCCTCGCCGAAGTCCATGGTGAGGATCGGCTCGGCGGTGACGGCGTCCCGGAACTGCATGCGCTCCGGGAGGTAGCCGGCCTCGAAGACCCGGTCCTTCAGGCCCCACTTCTCCAGCATCTTGACGCCGTGCGGGCCGATCTGGAGGCCGGCGCCGACCTCCTTGAACTCGGGTGCACGCTCGTAGAGGGTGACGTCGGCACCGCGCAGGGACAGCGCGAGGGCGCCTGCGGCACCACCGATGCCGCCACCGGAGATGATGAACTTCTGGCCCTTGAGCTCCTCAGAGGCCGTCAGGATGTTCTGGGTCATGGGGCTTTCCTTTCTAACGGGGGTCAGTGTGTGCCGGGATGACCGTGACGTTGGGGTTGGGCATCCGGCGGTGGATGATGAACAGCACGATCAGGGACAGGGAGGACAGCAGAGCGGAGCAGGCGAACAGCAGGTAGTTCGAGCCGACGCCCAGGTTCCAGTTGAGGAGCAGGCCGGCCAGCTGCGGCGCGACGACCGCTCCGATACGGCCGACGCCGAGGGCCCAGCCCAGGGCGGTGCCGCGCAGGTTGTGCGGGTAGAAGTTGGCGACGGCGGCGATGATGAGGATCTGCGTACCGTGCGTACCGACGCCCGCGAGCACCAGGTCACGTACACGGCGACCACGGAGGGCCCGGTGAGGAGCGTGAGCAGCGCGACACCGGCGACACCGGCGGCGACGGCACCCGACTTCAGCGGGCCGAAGCGGTCGCCCGCCCAGGAGGTGACGACGGAACCGAGGATGGCTCCGAGGTTGAGCGCCAGGGTGAAGTTGAGGGCGGCGCCGAAGTCGTAGCCGGCGGTCTGCATGAGACGCGGCAGCCAGGTGCCCAGGCCGTACCAGGCCAGCAGGGTGACGAAGGTGGCGATGGAGAACCAGATCGAGATGGCCATGTAGCGGCCGGTGAGCAGGTCCTTGAAACCGGCGGGCTCATCGGCTCCCTCGCGGGCGGCGTGGTCCTCGCGGATCGCCCGGTCGGAGGGGATGACCTTCATGGCGATCGGCAGGCCGATGATCAGCGGGACGATCGCGACGAGGAACATGAAGCGCCAGCCCCAGTCATCGTGGGACGGGACGATGAACTGCGCCAGGATCGCCGCGATGGAGCCGCCGAGCGGGACACCGGACATCATGACGGTCGCCCAGGCGGACATGGTCCGGCGCGGGACGAGGTCGGAGGTCATCGCGTTGACGGAGGGGACCAGTCCACCGAGTCCGATGCCGGCCAGGAGGCGGAAGGCGCCGAACATCCAGGGGTTGATGGCGAAGGCACACGCCAGCGTGAAGATCGACAGCACGACCACCGAACCGATGACGGCGAATTTGCGGCCGACGCGGTCCGAGAGGCGGCCGACCCACACGGCACCGATCACCATGCCGAGGAAGGCGGTGGAACCGATGGTGCCTGCCTGCGCCGAGTTGAGGTTCCACTCCTCCATGAGTTCGGTCTGGACGGTGCCGTAGACGATGAGGTCGTAGCCGTCGAAGACGACGAAGAACCAGCCGATGAGCACGGCTGCGAGTCGACGTCCGCTGATGCCGAGGATCGTGGGGCCTCGACCTGAGTCGCCCATTCCGGGCGTGCCTGTGCCACCCACCGTGCTGACGGCGGTGGACCCGCTGCGCAAGTATCGGAGATTGGAGCCATGGGCACATCATCTGGGTGATCGGGGTTACAATCAAAGAAATTCCAGATAGCGGAAGATGTGATGTTCATGACCTTCGGTCCCACTCACGGGTCACCCCCGCGCGAGTTCCTCCAGTCCGTGGACCTGGCTCTCACCCTCATCCTGATGCTGCGGGACCAGGGCACACTGACCATCTCGGCGGCCGCCGCGGCGCTCGGCGTGAGCCCGTCGACGGTCCACCGCTCCATGGCGATGCTCGTGTACCGCGGCTTCGCGACGCGCAGCGAATCCCGCACCTACCTCCCCGGACCGGCGCTGTCCTCGTCCAGCCTGCAGCCGGGCGTCGGCAGTGAACTCACCGCCGCCTGCCTGTCCCACATGCAGGCGATCGCGACGGAGACCGCCGAGACCGTCCACCTCCTGGTGCTGGTGGGCAACAAGGTGCATTTCCTGCACACGGTGGAGGGCACCCATCCGGTGCGCGTCGGCATCCGCCTAGGTCAGGTGATGCCCGCCGAGCAGAACGCCGGTGGCCTGGTCATGCTCGCGGAGCGCTCGGCCGCCGAGCTGCGGGCACTGTACCCCTCGCTGCCCGACACCGACTTCGAGTCCCTGCGCCGCCAGCTCCACCGCACGCGCAGCCGTGGATTCTCCATCAACAACGGCCTCTACGAGCATGACGTCTCGGCCGTGGGGGTGTGTCTGCGCAACGATCTGGGCGACATCCTGGGGGCCGTCACGGTGGCCACCCCGACGAGCAGATTCCGTGGCGCCCACCGGCGGTGCGCGGAGGTGCTGCTCAAACATTCCCGCGATCTCAACCGCCGCCTGGAGGATCTCCGACTGGTCCCACCGACGATCAAGGGGTGACGTTGCCCACCCCCGTCACTGTTTTCCGTATCACGGAAAATCTTTGAGTCACACTTGGCGGACCCCTATGTTTGAGCTCACAACCACCACTGCGCGCGGCCCCCGGACGGTCGCGCGCAGCTCAACACCACCTCGACAACGCAGGAGGTTCGCTCATGACCGAGAGCACCGACTACTCCAACAAGCACGTTGACTTCGTCGTCCCCGAGCCGACCCCGGAGGAGCAGGCCGAGCTCAACTCCATGTACGCCAGGATGGACGACCTCCACATGAAGCCCCTGTGGAACCAGATCGGCGGCCTCATGCCGAACGAGCCCGAGCCCCGGGCCGTCGCCCACCGCTGGGACTGGTCCGAGCTGATCAAGCTGGCCCGTCGCTCCGGCGAGCTCGTCCCCGTCGGCCGGGGCGGCGAACGTCGCGCCATCGGCCTGGCCAACCCGGGCCTCGGTGGACCGACCTACATCGCCCCCACCCTGTGGGCCGCGATCCAGTACCTCGCCCCGGGCGAGAACGCCCCGGAGCACCGCCACTCCCAGAACGCCTTCCGCTTCGTCATCGAGGGCGAGGGCGTGTGGACCGTCGTCAACGGTGACGCCGTCCCGATGCGCCGCGGCGATTTCCTGCTCACCCCGGGCTGGAACTTCCACGGCCACCACAACATCGCCACCGAGCCGATGGCCTGGCTCGACGGCCTGGACATCCCGTTCGCGTACCAGATGGACACCGGCTTCTTCGAGTACGGCTCCGAGAAGCTCACCGACGAGTCCACCCCGGACCACTCCCGCTCCGAGCGCCTGTGGGCCCACCCGGGTCTGCGCCCGGTCGCGTTCCCGGGTGCGACCACCGCGTCGCCCATCGGTCGCTACGCGTGGGAGCACACCGACGCCGCGCTCAAGGATCAGCTCGCCCTCGAGGACGCCGGCTTCCCCGGTGTCGTCGGCCCGGGTCACGCCGCGATCCGTTACACCAACCCGACGACCGGTGGCGACGTCATGTCGACCATCCGCGCCGAGTTCCACCGCCTGCGTGCGGGTGCCGTGACCACCCCGATCAAGGAGGTCGGCAACCGCGTCTTCCAGGTCTTCGAGGGTTCCGCCACCATCACCATCGGTGACGAGGTCTTCAAGCTGAACCACGGCGACGTCGTCAACATCCCGTCCTGGAAGCTCTGGTCCATCGAGGCCGGCGCCGACGGCGTGGATCTGTTCTGCTTCTCCGACCACCCCATCTTTGAGAAGCTGGACCTGGCCCGTACCTACACTCCGGAAGGAATCTAACAACCATGCGTCTTGCCACCATCCGCTCCGCCCAGGGCACCTTCGCCGCCCGCGTCGAGTCCGACAACTCCGCCGTCCGCATCGACGGTTACGCCAACGTCGGTGACCTGCTGCAGGAGGACAACTGGCGGGAGGTCGCCGAGCAGGCCACCGGCGACGAGGTCTCCTTCGAGCCCACCGATCTCGAGGCCGTCGTCCCGGCACCGAAGAAGATCGTCTGTGTCGGCCTGAACTACGCGAACCACATCAAGGAGATGGGCCGTGACCTGCCGGTCGTCCCCACCCTGTTCGTCAAGTTCCCGGACGCCCTGACCGGCCCCTTCGACGACGTCCTCGTCCCCGAGTACGCCAACGCCGAGCTGGACTGGGAGGGTGAGCTGGCCGTCGTCATCGGCAAGCGGGCCCGTCGCGTCAAGGAGGCCGACGCCGCCGACCACATCGCCGGCTACGCCGTCATGAACGACTACACCATGCGCGACTACCAGTACCGCACCCTGCAGTGGCACCAGGGCAAGTCCTTCGAGAAGAGCGCCGGTTTCGGCCCGTGGATGACCACCGCCGACTCCTTCGAGCTGGGCGGCGAGCTGGCCACCTACCTCGGCGACGAGAAGATGCAGACCACCCCGACCGACGACCTGGTGTTCAACCCGGCGCAGCTGGTCGAGTACATCTCGCACATCTACCCGCTCGACGCCGGCGACGTCATCGTCACCGGCACCCCGGGCGGCGTGGGCCACGCCCGCGACCCGAAGCGCTACATCGGCGACGGCGACGTCGTGAAGGTCGAGATCGACGGCCTGGGACACATCGCCAACAAGACGGTGTTCGAGTAATGACGAGCTTCCACGACCTGTCCATCGGGGAGCGCCTCAACCTGACCCGCCGGGGCACCGCCCACTACTCGGGCCAGCTGGCGCTCGTCGACAACGCCGAGTTCGGTCGCGACACTCTGCTGCCGGACTGGACCGTGGCGCACCTGGCCGCGCACGTGGCCTACAACGCCAACGCCCTGTGCAACCTCATGCACTGGGCGGAGACGGGTGAGGAGACCCCCATGTACTCCTCCCCGCAGGCCCGTGGCGAGGAGATCGCCCGCGGCGCCACCCTCCTCCCGGACGCCATCCGCAACCTGCACGACCACACCCTGGTCCGCCTGGACGTCGCCTGGCGCGATCTCCCGGAGGAGGCCTGGCAGGCCGAGGTGAAGACCGCGCAGGGGCGCACCGTCCCCGCCTCGGAGACGCTGTGGATGCGCACCCGCGAGGTCTGGCTGCACGCCGTCGACCTGGACGTCAACGCCGGTTTCGCCGACATCCCGACGGTGATCCTCCGGACCCTGGTCCCGGAGATCGCCGGCAAGTGGCGTGGCGCCGGCGACGGGGCAGGTCTCGTGCTCGTGCCGGAGGAGGGCGCGCGCATCGAGGTCTCCCCCGGCGAGAACACCGTGGAGATCCACGGCTCCTGGGCCGGCCTGGCCCGCTGGGCCTCCGGCCGCGGCGACCGTGGTGTCACCTCCCCGCAGGGTGAGGTGCCCACTCCCCCGCGCTGGCTCTAAAGCCCTGCTTATCGACGCCCCGCCTGCCCCTCTTCCTGTCGAGGGTGGCAGGCGCGGCGTTTCCTTTCTCTCGAGTTACAGAAAGCCAGCCATGCCCTAAGCTCAGCGAACATGCGTTCAGTTTTAGTCCTGATGTTCATTGCTTTCTTGCCTTTGGCTACTACTTCACCGGCTCATGCGGAAACACTGGGGAACAGCACACCGTATCTGGCACCGACCCTTCCTGATGATCGGGTCGCGGTTGGCGAACCATTTTACTTCTTCTGGGATGAAATGATTGAGGGGGAGTCACCTGAGCCTGGAATCCAGCCAAATGTATCCGTGAGTGGCTGCACAGGAACCATCAGTGCGCCGAGAGATATCGGAGCCGATATTGACTGGGGATTTCATACAGTCTGCTTCGGAACTGGGTTTTTGCCGTTGAGTATCAACGCTACTCTTCAACAGGAGAGGTTCAATTTCGTTTACGAGAATATCAAGACCGAGACGGCGTACGCCCGCGATAACACTGCATCTGTGTATGGCGAGGTCCCGTGTATCAGGGGAGTTGGCTCCCGAGATTTCCGGGTGAGCGCGACAATCCATGCTGGAGGTAGATCGGCCTCGGGCATCAGTCGGGAAGTCAGGTTAGCCTGTGGAGTCTAACGCGCTCATCCTCCATTGCGGTGGATTCTCTCTCACAGTCGCGACATCTCCTTCTGCCTTTCCCCCCGTCGACGACTGCACGGTGGTGTGGGAGTCCCGTACCGCTACTCCAGTGGGCGAGATTGAAATCCGGGCCGCCATCTCCGATGAGCCGCACCACGACGCCCACGGCCAGGCCCAGCTGAAGGCACCGGACGGTTCCCCGACCCATGTCCAGGTGACCTTCACGGTGGGCTCCGCCGGACCACATCCACTGGACCCCCATTCGGCAATGGACCACATGCGCCGGGAAACACAGATCCTCAAGTCAACGTCCCAGTCAGCAGCTGACTGGGTCAGCGTAGG
>NZ_DUOE01000213.1 GCF_012838985.1 Corynebacterium sp. | reverse complement strand
TGTTCGGTACCGTCGTGTTCGCCTCCTTCGCCGGCGTCTACTTCTGGTTCCCGAAGATGACCGGTCGTATGCTGGACGAGCGTCTGGGCAAGATCCACTTCTGGATCACCTTCATCGGCTTCCAGGGAACCTTCCTGGTCCAGCACTGGGTCGGCAACATGGGTATGCCGCGCCGCTACGCCGACTACCTCGACTCTGACGGCTTCACCCTGCTGAACCAGATCTCCACCGTGTTCTCCTTCCTGCTGGGCGCCTCCGTCATCCCGTTCGTCTGGAACGTCTTCAAGTCCTGGCGTTACGGCGAGGTCGTCACCGTCGACGACCCGTGGGGCTACGGCAACTCCCTGGAGTGGGCGACCTCCTGCCCGCCGCCGCGTCACAACTTCGTCTCCCTGCCGCGTATCCGCTCCGAGCGCCCGGCGTTCGAGCTGCACTACCCGCACATGGTTGAGCGCATGCGTCGCGAGGCACACACCGGTGCCCACGACGAGCGCGCGGAGAAGACCCAGTCCCCGGCTCCGGCCGAGGTCCGCTAAAAGGGTTTGACATAGACCCCTCCGACTGACACGACCCCCGGTAGATCCCTCTACCGGGGGTTGCGGCATGTCGAAACACCCCTCCCATGAAAGAATGATCCCGTGGCAGATCAAGCTCAGAACCCCGATACCGCCGACCTCGACCAGCAGCAGCAGCTGCAGGTGGAGCTCCAGCCCGGACTGGAGTCCGCAGTCATCACCCTCACCGGCCGTGACCGGCCGGGCGTGACCGCCGCCTTCTTCCGCGTCCTGTCCGCACACGACGTGCAGCTGCTCGACGTCGAGCAGTCCCAGTTCCGTGGTTTCCTCTCCCTCGCCGCCTACGTCGGCGTCGACCCGGAGCGCGTCGACCGCCTCCGTGAGGGCCTGTCCGAGACCCTCAAGGGTCACGGCCAGGTCGCGACCGTCGAGAAGGCGCCGGAGGGGCTGCACTCCAGCCCGCGTTCCACCCACGTGGCTGTCGTCCTGGGCAACCCGGTGACCGCCGCCGACGTCTCCGCCATCGGCCAGACCCTGGCCAACTACGGTGCGAACATCGACCGTATCCGCGGCATCGCGGACTACCCGATCACCGGCCTGGAGATCATGATCACGATCGCCAACCCGGAGCCGGGCGGCGGCAAGGCCATGCGTAAGGCACTGGCCGTGCTGACCACCGAGCTGGGCGTCGACATCGCCATCGAGCGTGCCGGCCTGCTGCGCCGCTCCAAGCGTCTGGTCATCTTCGACTGCGACTCCACCCTCATCACCGGTGAGGTCATCGAGATGCTGGCCGCCCACGCCGGCAAGGAGGCCGAGGTCGCGGAGGTCACCGAGCGTGCCATGCGCGGCGAGCTCGACTTCGAGGAGTCCCTGCGTGAGCGCGTCGCCACCCTCGAGGGTCTCGACGCCTCCGTCATCGACGAGGTCGCCCGCGACATCGTCCTGACCCCGGGTGCCCGCACCACGATCCGCACCCTGAAGAAGATGGGTTACCGCACGGCCGTCGTCTCCGGTGGCTTCATCCAGGTCCTCGAGGATCTGGCCGAGGACCTCCAGCTGGACTACGTCCGCGCGAACACCCTGGAGATCGTCGACGGCAAGCTCACGGGCCGCGTCACCGGCGACATCGTCGACCGCGCGCGCAAGGCCGAGCTGCTGCGTGAGTTCGCCGAGGACTCCGGCCTGCAGATGTACCAGACCGTCGCCGTGGGTGACGGAGCCAACGACATCGACATGCTCTCTGCGGCGGGCCTGGGCATCGCGTTCAACGCCAAGCCGGCGCTGCGCGAGATCGCCGACACCTCCGTGAATTACCCCTTCCTCGACGAGGTGCTCCACATCCTGGGTGTCCCGCGCGAGGAGATCGACGAGTCCGACCTGGAGGACGGCACCTTCCGTCGTGTTCCGCTCGAGGTCTCCGCACGCTAGTGGAGGAGACCGATCCGCTCGCCCTCGCGCACTCCCTCCTGAGCGCGCGGGTGAGCGACAACCGGCATGACCGTTCCGAGAACCCGGAGCAGCCGGAGACCGTGCAGGCGATGCAGATCGCACTGCACGTGCCGAAGACACAACCGCCCCGCCGTACCGACCTCCTCGAGGCCGCGGCGCGGGCGGTTGTCGCCGTCTGCCTCTCGGAACAGGTCGCGGAGGACCCGGCTTGGCGGGCCGGGCTGGAGGGTTGGTACGACCACCTGATCCGTAAGGTCGCCCGCCGGGCCCGCAACAAGGCCTGGGTGGATGTACAGGAGGTGCCGGGTGTCACCGTCGATGTGCGCGGTGCCCAGGCACGGGCGTTCGTTCCGTCGGCGGTGTCGGAGGTCCCGCCGCCGGTGCGGAAGCTGCAGATCCAGGGGACGGAGCTGCCCCAGGATGAGCCGGGCCCCGTGGAGCCGGGCACGCCGCTGATCCTCGTCGACCGGGATCTGCGGATGAGCACCGGTAAGGCGGCCGCGCAGGTCGGGCACGCGAGCATGCTGCTGGCCGCAGCCCAGGACGTGGGGTGGGTCCGCGCGTGGGCGGCCCGCGGTTTCGAGCTGCAGGTGCGGGAGGTGCCGCACGCGGAGTTCGCGGCGCAGCTGGACACCCCGGGAGTGGTGACGGTGCGCGATGCCGGCTACACGGAGGTCGCCCCCGACGCCATGACGGTGCTGGCGGTCCCCGGGAGTTAGAGCTGGGTGAGGGAGGGGGCGTCGAGAAGCGGGACCCACTCGCGCCCCGAGTCGATGAGCCCCGCGCGCTTCATCCGGGCCATCGCCCGGGACGCGGACTCCACGGTGGTGGAGGCGAGCCCGGCGATGTCGTCCCGCCGGAGCCACACCTGCAGGAGGATCGAGCCGTCGGACCGGCGCTGCCCCAGTTTCTCGGCCAGGTCCAGGAGCACGTCGGCCACGCGCTGCTCGACGGTGCGGGTGGCCCGTGCGATCTCCCGCGTGCGGCCCTGCGTGAGGCGTGCCTGCTGGAGGTGCAGCAGGGCCAGGGCGAGGGCGGGGAACTTGCCGACGACCGCCGCCAGGGACTCCGCCGGGAGGAACAGTGCGCACGTGGTCTCCATCGCCCAGGCGGATTCCTCCGTGGGGGAGGCGGTGGTGCTCAGCGGTCCGAGGACGTCGCCGGGGGCGGCGATGTCGACGGTGATGCCGTGTCCTTCGGCGGTGTCGTGGGTGACGCGGACACGGCCGGACATGATGAGATGGACTCCGCCCGGGGTGTCGCCGGCGATCATGAGGGGGTCTCCCTCGGCCCAGGCCAGGGCGGTCAGGTGCGTGTCGAGTTCCTGCCGCTGTTCCGGGGTGAGGTCGCGGGTGAGCGGGGACCGGGCCATGACGGCGTCGCGGGTGGCGGCGTCGCAGTGGTGGGGCTGGCCGCAGGTGCGTCGGACCGGGTGCGTTGACATGGCCCCATCGTAGGTCCTGTGCAGGGGCAGAATCCGGGGGCCTTCCGTGAGACACTGAGGTCCAAGACACATCCTCGAAAGGATCGGCCATGACACGCCCTGACGACCCCCACCACACCGACTACACCGGCTATGCGGGTCTGCCCGCGGCCGTTCCGCAGCCGGTGCCACCCGGTGAACCGCGCCCCCTCGACGCGGTGGAGAGTCTCACCCAGGGGGCGAAGGCACTGTGCAGCAACGTGCTGCCGTGGGTCCTGGCGATGCTCATCATCATCGCCGTGACGGTCATCCTCACGGTGGTGGTCGTCGTCCCGGTCGTCCTGCGGTCGTCCACCGGCGACGTGCAGCCGGAGGTCGTGGCCCTGTCACCGGCGACGGTGGCCGCGCTGATCCTCGTCTGGCTGGTCACCGTCATGCTGAGCATGGTGTGGACCCTCAACGTCTACCGCAACGCCGTCCAGCAGGTGCAGGGCGGGCCGGTCACCCTCGGGGATTTCTTCCGTCTGCGGGAGCTGGGTGTCCCGTTCGTGGCCTATGTGCTCATGGGGCTGGTGACGGTCATCGGTCTCGTGCTGCTGGTCATTCCGGGGCTGGTGGCCGCGGTGCTGCTGATGTTCGTGCCGTACCTGGCGTTCAGCCGCCCGGAGAGCGGGTTGAGCGGGATCTTCCGGGGTTCCGTGGAGATCGTCCGGCGGAATCCCGGACACTCACTCCTGCTGGTCCTGTTCTCCCTGCTGCTCAACGCGGTGGGCAGTCTGACGGTGATCGGGGTGCTGGTCACGACCCCGCTGAACGCCTGCATGCTGGCGCACGCCGCACTCCAGGGCAGCGGTGACCGGCTCCTTCACCGGCCCTGAGCCACCAGGCGCTCCAGGGCGCCGCGGACCACCGTCGGGTCGGTCGTCTCCCAGAAGGCGGGCATGGAGGCCCGCAGGAAGGAGCCGTAACGTTTGGTCACCAGCCGGTTGTCCAGCACGGCGACGACGCCGCGGTCGGAGACCGACCGCAGCAGCCGTCCCGCGCCCTGCGCCATGAGCAGCGCGGCGTGGGTGGCGGCGACCTCCATGAAGCCGTTGCGGCCCTCGGCCTCCGCGGCCTCCTTGCGGGCCTGCAGCAGCGGGTCATCCGGGCGGGGGAAGGGGACCCGGTCGATGAGCACGAGGGAGCAGGCGCTGCCCGGCACGTCCACGCCCTGCCACAGGGTGAGCGTGCCGAAGAGGCAGGCGTTCTCGTGGCGGGCGAACTTCTCCACCAGGGCGCCGGTCGTGTCGTCGCCCTGGCAGTAGACGTCGAAGGGCAGGCGGGCGCGCATGGCCTCGGCGGCCTGCTCCGCCGCACGGCGGGAGGAGAACAGTCCGAGGGTGCGGCCGCCGGCGGCCATGATGAGCTCGTGGATCTCGTCGAGGGTCTCGGGGGCGAGGCCGTCCCTGCCGGGGTCCGGCAGGTGGCGCGCCGTGTAGAGGATGCCGGAGCGGCGCGGGTCGAAGGGGGTGCCGGCGTCCAGGCTGTCCCAGGACCCCTTGGGCAGCCCCCAGGAGGCGGCCATCGCGTCGAAACGTCCGCCGATGGTGAGCGTCGCGGAGGTGAGCACCACGGTCTGCTCCCCGAAGAGCCGCTCGTGGAGCAGCCCGGCGACTGACAGGGGCGCGACCATGAGGACGTCGCCGCGGCGGTCGTCGCGGTCCAGCCACACGACGTCGCGTTGCGACGCCGCGTCCTCCTCGTCGAAGACCGTGAGGATGCGCACGATGGCGTCGTGAAGTTCCTGCAGGTGGTTGGAGAGGTTCTGCCGCTCGGCGTTCTTCTCCGGATCGTGGGCAGCCTCCCCCTCCGGGGCGCGGGCGACGGCGTCGCGGAGGGACCACAGGCCGTCACGGAGACCGGCGAGCGGTCCGCGGGCCGTGTCGTCGATGCCGGTCCACCGGCCGGAGGGCAGCAGCGCGGCGGCCGCCAGCCAGTCGTCGGTGAGCTCCACCACCTTGTCGTCGCGGCCCTCGGCGCCCAGCTTCCCGGCGCGCTTGGCGGCCAGCGTCAGGGCGGTGCGGGACAGCTCGTTGGTGGCGACGGAGGTGATGCGGCCGTCGAGTTCGTGGGCCTCGTCGATGATGACCACGTCGTGCTCGGGGAGGATGTCGATGTCGGCGAGGGCGTCGATGGCCAGCAGGGCGTGGTTGGTCACCACGATGTCGACCTCATGTGCTTTCCGACGCGCCGCCTCCGCGAAACACTCCTCGCCGTGCGGGCAGCGCGATGCCCCGAGGCACTCGCGCGCGGTGACGGAGACCTGCCGCCACGCCAGGTCCGGCACGCCCGGTTCGAGGTCGTCGCGGTCGCCGCTCTCCGTCTCCTGGGCCCACTCGTGGACGCGGGCGACGTGCCGGCCCAGCCAGGAGACGTCGGCCTCGTCGAGGAGGGCCTCCTCCGGGTCCTCGTCCGCCCCGATGCGGTTGAGGCAGACGTAGTTGGAGCGGCCCTTGAGGATCGCGAAGGTGGGGCGGCGTTCCATGACCTTCTCCAGGGCGTCCGCCAGGCGGGGCAGGTCTCGCTCCACCAGCTGCCGCTGCAGCGCGATGGTCGCCGTGGAGACGATCACCGAGGAACCCGTGGCCTGCGCGTGCCGGATCGCCGGGACGAGGTAGGCCAGCGACTTGCCGGTGCCGGTGCCCGCCTGCACCGCCAGGTGCCGTTCCGTCTCCAGGGCGCGTGTGACGGCCTCCGCCATGGCGACCTGACCGTCGCGGCGGGTGCCGCCGAGGGCGTCGACGGCGGCGTCGAGAAGCGTGGTGGTGGAGTGGGTCAGCGGTTCCGTGCTCACGCAGTGCCTCCTGGCGGGAAGAAGATGAAGGGCCGGCCCCCGAGTCTAACGCCGGGGGCCGGCCGGGCCGGGGGAGAGGCTCCCGCTAGTCGGGGAAGCCCACGAAACGGGTGCCGATCGACGGCTCGTCACGCGACAGCGCCAGGCCCTCCCACGGCAGCGTCAGCAGCTGCTCGGCGAGGTGCGCGCGGGACTCGTCGAGGGTCGGCAGACCCTCCACCGCCACGCCGTCCCGCATGAGCGGGACCGTCAGCTGCCGGGAGGTGAGGTGCCCGGTGTCCGGGGCCTCCGCGCCGAAGGGGGAGACCAGCTCCTCGACGGCGACACCGGAGGAGCGGTACGTGCGCACCGCCTGCTTGCCGCCGCCCGTCATGCCCTTGCCGCGGGAGCGCTTCGCGACGGGGTGTCCGTCCACCTCGACCAGCTTGTACACCATGCTGGCGGTCGGGGCACCCGAACCGGTGACCACCGAGGTGCCGACACCGTAGACGTCGACCGGGTCGCCGCGCAGACCGGCGATGGCGAACTCGTCGAGGTCGGAGGACACGACGATCCGGGTGTTGTGCGCCCCGAGGTCGTCGAGCTGCCGACGGACGCGCCGGGTGACCGCGCCGAGATCACCCGAGTCGATGCGGACGCCACCCAGCTCGGGACCGGCGACACGGATGGCCGTCTCGACGCCCTTCGTGATGTCGTAGGTGTCCACCAGCAGGGTCGTGTCCACGCCGAGGGACTCGACCTGGGAACGGAAGGCCAGCTCCTCGTTCGGGGTGCCGTCGTCGTTGATGTGCAGCAGCGTCCACGCATGCGCGGCGGTGCCGGAGGCCGGGATGCCGTAACGGTGGGAGGCCTCCAAGTTGGAGGTGGCGGTGAAACCCGCCAGGTAGGCGGCCCGGGAGGCGGTGACCGCCGCGTACTCGTGGGTGCGGCGGGAACCCATCTCGATGATCGGGCGGCCGTCGGCGGCCGTGACCATACGCGCGGCGGCCGAGGCGATCGCGGAGTCCGCGTTCATGATCGACAGGATGACCGTCTCGAGGATCACGCACTCGGCGAAAGTACCGCGCACCGTGAGCAGCGGGGAGTACGGGAAGTAGAGCTCGCCCTCCCGGTAGCCGTCGATCTGCCCGGTGAAGCGGTAGTCCCGCAGGTAGTCACGGGTCCGGTCGTCCAGGAAACTCAGGTGCGTGAGCTGGTCCTCCGTGAACACGAAGTCCCGCACCGCGCGCAGCACGCGGGCGGTGCCGGCGACGACACCGTAGCGCCGCTCATTGGGCAGGCGCCGGGCGAAGACCTCGAAGGTGGAGCTGCGGTGTGCCGTGCCGTCACGCAGTGCGGCCTGCAGCATGGTCAGCTCGTACATGTCCGTGAGGAGCGACGTCGAGCGGTTCGGCGGCAGCGAGGCTGCCTGGGAGGAGGAGGCGATCTCGTTCACACCGCCCACTGTATATCGGTCAGCTGGCGGAGAGCTGCAGCGTCACCCAGACGCGACCGTGCCCCACGGCGACTCCGGTGCCGTAGAAGGAGTAGCGGTCGTCGAGAAGCACCGCGGTGTGTGGAGCCGAGTGGAGCCAGGCCTCCATGAAGGCGTGTCCCGAGGCCGATTCCAGCGGCAGGCTGTGCTGCAGCATGGTGACGTTGTTCGGCGACTCGACGTGCCGGCCCAGGACCGCGGTCTTCTGCGCGTGGCGCTGCGCGGACAGCTCCAGGTGGGCGTCGTGGGCGAGCGGCGGGACATGCTCCTTGACCCGCAGGGTCGTCACCGCGATCGCGAAATCATTGCGGATCTCGGTGAGACGGGCCTGCGTCTCCGCGTCGGGGGTGACGTAGCCGATGTCATCGCCGGGGTCCCCGGGATCAGTGCTGGCCGGGCCACCGGGAGTGAAGGCCAGCAGCAGCGA
>NZ_DUOE01000212.1 GCF_012838985.1 Corynebacterium sp. | reverse complement strand
GCGCGCCCGCACCCGCCCCGAGTGTGGCCCCCACCGCCAGCGCCGGCGTCAACGTGCCACCCACCGCACCGGAGCCGAGTGACGCCGCGGTGAGCAGCGGCTTCACCGCCAGCAGCGTGAGCAGCAGCGGCAGCGCCGTGACCGGGTCGAAGGCGGTGCGGACGATGTCCTCGCCGTTGCCGGTCACCCCGGGCAGGAACCGGGAGACGGTGACCACACCCGCGGTCGCCGCGCCGACGCTCAACGGCAGCCACCGCGGGTCGAGGACCTTCCAGCCGTGCGCGGACTTCATCAGCGCCAGGAACAGCCGGCCCACGACGACCGCGGCGGGCAGCAGCACCGGCAGCACCCAGAGGACGAGGGGGTCGAAGGGGGCGTCGGGAAGCTGGTAGACGGAGGTGGCGCCCACCAGGGGCCACGCCGTCACCGTCGCCACCGCGGACATCGTGGTGGCGATGCCCAGCGTGCGCCAGCTGCGGCGCACGGGCATCGCCTCGAGGGTGAAGAGGACACCGGCCAGCGGCACGTTGTACACGGCGGCCAGTCCGGCACCGGCGGCGGAGGCGACGAGGAGGCGTCGATGGGTTTCGTCGATACGCAGGGCACGGGAGAGCCGGTCGAGGACTGCCGCGGCGGACTGCCGGGGCGCCTGCTCGCGGCCGAGGGAGATGCCGGAGCCGACGGCGAGCAGCTGGAACAGGGCATCCGCGACGGTGCGGCCCAGGGGGAGCGGGGTGTCGGTGGTGGCGGATTCCTCGACGCTGCGGATGGGGCGGGTGCGGCGCAACCACCACCAGCCGAGTCCCGCGACGACACCACCGAGTCCGGCCGCAAGGACCTGGGGGAGGGGACCGGCGGCGGTGAAGTGGTGGAAGCGGTGGATGAGCCAGGCCATCGCACCGCCGATGAGACCGGCGAGGACCCCTCCGAGGAGGAGGGTCGCGAAAAGAACGGCCCGGGCACGGTACATGGTCCCCAGGGTATCCCCGGGTGGCGGGCCCCCGGGGGACAGAGCTAGGCGGGGCGTTTCTCCGGGTGGGTCTCGCCCAGCCGGAGCAGCACCACGACGCCGGCGGCGGCGGAGAGCCCGGCGGCCGCCCAGACGGCGCTGTGCAGTCCGAGGGCGTCCGCGGTCAGGCCGCCGAGCAGTGCGCCGGCGGTGTATCCGAGGTCGCGCCACACGCGGTAGATGCCCACGGCCCGGCCGCGCCACTCGGGGGCGGCGACGTCGCCGATGACGGCCAGCAGCGCGGGGTAGACCATCGCGGACCCCAGGCCCAGCACCATCGTGCCGACCACCCAGCCGGGCATCCCTTCCGACCAGGCGATGAGGGCCAGCGCCGCCGCCTGCACGACCATGCCGCCGACGACGAGGGGGCGTCGTCCGGTGTGGTCGGAGATCCAGCCGGTGGCCAGCTGCCCGATGCCCCACACCAGCGGGTAGAGGGCGACGAGGAGACCGATCTCGCGCAGTCCCAGCCCCGCGCTGGCGAAGAGCAGGGGGAACACGCCCCAGGACAGGCCGAAGTTGAGGTTGTTGGCCATGCCCGCGATGCTTGCCGACGACAGCGCCGGGTTCCGCCAGCTCACGTCCGCGAAGATGTGCCCGTTCGACAGGGGCGGGGTGGCAGGGGCCGCCGGGTCGGCCTCGAGGGCGACGAAGCCGCGGGTCTCCCGGACGAAGAAGGTCACCACGACGAGGGCGGTGACGGCGTAGATCACCCCGAGGAGGAAGGGGGCGGGGCGTAGGCCGTGCTGGGCGGCGATCCAGCCGGCGGCCAGGGAGGTGAGTGAGACGGCGAGGTAGCCGGCGGCTTCGTTGAGTCCCATGGCGAGGCCGCGTTGGCGGGGGCCGACGAGGTCGATCTTCATCGTCACCGTCGTCGACCAGGCGAGTCCCTGGTTGATGCCGAGGAAGATGTTGGCCAGGATGATCCACTCCCAGCCCGGTGCCCACATGATGAGGAGGGGGACGGGTAGTCCGGCGAGCCAGCCGGCGAGGAGGACGGGTTTGCGTCCGTACCTGTCGGAGAGGAGTCCGGCGACGTAGTTGAAGGCGGCTTTGGCGATGCCGAAGGCGGCGACGTAGGTGAAGACGAAGGCGTAGCCGGTGAGGGAGAAGACCTGTTCGGCGAGGAGGGGGAGGGTGGTCTGCTGTTGGCCGACCATGCCGCCGACGAGGGCGTTGACGGCGACGAGCAGGGTGAACTGGGCGGCGTTCCGGCGGAGGCCGAGTTGTGGGTGGGGCATGCCGAACTCCTCAACTATTCAATGAATTGCTTGAACACTACAATCGGAGACATGCCACCGCAAGCACGCGATCCCCGTGCCTTCAAGGACGATGTCTTCGGCCACATCGCCCGGATCGGTGCCGCCCTGGGGCATGCCAAACGGATCGAGATCCTCGACGTGCTCCTGCAGGGCGAGCGCCCCGTCGAGTCGCTCGCGCAGCAGGTCGCGGCGTCGGTGGCGAACACCTCCCGTCACCTGCAGATCCTCGCCGCCGCCGGTCTGGTCGCCCGCCGTGCGGAGGGCACCTCCCGCGTCTACCGTGTCGCCGACGACCAGGTGGCCGGTGTCTACCTGGCGGTCCGGGGGTTGGCACGGTCGCACATCGCGGACGTCAGCATCCTGGCCGAGGCCTTCTTCGCCGAGGTCGACGGCGTCCGGGCGGTCACCTTCGAGGAGTTCGACGAACTGCACCGCACCGGTGAGGCCCTGCTTGTCGACGTCCGCCCCGCCGCCGAGTTCGCCGCCGGCCACGCGGAGGGCGCGGTCAACATCCCCCTCGCCGACCTCGACCGGCGTCTCGCGGAGCTGCCCGCCGACCGCACGATCGTGGCGTACTGCCGCGGCCCCTACTGCGTCTTCGCCGCTGACGCGGTGACCCGCCTGCGGGAGGCGGGTCTGCGGGCGGTGCGGCTGGAGGAGGGCTACCCCGAGTGGCGGGAGTCGGGGCGTCCGGTCTCCCCGTGACGGGCGGCCGCCTTCTCCGGTGAGCCGGTGAGGGCCTTCACGCCGTCGACGACGAGTGCGATGACCATGCCCCACAGCAGGCCGAAGACCAGCGAGAAGAAGGTGTTGACCAGCCAGCCGAGGAGGCCGCCGCCGACGGCGACCTCCAGGGAGTGGATGGTGTCGTAGGGCCAGGTGAGGCCGAACTCGGCGAGGCCCACCAGGATGATGTGGCCGCCGACCCACAGCATCGCGAAGGTGCCGACCACCGCGATCGTCGACAGCACCTTCGGCATCGCCGTGACCAGGCCGCGGCCGAAGGTGGCGCTGGGGCCGCCCCGCTTGGCCATGTGGAGGCCGATGTCGTCCATCTTCACCAGCACGCCGACCGCGCCGTAGACCAGGGCGGTGATGCCGATCGCCACGACGACGAGGACGGCGGCGCGGAAGGCCATGGGCTGGTGGGCGACCTCGTTGAGGGAGATGACCATGATCTCCGCGGAGAGGATGAGGTCGGTCATGATGGCGCCCCTGACCAGTTTGTCCTCGTCGGCGGTGGTCTTGTCGGCGCCCTGGGCGTGGGTGTCGCCCTCACCCTTGCCGTGGCCCTTGAGTTTGTGGAGCACCTTGTGGGCGCCCTCGAAGCACAGGTAGGTGCCGCCGAGCATGAGGATCGGGGTCAGGGCCCAGGGGGCGATCCAGGAGAGGAGCAGCGCGACGGGGAGGATGATGACGAGCTTGTTGACCAGGGAGCCCTTGGTGATCCGCCAGATCATCGGCAGCTCCCGGGCCGGCCGGATGCCGGTGACGTAGCGGGGGGTCACGGCGGCGTCGTCGACCACGACGCCGGCGGCCTTCACCGAGGTTTTTCCGGCGGCGGCCGCGACGTCGTCGACGCTGGCGGCGGCGGCGCGGGCGATGAGGGCGACGTCGTCAAGCAGTGCTAGTAGTCCACCGGCCATGATGGGCACCTTTCAGGGAGGAAATAAGGACATTCTAGTGCGTTCCTTAGAATGGTCGCATGAGAACAGCAGTGGTGGGTGTCGGCGCGGTCGGTGGATGGTTCGGCGGGTCTCTGGTCCGGGCGGGGCATGACGTGGTGTTCGTCGCGCGCGGCGAGACCCTCGACGTGCTCCGCACCGAGGGGCTGCGGCTCAACGACGACCCGCCGATCCCGGTGACGGCCGTCGGCAGCCTCGCCGAGGCCGGCCCGGTGGATGTCGTGCTGCTCGCGGTGAAGGTCACCGGGGAGACCGACCTCGAGGCGTTGCTCGGTTCCCTCCCCGCCGGGGCCCACGTCGCCGTCACCCAGAACTCCGTCGAGGTGCCCGCCCGCGTCGCCGGGATCGTCGGTGAGGGGCGCACCCTGCCGGGGGTCGTGCGCGGCTACTACCATCACACCGGTCCGGGGCGGGTGGAGTTCCACGGGGGACCTGTCTCGTATGACGTGGGTGGGGGAGGGGCGGTCGTCGGAAAGCTCGTGGCGGCGTTGAATGCGGCGGGCATCGACGCCACCGTGCGCGGGGACATCGTCGTCGACGTGTGGGAGAAGGCGATGTACGTCACCACCACCGGGGCCCTCGGTGCGCTGGCGCAGGCCCCGCTCGGGGAGCTGCGTACGCGGCTGCGGCCGACGCTGGAGGCGCTCATGCGGGAGGTCGAGGCCACGGCCCGCGCGAACGGCGTGACGCTGAGCGACGACGTGGTGGAACGCACCCTGGAGTTCGCCGACCGCATGCCCGCGGAGGCGACCAGTTCGATGCACCGTGACCTGGTGGCCGGGCGTCCCCACGAGCTGGATTCCCAGGTCGGCGCCATCTGCCGGATGGCGGCCCGGCAGGGCGTCGACGTGCGGCTGCATGACCTCCTGCTGGGGGTGCTGGGGTAACGTGACGGACATGACGGCTTCCTCCACTGCCCGGGTCAGGTGTGATCGCCCGGGGCGTTACGCTCGGTCCCTGGCCTCCACGTTCGCCAACACGGCGCACACGGAGTGGGACGCCGAGGAGGGCCGCGGGCACCTCCTGTTCACCTGGGGACATGACGCCGAGGTCGACATGATCGCCGGCGACGGGATCCTCCTGCTGCACCTCGAGTGCGCCGCCGCGGAGCTCGACCAGCTGGAGGGGATGATCGGGCGCGGGATCGTCGACCTCGCCGGGGACACCGACGTGGAGGTCGCCTGGAAGCGTCCCGGAGGTCAGGACGGTACCCGCTGGGCGACTGGGCTAGACTGACGCCCGTCCATTTTCATCCACGGGTGCCCGGTGAAAATCCGGGCTGAGATGCCGCAACGGCGGACCGTAAGAACCTGATCCGGTTAATACCGGCGCTAGGGAGACCCCAGTGACCATCACTGCTGCACCCACGCGCGCCCGCTCCTCGTGGCGCGTCATCGACATCATCATCGCCTCCGTCCTCGGTGTGGCGACCGGCCTCATCTTCTGGGTGTGGAACTCCATCGGCTACGCCTGGACCACCGCCATGGACGCCCTCACCCCCGGTTTCGGTGGCCTCGCCCTGGGCATCTGGCTGCTGGGCGGCGTCATCGGCGGACTGGTGATCCGTAAGCCGGGTGCCGCGATCTTCGTCGAGGTCCTCGCGGCGGCGGTCTCCGCGCTGCTGGGCAACCAGTGGGGCATCGAGACCCTCTACCACGGTATCGCGCAGGGTATCGGCGCGGAGCTGGTCTTCGCCGCCTTCGCTTACCGACGTTTCACCCTCCCCGTCGCCCTCCTCGCCGGCGTGGGCGCCTCGCTGGGCAACTTCCTGGTCTCGCTGTTCACCAACGCGAACATCGCGAAGTCGCTGGCCTTCAACTCGATCTACCTCACGTGCGGGATGATCTCGGGCGCTCTCCTCGCGGGACTCCTCGGCCACTGGCTGGTCAAGGCCCTGGCCGGGACCGGTGCTCTGGATCGTTTCGCGGCCGGCCGGAAGCGCGTGTAGATGACTGCACTCGTCGAGGCCCGCGGTCTCGGCTGGCGTCACGCCTCCCGGATCGCCCCGGCCCTGGAGAACATCTCCCTGCGCCTGGAACGCGGGGAGCGGGTGCTGCTCACCGGACGTTCCGGTGCGGGCAAGTCCACGCTCCTGGCCGCCCTGGCCGGCCTGCTCGGTGACGAGGAGGACGGCGACCCGAGCGGCACCCTCACCATCGACGGCACGGTCGGCATGGTCCTGCAGGACCCCGACTCCCAGGTCATCGCCTCCCGCGTCGGCGACGACGTCGCCTTCGGCTGCGAGAACCTCCGCATCCCGCGCGAGGAGATCTGGCCGCGGGTGCGCCGTGCCCTCGACCTCGTCGGCCTGGACCTGCCCCTCGACCACCCGACCCGGCACCTGTCCGGCGGGCAGAAGCAGCGCCTCGCCCTGGCGGGCGTCATCGCGATGGGGGCGGACCTCATCCTCCTCGATGAGCCGACCGCCAACCTCGATCCCGTCGGGCAGCGCGAGGTCGTCGAGGCGGTGACCACCGTCGCCGCGGAGACCGACGCCACCCTGTTCGTCGTCGAGCACCGCCCGCACCTGTGGGCCCCGCTCATGGACCGTTTCCTCCACCTCGACGAGGACGGTCTCCACGAGAGCTCCGCCGCCGGACTGCCCGCCCTGCCGGTCCTGCCGGCGGCCCGCGGCGTGGCCCCCGGGGCACGTCCCCTGGTGAGCGCCCGCGACCTGCGGACCATCTGGGGTCCGCCCCGCACCCTCGACCTGCCGCAGGGCGCGTCGACGGTGATCACCGGGCCCAACGGCTCCGGCAAGTCGACGCTCGCGCTCACCCTCGCCGGGCTGCTCGACCCCGTCGGCGGCGAGCTCACCTACGCGGAGGAGCTGCGGCAGGGCCTGCGCCGGCGCCCCCACGCGTGGACCTCGCGTCAGCTGGCGCAGCGGGTGGGTTACGTCTTCCAGGACCCGGAGCACCAGTTCGTCGCCCGGACCGTCGCCGAGGAGATGGCCGTGTCCGGCGGCACGCAGGAACGTATCGACGACCTGCTGCACCGCCTCCGCCTCACCCACCTCGCCGACGCCAACCCCTTCACCCTCTCGGGCGGGGAGAAGCGCCGGCTCTCCGTGGCCACCGCCCTGGTCAACGCCCCGGCGTTGCTCGTCCTCGACGAGCCGACCTTCGGCCAGGACCCGACGACCTTCGCCGAGCTCGTCGGCATGGTCCGGGAACTCACCGACCGCGGCGTGACCGTCGTGTCGATCACCCATGACGAGCTCTACGCCCACGCCCTCGGCGACCATCTCGTGGAGGTCCGATGAATCTTCTCGCCGGCATCAACCCGGTCACCCGCATCCTGGGTCTCATCCTGCTGACCACGCCGCTGCTGCTCTCGGTGGACATCGTCTCTGCGTCGGTGGCGCTGGGCTTCACGCTGCTGGCCGCCCCGTTGTGCGGGGTGGGCTGGGGGAGGCTGCTGCGTCGCGGCTGGCCGATCCTGCTGGCCGCCCCGTTGGCGGCGGTCCCGATGGCGCTCTACGGCCGCCCGGAGGGGGAGACCTACTTCCAGCTCCTCCTCATCCACGTCACAGACAACTCCCTGCAGCTGGCGGCGGCGATCTTCGTCCGTGTCCTGGCGGTGGGGCTGCCGGTCATCGTCCTGTCGGCGGACGTCGACCCCACGGATCTCGGCGACGGCCTCTCGCAGGTGCTGCGCCTGCCCGCCCGTTTCGTGCTGGGGGCGGTGGCGGCGACCCGCCTGGTCTCCCTGTTCCGCGACGACCTGGACTCCATGCGTCGGGCCCGCCGGGCCCGCGGCATCGCCGACCAGGGGCGCATCCGCCACTTCCTCACGCTGGCCTTCGGGCTGCTCGTGCTCTCCCTGCGACGCGGCACCAAGCTGGCCACCGCGATGGAGGCCAGGGGCTTCAACCGCGTCGCCGAGCACGGCCGCACGTGGGCCCGCGAATCCACGCTCTCCGGCCGCGACCTGGTCGTCATGTCCGTGTGCCTGCTCGCCTCCGTGGCGGCCATCGGCATCGCGGTGGCCGTCGGCTCCTTCCGTTTCCTGGGCGTGGCGTGACGCGGTTGACCGTGCTCGTCGACGGACCCTCCGGGTCCGGCAAGACGACCTTCGCCGGGGCCGTGGGGAAGCGCACCGGCCTGCGGGTGGTCCACCTCGACGACTTCTACCCGGGCTGGTCCGGGCTGGCGGCGGCCGCCCGCATGGTGGCCGAGGACGTCCTCCACCCGACCCGGCCCGGTTACCGGCGCTGGGACTGGGAGGCCGACGCGCCGGGGGAGTGGGTGGCGCTGGACCCGGGGGAGTCGCTCATCGTGGAGGGGGTGGGGGCGGTGACGGCGGCGTCGATAAGTGCCGCGGAGGAACTGGGGGAGGTGCTCAGCGTGCGTATCGACGCCCCCGTGGCGCTGCGCCGCGCCCGCGCCCTGCAGCGCGACACCGGCTACGGGCCCTACTGGGACATGTGGGCGGCGCAGGAGGAGGCGTTCTACGCGGTGCACGGGCACGTTCCGGTGGACTTTGCGTTGACATGGTGAGTAAATCCCACAGACTCTCGGTATGGGTGGGGGTCCGGTCGGGCGGGGGTGGCTGCGGGGGTGGCGGTGAGGGAGGCTGAGTGGGGGCTGACGGTCCCCTGAGCAGCCGGAAAGGTGTCACTAGTCCTTTTGTAGGCATAACCATGTGGTTACAGTCTCATCACAAGTGTGGGGTGATGGACGTCACGCGGTAGCGTGAACGGAAGATTAAGAAATCGTCCTTTCACACTGGAGGTCCATCACATGGCACTCAGCAAGAAGACGCTGGCCCTGCTCGCAGCCACCACGCTCGGGTTCGGTCTGGTCGCATGTTCCGATTCCGGGGACACCGGAGCCGCCGGCGGCGAGAAGTACGTCCTCGCCAACGGCACCGAACCGCAGAACCCCCTCATCCCCGCGAACACCAACGAGGTGGGCGGTGGACGCATCGTCGACATGATCTACTCCGGCCTCGTCTACTACGACGCTGACGGCGAGATCCACAACGAGGTCGCCGAGTCCATCGAGCCGGAGGGTGAGAAGAGCTACCGCGTCACCCTCAAGGACGGCTGGACCTTCGCCGACGGCACCCCCGTCACGGCCTCCCACTTCGTCAACGCCTGGAACAAGGCCGTCGAGGAGTCCCAGCTCTCCGCCTACTTCTTCGAGCCGATCCTCGGCTACGAGGAGGGCAAGGAGTCGATGGAGGGCCTCCAGATCATCGACGACAAGACCTTCACCATCGAGCTGAACCAGCACGAGGCCGACTTCCCGATGCGCCTGGGATACTCCGCCTTCTACCCGCTGCCCGATGAGGCCCTGGACGATCTCGCCGCCTTCGGCGAGAAGCCCAACGGCAACGGCCCGTACAAGCTGGAGTCCTGGAACCACAACCAGGACGCCGTCCTCGTCCCCAACGAGAACTACCAGGGTGAGCGCGCTCCGCAGAACGACGGCATCAAGTTCGTCTTCTACGCCCAGCAGGACGCCGCCTACAACGACCTGCTCGCCGGCAACCTCGACGTCCTGGACTCCATCCCGGACTCCGCGTTCGCCACCTTCGAGAACGAGCTCGGCGACCGCGCCGCCAACCAGGCCTCCGCCATCTTCCAGTCCTTCACCATCCCGGAGAGCCTCGACCACTGGGGCGGCGAGGAAGGCCAGCTGCGCCGCCAGGCGATCTCCCACGCCATCAACCGCGCGGAGATCACCGACGCCATCTTCCAGGGCACCCGCACCCCGGCCACCGACTTCACCTCCCCGGTCCTGCCGGGCTATGACGGTGACATCGTGGGCAACGACGTCCTCGAGTACAACCCGGAGAAGGCGAAGGACCTGTGGGCGCAGGCCGATGAGATCTCCCCGTTCACCGGCGAGTTCACCCTCTCCTACAACGCCGACGGCGGCCACCAGGCCTGGGTCGACGCGGTGGTCAACTCCATCCGCAACACCCTCGGCATCGAGGCCGTGGGCAACCCGTACCCGGACTTCAAGTCCCTGCGTGACGACGTCACCGGCCGCACCATCCAGGGCGCCTTCCGCACCGGCTGGCAGGCCGACTACCCGTCGCAGGGTAACTTCCTCGGCCCGCTCTACGGCACCGGCGCCGGCTCCAACGACGGTGACTACTCCAACGCCGACTTCGACGCCAAGCTCGCCGAGGCGGCGGCCGCGGAGACCCCGGAGGACGCGTCCCGCATCTACAACGAGGCGCAGGAGATCCTCTTCCGGGATCTGCCGGCCGTCCCGCTGTGGTACTCCAACCTGACCGGTGGCTTCAGTGAGCACGTCGACAACGTCGTCTTCTCCTGGAAGGACCAGCCGCTCTACTACAACATTACGAAGAACTAGCGTCGCCGGTTCACCGTGACACCCTGATACCCGCGTGACGCCCGGTGCGTCACGCGGGTATCTGCCTGAATGCCTCCATCACACCCACAAGGAATAGTTATGTTGCGCTACATCGGGCGACGACTGCTCCAGATGATCCCCGTGTTCTTCGGGGCCACCCTCCTCATCTACGCACTCGTCTTCCTCATGCCCGGCGACCCGGTCCAGGCGTTGGGCGGTGACCGCGGCCTGTCCGAGGCCGCCCGCGCCCGCATCGAGGCGGAGTACAACCTGGACAAACCCTTCATCGTCCAGTACCTGCTCTACCTCAAGGGCATCCTCACCCTCGACTTCGGAACCACCTTCTCCGGCCAGCCCGTCGCCGACGTCATGGCCCGGGCCTTCCCCGTCACCATCAAGCTGGCCGTCATGGCCCTCATCTTCGAGGCCTTCTTCGGCATCATCTTCGGCGTCATCGCCGGCGTGCGCCGCGGCGGCATCTTCGACTCCACCGTCCTGGTGATGTCGCTGATCGTCATCGCCGTGCCCAGCTTCGTCATCGGTTTCGTCCTGCAGTTCGTCGTCGGCGTGAAATGGGGGATACTCCCCGTCACCGTGGGCTCGCGGGAGACGTTCACCTCCCTGCTCATGCCCGCCATCGTGCTCGGCGCCGTGTCCTTCGCCTACGTCCTGCGCCTGACGCGGCAGTCCGTGAGCGAGAACCTGCGCGCCGACTACGTCCGCACCGCCCGCGCCAAGGGCCTGTCCGGTGGGCAGGTCATGAGCCGCCACGTGCTGCGTAACTCCCTCATCCCCGTCGCCACCTTCCTCGGTGCGGACCTCGGTGCCCTCATGGGCGGGGCCATCGTCACCGAGGGCATCTTCGCCATCAACGGCGTCGGCGGCACCATCTACCAGGCGATCATCAAGGGCGAACCGACGACGGTGGTGTCGTTCACCACCGTGCTCGTCATCGTCTACATCATCGCCAACCTCGTCGTGGACCTGGTCTACGCCGTGCTCGACCCGAGGATCCGCTATGCCTGACATCAACCGCAACGTCGCCAACCCGGCCGGCGGGGACGACATCCTCGCGGAGGAGAAGCTCCAGCTCCGCCCCGGCCAGGACCACTACATCGCCGAGACCGACGAGACCGGCCTCGGTGCCGTCGACGCCGTCGCCGACGAATCCGCCCCCTCCTCCATGTGGGGTGAGGCGTGGCGCAACCTGCGCCGCCGCCCCCTGTTCTGGGTCTCGGCCCTGCTCATCCTCGTGGCCGTGCTCATGTCGCTGTTCCCGCAGCTGTTCACCTCCATCGACCCGCGGGCCTGCACCCTGTCCAACTCCCTGGCGGACCCGCAGCCGGGCCACCCCTTCGGCTTCGACCGGCAGGGCTGTGACATCTACTCCCGCACCATCTACGGGGCACGTGCCTCGGTGGCGGTGGGCATCCTCACCACCGCGCTCGTCGTGCTCATCGGCACGCTCATCGGTGCGCTCGCCGGTTTCTTCGGCGGCATCCTGGACACGCTGCTCTCCCGCCTGACGGACATCTTCTTCGCCATCCCGCTGGTGCTCGCCGCCATCGTCGTCATGCAGATGTTCAAGGACTACCGCACCATCGTCACGGTGGTGCTGGTCCTGGGACTGTTCGGCTGGACGAACATCGCCCGCATCACCCGCGGTGCGGTGATGGGAGTGAAGAACGAGGAGTACGTCACCGCGGCGCGGGCGCTGGGGGCGTCGAGGATGAAGATCCTCACCAGCCACATCATGCCCAACGCGGCCGCCCCGATCATCGTGTACGCCACGGTGGCGCTGGGCACCTTCATCGTCGCGGAGGCCACCCTGTCTTTCCTGGGCATCGGCCTCCCGCCGACGATCGTGTCCTGGGGCGGGGACATCTCCGCCGCGCAGGCCTCCCTGCGCACCAAACCGATGGTCCTGTTCTACCCGGCCATGGCGCTCGCGCTGACGGTCCTGAGCTTCATCATGCTCGGCGACGTCGTCCGTGACGCCCTCGACCCGAAGGCGAGGAAGCGATGACCACCCAGACCCCGCTGCTCGAGATGAAGGACGTCAAGATCTCCTTCACCTCCTCCACCGGCGTCGTCGAGGCCGTCCGCGGCATCAACATGACGATCTACCCGGGCCAGTCCGTCGCCATCGTCGGTGAGTCCGGCTCCGGCAAGTCCACCGCCGCCATGTCGATTCTCGGTCTGCTGCCGGGCACCGGCAAGGTCACCGGCGGGCAGATCCTGTTCAACGGTGAGGACATCACCGGCCTGGGCGACAAGGAGATGCAGAAGTACCGCGGCTCCGAGATCGGCCTGGTCCCGCAGGACCCGATGTCCAACCTCAACCCGGTGTGGCGTGTCGGCACGCAGGTCGCCGAGTCGCTGCGCGCCAACAACGTGGTCAAGGGCTCCGAGGTCGGCGACCGCGTCGCCGAGCTGCTGGAGGAGGCGGGGCTTCCCGACGCCAGGCGGCGCGCCCGCCAGTACCCGCACGAGTACTCCGGAGGCATGCGCCAGCGCGCGCTCATCGCCATCGGCCTCGCCGCCCGCCCGAAGCTGCTCATCGCCGATGAGCCGACCTCGGCTCTCGACGTCACCGTGCAGAAGCGCATCCTTGACCACCTCGAGGGGCTCACCGAGGAACTGGGCACCGCCGTCCTGTTCATCACCCATGACCTGGGTCTGGCCGCCGAACGCGCCGAGCACCTGGTGGTCATGCACCGCGGCCGCATCGTCGAGTCCGGCCCCAGCCTGCAGATCCTCCGTGACCCCCAGCACCCGTACACCCGACGCCTGGTGAAGGCGGCGCCCTCGCTGGCGTCGGCACGCATCCAGTCGGCGCTGGCCGCCGGCGTGGAGTCGACGGAGCTGGTGGCGCACGGCCGCGAGGCGAAGCAGGAGGAGGTCATCCGCGTCGAGAACCTCACCAAGATCTTCGGTGAGAACAAGGCCGTCGACGACGTCTCCTTCACCGTGCGCAAGGGCACCACCCTGGCGCTGGTGGGTGAGTCGGGCTCCGGCAAGTCGACCGTGGCGAACATGGTGCTCAACCTGCTCGAACCGACCAGCGGCAAGGTGTTCTACAAGGGCACCGACCTGTCGACGCTGGACAACCGGGAGCTGTTCGACATGCGTCGCAAGATGCAGGTCGTGTTCCAGAACCCCTACGGCTCACTCGACCCGATGTTCTCCATCTACCGCTGCATCGAGGAGCCCCTCGCCCTGCACGGGGTGGGCAACCGCAAGGAGCGGGAGGCGCGCGTCGCGGAGCTGCTCGACATGGTGGCCATGCCGCGTTCGGCCATGCGCCGCTTCCCGAACGAGCTGTCCGGTGGTCAACGGCAGCGCATCGCCATCGCGCGTGCCCTGGCGCTGCGGCCGGAGGTGCTGGTCCTCGACGAGGCGGTCTCCGCCCTCGACGTCCTCGTGCAGAACCAGATCATCCGCCTGCTCGCCGAGCTGCAGGACGAGCTCGACCTGTCCTACCTGTTCATCACCCACGACCTCGCGGTGGTCCGCCAGACCGCCGACGACATCGTCGTGATGAAGCAGGGGGCGATCGTCGAGCAGGGCACCTCGGATGAGGTGTTCGCCGATCCGCGGGAGGAGTACACCCGTGACCTCATCAACTCCGTCCCGGGCCTCAACATCGAGCTCGGCACGGGTGCCAACCTGGGGCTCGTCGAATAGCGCCGGAATGTGACGTGGATTACAGGTAACGTGGTGCATGTATCATCCACCCACGCGAAGGACACATCATGGACACCACCACCACCGCACGGGACCTCATGACCCCCGACGTCGTCAGCGTCGCCCCCGCCGACACCCTGGAGGTCGCCGCCCGTCGCATGCGTGACGCGGACGTCGGCGCCCTTCCCGTCGTGGACGGGGAGGGCGCGGTCGTCGGCATCGTCACCGACCGTGACATCGTCGTCTCCGCCATCGCGGAGGGGAGGGACCCGACCTCCCTCACTGCCGGGGAGCTGGCCGACGGCACCGTCATCAGCGTGGCCCCCGACGATTCCGCCCCGGACGTGCTCGCCGTGATGAAGGAGCACCAGATCCGCCGCGTGCCGGTCATCGACGGCACGGAGCTGGTGGGCATGCTCGCCCAGGCCGACGTCGCCCGCTCCATGCCGGACTCCACCGTCGGCGAGCTCCTGGAGAGCATCTCCGAGTGAGCGTGTGAAGTCAGCCGCGCATCTGTGCGGCGAGCTGGCGCAGGGCGTGGGCGCGGGCCTCGGCGAGCACCTCCTCGGGTGAGCCCGGGAAATGGTGCTTCCCGACGCAGGCCTGCCCCCGCACCAGCGTCGCGATGAACACCGTGCCCGGCGGCTGCCCCTCCTGGCCGGCCGGTCCGCCCGCGCCACTGATCGCGATGACCGCGTCCGCCTCCATGAGGTCGGTGAGCGAGGCGGCCATCGTCGTCACGCATTCCGCGGAGATGACGGGACAGTCCGGGGCCACGTCGAGGACGCGCTGCTTGGTGCGGGTCCGGTAGGCGACGACACCGCCGGCGAACCACTCCGAGGAGTCGTCCGCGGCGGCGAGCGCGGCGGCCAGGGAACCGCCGGTGAGCGATTCGGCCACAGCCACCGTGTAGCCGTGTTCCCGGGCCAGCACGGAGATCTGGTCGGCGGTCACGGTCTCAGTCTCAGTGGTCGGCGGGTGGCTCGGATTCGGGGAGGAACTCATCCTCGTCGGGGTTTTCGGTGTCGGTGTTGTCGGGGTGTCCGGGGTCGGTCTCCTCTGCGAAGCGGGTGTCATCGAGGTCGGGGAGGTCAGGGCGGTCGGGTTTCTGCGGGTCGGTGTGCATTGGTCGATTCCTTTCGTGGTGTGGAGGGGCGGGGTGGTCAGTCCCAGAAGGTGTCGCTGTCGTCGCGCAGGGCCCGTTCCCGCGCGTAGGCGTGGACGCGCTCGAGGATCTCCAGCTGGCGGTGGGAGGAGGCGATGAGGTCATCGAAGACCTGCGGATCCAGCTGCAGGCCTGCGGCGTGTTCGCGCAGGGTCTCCCAGCCACCGATCTTGCCGTTCACCGCGGAGCGCATGATCTCGGCCTCGAGCAGCATGGTCATGGGGGAACGCTCGAGGACACGGCCGTTGAGCTTGAGGCGGCCGACACGTTCGCCGACCCAGGCGACGGCCTGACGGTAGGGCTTGCGGGCCAGGCCGAGGTCCTCGATGATGGTGCGCAGCAGCTCACGGTCGGAGCGGATCTCGTCGGCCACGGTGGACAGTTCCGCGTAGACGGGCGTGTCGATGTAGTCCTCCGCCATCCGCTCGATGCGGTTGACCCCGGCGGTCGCGCCGGTGAGGTGGTCGGAGAGGTAGAGCTCGAGCAGGTCCTTCGTGTAGTGGTCGGGGATCTTCTCCTCCCCACCGCCGGCATTACCGCTGCCGGTGTCGGCGCCCTCCTTGACCTGCTCGCCGACGGCCTGGTGGAGGCGCTCCTCCTTGTCGCGGGGGCGCAGCGGGGGAGAGGGCAGGCCGCTGCCCTCGATCATGCCGTCGAGAAGCTCCGCGAAGGCGTCGACCGCTGAGACGGTGGGGCGCCAGTCGAGTTCCTCCCGGGCCTTCGCGTTGTCCATGAGCGGAACCTCCATGCCCATGTCCAGCCAACCGGCGTCGGCGGGCACCGCCCCTGCCTTGTGGGCGGTGACCAGGCCGGCGCGGAAGATCGCGGGCGGCAGCTCCAGGTAGCGGCCGTGGTCGATGATGTCCGCCAGCTGCTGCGGGCCGAGGACGTCGTCGGCGCAGATGTTGAAGGCGCCGCCGACCTTCCTGAGCACCGCCGCGGCATAGGCGCGGCCCAGGTCATCGGAGTGCACGGCCTGCAGGCGGATCCCCTTCGGGACGGGCAGCGCCGGGAGCCGGCCCGTCCGCAGGGCCTGCACCGGCACGAGGTCGCCGAGGAAGTAGCCCTGGATCTCGGAGCCCGCGTCGCCCTGGAACGTCAGCCCCGGGCGCAGGCGGGTGACGGTGATGTCGGGGTGGGCGGCCTCGAACTCGTCGAGGACCTGCTCCTGCGCGGCCTTGTCCACGCTGTAGTGGGAGCTGTCGATGCCGCCGGTGGGCCAGGACTCGTCACGCAGCGGCGGCTTCCCGGTCCGGCGGGCCTCGTCGGGGGAGTAGGCGCCCACGCTGGAGGCGACCACCAGGTGCGGCACGCCGGCCTGTGCGACGGCCTCGGCCACGTGGCGGGTGCCCTCGACGTTGACGCGGCGCAGGAGTTCGCGCCGGTCGTTGGGCTGGATGAGCCACGCGAGGTGGATGACGGCGTCCACCCCGGTGAAAGCTCCGGTCAGGGCAGCGACGGCATCCTCCCGGGTGGTGGCGCCGGCGATGTCGATGGAGTGCCACTCGACCCCTTCGTAGGGCGGGTGGTCCTGTTCGGGCAGGCGTCGGGCGATGCCGACGAGGCCGGTGACCTCGGGTGTGTCGTGCAGGGCGCGGAGGGCGGCGGTGCCGTGGTTGCCCGTGGCGCCGACGATGGCGATCTTCATGGTGTTCTCCTCGTGTCGTTCTCGGGTGGGTGGTGCCGTGTACTGCCGAGGAAACGGAAAAACCCATCACATTGCAAGCATGTGATGGGTTTCGACTGGTCAGGTCCTAGAGAATCTCGTCGATGGCCTCGGTCGGGCGCGCGATGCGGGCGCCTTTCGAGGTGACCACGAATGGACGCTCGATGAGCCGCGGGTGTGCCGCCATCGCGGCCAGCAGCTCCTCGTCGGGCGTGTCAGGGGAGAGCCCCAGCTCCCGGTACTCCGATTCGCGGGGCCGGAGGGCGTCGTGGACGGGGATCCCGGCTGCGTCGACAAGCTCCCTGAGCTTCTCGACGCCCGGCGTCTCCTCCAGGTACCGGATGACCTCGGGTTCGATGTCGCGTTCCCGCAGGTACTCCAGCGCCTGACGGGACTTGGAGCAGCGCGGGTTGTGATAGATCGTCACGTTGTCGTTCATGCCACAACCCTAGCTGCGGGTCAGTAGTTCGCGGGCGGGTCACTGGCGGGGAAGGACTGCTGGCCCCACTCCTCGGGCAGCTCCTCGAGCTGCTCCGGGGTGGACTTGCCCACGTCCTCCGGGTGGTTATGGGTGAAGGGCTTGTCCTCCGGGAACTCCCAGGTGTGGCCCTTCTTGTCGGTGGAGTCGGTGCTCATGGCACTTTCCTTTCGTTCGTAGGTGGGTGATAACCCCAACCTACCCACGAAAAGTGGGCCAGATCACAACAATATGATAACTCTTTTCGAGCTACTCGGCCGGCACCAGCGTGACGTTGTCGGCCCAGGTCAGTTCAATGCCCAGGGTGCGCAGCCATGCCATGGCGTTGTCCTGGTGGCGGGTGATGCCCTCCACGGCGGTCAGCGTCGTGTCGATCGCGCGCTCGGCGTCCTCGGCGGTGATGAGGCCGGCGGAGGTGGCGGCGGCCAGCTCGTCGATGTCCTGGACGTCGATCGGCTCACCGGTGACGGAGACGAGGTCCACGTAGAGGTCACGGGTCGACCACACGTCATCCTGGACGTGGATGTCGGCGACGTCGAAGTAGAAGTCCTGGCGCTCGTCGACACCCTCCCGGAAGTGGAAGATGTTGGCACGCAGGCCGAGCTTCGGCAGCAGCCAGGACTCCAGGTAGCCGAAACGGGGATGATTGGCGCCGCGCGCCATGTACAGGCCGAAGTCGGTGACCCGGTAGGTGTCCACCTCGCGGAGATGGCCCTTCGGGTCGATGTTGATCCGGTCGGAGGTGTTGAAGGTCTCCTCCTTGACCGGGTGCAGATCAGCAGTCATGACTGTTACCTCGCATCGATGATCGCAGCTGTGGGGATGAACGTGCACGGCCCGTCCTCGGTGTGGACGGTGCCGGAGACGACGGCGACGACGGTGCCGTGGCCGGTGTCGGCGGTGCCCGAGAGGGTGGCCGGTCCATCGGGGTTGATGCCGTGGTTGCCCAGCGACGTCGCGCCCGTGCGCAGCGTGTTGATGTTCGCCCAGTTGACGGTCATGCCGCCCTGCTCCGGGGCCGCGGGTGCGGTGCCCAGTGCGGTGAATACGAAGGCCGTCTGTCCCTCGGCGGCACCCGGTGCCGGGATCTCGGCGGGGCCGGGGACGGCGATGGCTGAACCCACGGCGTCGAGCTCGCCGCCGATGCAGGATCCGGAGACGGTCGGCCAGTAGAACTGGGTGAAGCGCGGAGCGTTGTCCGGCAGCTCCGGGCCGCCGTCGCCGTTGATGCCGGCGGTGAAGGCCAGTCCGGAGAGCAGGGCGTTGCGCAGGTCGGCCGGCATCCACGGCTGGTTGGCGAAGGAGCGGATCTCCTCCTGGGTCCGCGGCGTCGGGCGACCGAGTTCATCAAGTGGGTTGTGGCTGGAGAGATCAGGGAGGGGGGCCGCTTGTGCGGTGGGGGCCAGTGCGCCGGCCATGGTGAGTGCGATGGCGGTGGAGACGGCGATCGTCCTCATGGTTCGTGCAGTGTGTCCCACTGGTCGGCTCTCTTCCGGGTGATCTCAGGGCGATGTCGCGGATGTGCCCGGACGCACGACGGCGTGTCAGTCACAGACGCAACTTGGGTAACGGTAGTTTCGATACCCAACAATATTCACTTGCGTGACGGATTCAACCGGATCGGAGAAAACCCGGTCACTTCTCCTGTCGTGCGTCGAGATTGTTTCGTTACATTTGCGTGGAAACCCGCCGCCACATGCGGCGTAGGGTTCGGGGCATGGGACGTGGACGCGGAGGTGGCGCCGGGGTGGCGTCGAGAAGCGGGGGTGTCGTGGCGGTGGCCACGGCGGCTGCGGCGGCTCTGACACTGAGTTCCTGCGGCAACTACGTCGACATGACCGTCTACGACTACCGCGGCGGCCTCGCGCTCGGGATGGACGGCAACGGCGACGTGATCGTGCACATCGAGGCGTGCCAGTACCGCGTCACCGCCATCCCGGTCGTGCAGGGCCGCGAGCTGCTCGGGGGTGAACCGAATCCCCGGTTGGGCCACATCGTCACCGACCAGCCGCAGACCGGGCGCTTCGAGGTCAACCTCAGCAACCCGCAGGCACCCTGGAGGGCGGAGCAGCCGCTCACGGAGCCGCCGGACCCGGGGCACATCATGATCGTCTCCGCCAGGACGGACGGCTCGGTCTCGCAGAAGAAGGAGGTGATCGGGCAGGAGTCCGCCTCCCGCACGGTGCTGGAGGCGCTGGCGCCGGGGGAGGTCGTCATCAACGTGTGGAATGAGAAGCGGGAACCGGGTGATCCACCGCTGCGGGACGAGGTCATCCGCCTCGATGAGTTCCGCCCGGAATGCCCGGAGTAGCCGGGTGTTCCAGGACACTCGATAGTGCAATACCCCCTGAATGCGAGTATCGTCAAGGGCTGTTCACCATCGCGCCGCCGTCTTTTCCGTGCTTTCCCGTGAAAGACCGTGGCCGCGACCCCTTTTTATAGGAGCAGCCCACTCGTGTCCCATCCTGAGTTCCGCAACGTCGCCATCGTCGCCCACGTCGACCACGGCAAGACCACCCTCGTCAACTCCATGCTGGAGCAGTCCGGCGTGTTCGACGACCACGGTGGTGTCACTGACCGCGTGATGGACTCCGGTGATCTCGAACGCGAGAAGGGCATCACCATCCTGGCCAAGAACACCGCCGTGCGCCGCAAGGGTGCCGGCAAGGACGGCCGCGACCTCATCGTCAACGTCATCGACACCCCGGGTCACGCCGACTTCGGTGGCGAGGTCGAGCGTGCCCTGTCCATGGTCGACGGTGTCGTCCTGCTCGTCGACGCGGCCGAGGGCCCGCTCCCGCAGACCCGTTTCGTCCTGAGTAAGGCACTGGCCGCCAAGATGCCGGTGATCATCCTGGTCAACAAGACCGACCGCCCGGACGCCCGCATCGACGAGGTCGTCGAGCAGGCCCAGGACCTCCTCCTGGAGCTGGCCTCCACCCTCGAGGACCCGGAGGCCGCCGAGGCCGCCGAGCAGCTGCTGGACCTGCCGGTCCTGTACGCCTCCGGCCGTCACGGCAAGGCGTCCACCGAGAACCCGGGCAACGGCAACCCGCCGGAGGCCGAGGACCTGCAGGCCCTCTTCGACGTCATCTACCAGGCCCTGCCGGAGCCCTCCGCCGAGATCGATGCCCCGCTGCAGGCGCACGTGACCAACCTGGACTCCTCCTCCTTCCTGGGCCGCATCGGCCTGGTCCGCATCCACGCGGGCACCCTGCAGAAGGGCCAGCAGGTCGCCTGGATCCACTACGACAACGAGGGCAACCCGCACACCAAGACGGTGCGCATCGCCGAGCTGCTGCGCACCGTGGGCACCGAGCGTGTCCCGGCGGAGGGCGAGGTCGTCGCCGGTGACATCGCCGCCATCTCCGGCATCGACGAGATCATGATCGGTGACACCCTGGCCGACCCGGAGAACCCGGTCGCCCTGCCGCGCATCACCGTCGACGAGCCCGCCATCTCCATGACCATCGGCGTGAACACCTCCCCGATGGCCGGCCGTGGCGGCGGCGACAAGCTCACCGCCCGCATGGTCAAGGCCCGCCTGGACCAGGAGCTCATCGGCAACGTGTCCCTGCGTGTCCTGCCGACCGAGCGCCCGGACGCCTGGGAGGTCCAGGGCCGTGGTGAGATGGCGCTGTCCGTGCTGGTGGAGACGATGCGCCGTGAGGGCTTCGAGCTGACCGTCGGTAAGCCGCAGGTGGTCACCCAGACCATCGACGGTGTCGTCCACGAGCCCTACGAGCGCATGGTCATCGACGTCCCGTCCGAGCACCAGGGCGCCGTCACCCAGCTCATGGCCGCCCGCAAGGGCCAGATGGTGTCCATGGACACCGGCTCCGGCGACTGGGTCCGCATCGAGTTCGACGTCCCGGCGCGTGGCCTCATCGGCTTCCGCACCACCTTCATGACCGAGACGCGCGGCACCGGCATCGCCAACTCCTACGCCATCGAGCAGCGCCCGTGGGCCGGCGAGATCAAGGACCGCGCCACCGGTTCCCTCGTCGCCGACCGCACCGGCCAGATCACCGCCTACGCCCTGCAGCAGCTGGCCGACCGCGGTAACTTCTTCGTCGAGCCGGGCACCGACGCCTACGAGGGCATGGTCGTCGGCGCGAACAACCGCGACGAGGACATGGACATCAACATCACCCGTGAGAAGAAGCTGACGAACATGCGTGCCGCCTCCGCGGACACCACCGTCACCCTCGCCAAGGCCCACGTCCTCTCCCTGGACGAGGCCATGGAGTTCTGCGGCCAGGACGAGTGCGTCGAGGTGACCCCGGAGATCCTGCGCGTGCGCAAGGTGATCCTCAACGCCACGGACCGTGCCCGTGCACGTTCCCGTGAGAAGGCCCTCAACAAGTAGGGTGGCCTCTCCCGCCGCTTACCGCAGCCCCGTTGGCGTCGCGCTCCTCTTCGCGACCAACGGGGCTGTGTTCTCCTCCGTCCTGCCCTGGTACCCGACCCTCAAGGACCAGTGGGGCCTCGGTGACCTGACCTTCGGCGTCATCGTCGCGGCCTTCGCCGCCGGTTCGCTGCTCTCGACGGTCCTGCCCACGCTGGCGGTCAACCGCTACGGTCCGCGACGCGTCGTCTGGTGGGGCACCGTCGCCGTCGCGCTGCTCGTCGCCGCCGTCGGCTGGTCGTCCTCGGGGCTCATGCTCGCGGGGCTGCTGCTGGGCATCGGGCTTCTCGACGCCATCATCGACGTCTCCCAGAACGTCGCGGGAGTGCGCGTCGAGGCACGCTTCGGGCGTTCGATACTGTCGTCGATGCACGCCTGCTGGTCGCTCGGCGCGGTCGCCGGCGGTGCCGGCGGCACCTATGCGGCGAGCACCGGCACGGACATCCGCCTCCACCTCGCGGTCGTCGCGGCCGTGGTCATCGCGGTGGTCACCCTCGGTGAATGGCTGACTGGCCCGGTGCCGCCGGACCCGGCGGAGACGACGGAGGGGGACCACGGGGGTGCCGGGAAGCGGGGGAGCATCCTGCGCCTCATGTGGATCACCCTGCCCGTGGCCCTGGTGGCCACGTCGGGCACGACCATCGAGGACATCGCCAACAACTGGGCCGGGCTGGCCTCCGTCGAGTTCGCGGGGGTGGCGCTCGGGCAGGCCGGCATGGCCTTCACCGTCGTGCTCGCCGCGCAGACCGTCGGGCGTTTCACCGGCGACCGCCTCATCGACCGCTTCGGGCGCGTCACCGTGGCGCGGGTCGGCGGTGTGCTGATCGCGTCCGGCGGCGTGCTCGTCGTCCTGGCGACCGTCCCGTGGCTGCTCTACCTCGGTTTCGCCCTCGCCGGCTTCGGCTGCGCGACCCTCGTGCCCAGCGCCTTCGCGGCGGCCGCCCGCCTGCCCGGCGTCAGCGAGGGCGCGGGTGTCACCGCGGTGAGCTGGCTCATGCGCATCGGCTTCCTGGCCACCAGCCCGGTCCTCGGCGCGCTCTCCGACGCGACGGACCTGCGCCGGGCGCTGCTGCTGCTCGTGGTCGCCGGTGGCGTGGTCATCGTGCTCGCCCCGGCGCTGCGGGATCAGCCCCGCGCCGGGGCTGGTACATAATCATCAGTGTGAAAGCCCGTCTGTTCCCCGCCCTCCTGCTGACGCTCACCGTCTCCGCCTGCGCCGCCAACCCCGGCCCGCCGCCGGTGGAGGAGCCGGAGACGTCGACCGAGGTGAGCACGTCGGCGGCGCCCACGCAGACCACGACCCCCGTCTCACGGGCGGACAAGATCATCACCGTCGGCGTCGATCCGCTGCCCGCCGGGTTCCACCCGCATCTGCTGGCCCACGAGTCGCACTTCACCCGGTCCCTCGCCCAGCTGGTGCTCCCCAGTGCCTTCCACGGCGGGGCGATGAACACGGACCTGCTGGAGTCGGCGGGGCAGGTGGAGCCGCCGCCGGGCGTGGCGCAGACCCTCAGGTACGTCATCTCCCCGGCGGCCCAGTGGTCGGACGGCACCCCGATCACGGGCGCGGACTTCCGCTACCTGTGGAGGGGGATGACGAGCACCCCGGGTGTGATCAACCCCGCCGGCTATCAGGCCATCAGTGAGATCCGCACCAGCGCGGACGGGCGCACCGTCGACGTCGACCTGCACACCTTCGTCTCCGACTGGCGGGCCCTGTTCAGTCACCTCGTGCCCGGCCACCTGCTGCAGAACGACGTCTCCCGCTTCGCGACGGCCCTCGCCGACGGCATCCCCGCCTCCGGCGACCGCTACATGGTGCGGTCCGTGGACCGTTCGCGCGGCATCGTCACCCTCCACCGCAACGACCGTTTCTGGGGCGCGGACCCGGCGGCGACCGACCGCGTCATCTTCCGCGAGGTCCGCGGCGTCACCCAGGGCGTCGAGCAGCTGCGCTCCGGGCAGATCGACTTCCTCGACACGGTGCCCACCGAGACCTCCGTGGACTCCTACCGTCTCATGCGCGACACCCAGGTGCGCCTGGTCGACCAGCCCCGCGAGCTGTCCTTCACCCTCTCGACGTCCTCCGCGCTCCTCGCGGACCGGGCGGTGCGCGCCGAACTGCACTCGCTTCTCGACGTCCCCCTCATCGCCCGCCTCGCCGCCGGCCGCTCCGCGGAGCTGCCCGTGCCGGCGCACCCCGACGCCCGCGACATCACCGCGGGTGCGCTAGAGCTCCTACCGGGACTGACGGGGTCGCAGGGCCGCCCGCT
>NZ_DUOE01000211.1 GCF_012838985.1 Corynebacterium sp. | reverse complement strand
CGTCCCGGTGTTCGTGATGTTTCTCGGGGTGGACGTGCGTGTCGACGCCCACGGCACCCACTGGCAACTGTTCACCGGCATCCCGCGCGGCACCATCCCCCACGCCGTGGTGACCCGTGTGGGGGCGGTCGACATACGCCCCGGCGACTGGGGCGGATGGGGCTGGCGTCTCAGCCTGCAGGGCCGGGCCATCCTCATCCGCGGCGGCGAGGGCCTGCGCATCCAGCGCGGAAAGAAGAACTTCTACATCACCGTCGACGACGCCGCCCGCGGTGCCGCGCTCATCGAGGCGTACCGGGGCAACTGAGGACCAGCTGTCCGCCGGTGACGGCGCGTTGCTGCGTACTCCGATTCCGGCTGGCCTGATGTGCGACCTGGGAAAACACCCCACCCCGGAGGGAATCGGAGTACGCCGGTACGCGGGCCCTCAGGCCCCCGCCTTCTTCCGGTTCTGCCGCCACGCACGGAAGATCATGAGGCCCACCAGACCCAGCGTGATCCACAGCAGGTACCTGTTGACCACCTCGACCACCTCGAGGACCTGGTCACCGTAGGTGTACCCCAGCCACATGAAAAGCCCGTTGACCGCCAAGATGCTGAGCACGTTGACCGCGAGCATGATCCAGAAGCGGATCTTCAGCAGACCCGCGACGGCGTTGACCACGGTGTTCGGGACGGGTCCGGGCAGGTAGCCGAGCGGGATGAAGGCGAGGGTGCCCGCGTACATCTTCGTGGACTCCGACTTCACGGCCCGCTGGAAGAAACGGTGCGCCCGCGGCATGTACTGCAGCGACATGTCGATGAACTCCATGCCCCACTTGCGGCCCATCGCCCAGTAGACCGGCATGAACTTCACGGCACCGAGCACCGAGCACAGCAGGAACACCAGCCAGTGCCCGTTGCCCACGGAGGCATTGGCACCGGAGACCACCGCGGAGGTGTAGCCGCCGACCATCAGCGTGTAGATCAGCGGGTGCGTCAGCAGCCAGGCGCGCAGCGGGATGAGCACCAGCGACCACAGACCCATGATGAGCAGGGCCGCGAAGAGGATCTTGTCCATCCGGTCGGGGTGGGCCAGAAAACCGGGCAGCTCCGGTTCTTCCTTCTTCTGCGTGTCCTGCTCGCTCATGTTCATTGGGCTGAGCCTACCGCAGCCTCCCGGGATGCTTCATCAGACGGAACCCGATGAACGCGGGCACGCGCGAGAGTTTCTCGTGGGCCTCCGGATACCTCTCCTTCATGGTGTCCGCCGGGCGCGGCTCAATGAGCTTCTCGACGACGAACCCCGCCTCCCCGAACTCCCCCACCAGGGTCTCCAGCGGCGCGCGTCGGTAGGAGGTCTGCACCCCCATCGACCAGGTCTCCTCGATGCGTTCGCGGGTGAAGTAGCTGCCGCCGAGGCGCCGCCAGTCATCGGTGGGGTGGCCGGTGGAGATGAGCAGGCGACCGTCGTCGCGCAGGACGCGGTGGAGCTCCCGCAGGGTGTTCACCGGATAGTGGATGTGGTGCAGGACGAGCGCCATGAGCACCCGGTCGAAGCTCCTGTCGGCGGCCCAGCCCAGGGGCTTCTCCAGGGCCTGGACGTGGAACTCCGCTCCCGGCGCGCGGCGACGGGCGAGCCGGATGAGCTTCTCGCTCTCGTCGACCCCCACCACTTCCGCCCCGCAGGACAGCAGCTCCGCGGCGTAGAGACCGGAGCCGCAGCCGGCGTCGAGGACACGCAGACCGGAGACGTCACCCAGCAGCTCGAGCATGGCCGGGCGGTCATAGTGCGCGTTGTAGGCGCTGTCTGCGGCGTGGCGGTCATAGGCCTCGGCCGCGCGGTCGAACATCGCCATCTAGGAGCGGTCCTGCCAGGCGCAGGAGGCGCCGATCCCGGGCTCGGTGGTGCCCTCCCGGCTGGTGCCGTACCAGTAGGTGCTCTCCGGCAGTGCGCCGACGACGCGGGCGGTGGCGTCGCGCAGGTCGAGGGTGCTGCTGCCGTTGATGATCACCCGGTAGAGCACCTCTGTCGTGGGCATACGGCCCTGGTCCTGGGCGAACTGGGCGACGAGCATGTTGTCGGGCTCGCAGGTGAGGTCCACGATCTCACCGTGCAGGGTGTCGATGTCGTAGCCGACTCCGGCCAGCGCCTCCGGGAGGGTCCCGGAGAGGGCCTCCCATTCGGCGGGGCGGAAAAGGATGTTGAGGTCGGTCGAGATGGTGCGGGCAGGATTCATGGCCCCACGCTACCCCGCGGCGGTGAGCCGACGACGGGGCTGTCTCAACCTGTCGAATCTGTCCCGGGAGGTTCCGCATTCCCCCAGGTCGCGGCAGCTCCGAAAAAACAGATTCGACAGGTTGAGACACCGCTTCCGCGGTCAGTCCAGCCCCAGGACCTTCCGGTCAGCGGCGTCGAGCTCCACGGTGTCCAGCAGCTCCGGCCGCACGGCCTGCGTACGCAGCAGCGCCTGGTCCCGGCGCCACCGGTCGACCTTGGCGTGGTTGCCGGAGAAGAGCACCTCAGGGACATCCAGGCCCCGCCAGGTGCGCGGCTTCGTGTACGACGGCCCCTCGAGCAGCCCGTCGGAGAAGCTGTCCTCCTCGTGGCTGCGCCGGTTGCCCAGCACACCGGGGATGAGGCGCACGACGGCCTCGGCGATGACGAGCACCGCCACCTCCCCGCCGATGAGGACGTAGTCGCCGATGGAGACCTCCCGGACGCGGTAGCGCTGCGCGGCGTCCTCGATGACACGCTGGTCGATGCCCTCGTAGCGGCCGCAGGCGAAGACGATGTGCTCCTCGTGGGACCACTCCTGCGCGTCCGCCTGGGTGAAGGGCTTGCCCGCCGGGGTGGGGACGATGAGCAGCGGTCGGCTGTCCCTCTCCCCCGCCTCGTAGGAGGAGGGCACCAGCTCGACCGGCTTCTCCAGGTGCGGCAGGGAACTCTCGAGTTCCACACCCGCCACGCCGACCGCCACGTCGTCGAGCGCCGGGCCCCACACCTCGGGCTTCATGACCATGCCGGGGCCGCCTCCGTAGGGGGTGTCGTCGACGGACTTGTGCACGTCGGTGGCCCAGTTGCGCAGGTCATGGACCCCGACGGAGAGGATCCCCTGCTCGATGGCCTTGCCCAGGAGGGCGTGGCGCAGGGGCTCGAGGTACTCGGGGAAGATGGTGACCACATCGAGGCGCATCACAGATCCAGCAGTCCTTCCGGCGGGGTGATCACGAGGGCCTCGTTGTCGAGGTCCACGATGGGCACGATGGCGTGGACGAAGGGGATCATCGCCTCGCCGCCGTCGTCGAGCTTCACCTCGAGGAGACGGTGGGCGGCACCGCGGACGATACCGCTGACCTCCCCGATGTCCTCCGGCTCGGGCTGGGCCCCCTCGTAGGCGCGGGCGTGGGCCTCCTCCTCGCTGACGGCACCGACGGTGAGCACGCGCAGGCCGATCAGCTCGTGGTCGTAGTAGGCGTCGTCCTCGTCGTCGATGACGGGCTCGGCGAAGAACT
>NZ_DUOE01000210.1 GCF_012838985.1 Corynebacterium sp. | reverse complement strand
GCAACCCGGAGGGCCTGCGCGGCCAGCGCGTCTACCTCGCCGCCGCCAACGGCGTGTTCGCCCCGGAGGACGTGGCCAACTACGCCACCGGCAACTGGTTCGACATGTCCTCCGGCGCCGTCCTCGAACGCGGCGCACTGGAGTGCACCCGGCAGCTGGAGGCCGCGCTGGGCGATGCCCCGGGCCTGCGCGTCGACTACGCCGCCACCGGCACCCACGACTGGCACACCTTCAACAGGCACCTGCGCCCCGCGTGGGAGCACATCAGGCCGGCACTGTTCTGAGGGTCTCGCCGTAGCTGTCGTCTACGCCTACGGGAAGTAGAGGAAGATGCTTGTCGACGCCGGCGTGCGTCGACAAGCATCTCTCTGCTACTCGCTGTCCGTGGACAGCGCCGCAACGAAGGCCTCCTGCGGCACGGAGACGGAACCGATGTTCTTCATGCGCTTCTTACCGGCCTTCTGCTTCTCCAGGAGCTTGCGCTTACGGGAGATGTCACCGCCGTAGCACTTGGCCAGGACATCCTTGCGCAGGGCGCGGATGTTCTCACGGGCGATGATCTTCGAACCGATGGCGGCCTGGACGGGCACCTCGAACTGCTGACGCGGGATGAGCTCCTTGAGCTTCACGGTCATCTTGTTGCCGTACCACTGGGCGTTGTCCTTGTGGACGATCGCCGAGAAGGCGTCGACCGGCTCCCCCTGCAGCAGGATGTCCACCTTGACCAGGTCGCCGGTCTGCTCGCCGGCCTCCTCGTAGTTGAGGGAGGCGTAGCCCTTGGTGCGGGACTTGAGCATGTCGAAGAAGTCGAAGATGATCTCGCCGAGCGGCATGAGGTAACGCAGTTCGACGCGGTCCTCGGACAGGTAGTCCATGTTCTTCATCTCGCCGCGCTTGGACTGGCACAGCTCCATGGTGGAGCCGACGAACTCGGAGGGCACGATGATGGTGACGTTGACCATCGGTTCGTAGATCTCCTGCAGCTTGCCGCCCGGCCAGTCGGAGGGGTTGTGGACGTGGTGCTCGGAGCCGTCCTCGGCGATGACGCGGTAGTCCACCGACGGGGAGGTGGAGATGAGGTCGAGGTCGAACTCGCGCTCCAGGCGGTCGCGGGTGATCTCCATGTGGAGCAGGCCGAGGAAGCCGCAGCGGAAACCGAAGCCCAGGGCGACGGAGGTCTCCGGCTCCCAGGTGAGCGACGCGTCGTTGAGCTGCAGCTTCTCCAGGGCCTCACGCAGCGCCGGGAAGTCGGCCTGGGAGATCGGGAACAGTCCCGAGTAGACCATGGGCTTCGGCTCGGCGTAGCCCTGCAGGGGCTCGGTGGCGCCCTTCTCCGCCCAGGTGACGGTGTCACCGACCTTGGACTGACGGACGTCCTTCACGCCGGTGATGAGGTAACCGACCTCACCCGGGCCCAGCCCCTCGCACTTCTTCGGGGTCGGGGACACGATGCCGATCTCGAGGAGCTCGTGGTGCGCGCCGGTCGACATCATGGTCAGACGCTGACGCGGGGTGAGCTTGCCGTCCATCATGCGGATGTAGGTGACCACGCCGCGGTAGGTGTCGTAGACGGAGTCGAAGATCATGGCACGCGCCGGGGCGTCGGGGCCGTGCTCCGAGGTGGGGGCCGGGATGAGCTCCGCGACCTTGTCCAGCAGCTCCGGGACACCCTGGCCGGTCTTGCCGGACACGCGCAGCACGTCCTCCGGCTCGCAGCCGATGATGTTGGCGACCTCGAGGGCGTACTTCTCCGGGTCGGCGGCCGGCAGGTCGATCTTGTTGAGGACGGGGATGATCTCCAGGTCCTTGTCCATCGCCATGTAGAGGTTGGCGAGGGTCTGTGCCTCGATGCCCTGGGCGGCGTCGACAAGCAGAATCGCACCCTCACACGCCTCGAGGGCACGGGAGACCTCGTACGTGAAGTCGACGTGACCCGGGGTGTCGATCATCTGCATGACGATCTCCTGGCCCGCGAACTCACCCGACTGCGGGACCCACGGCAGACGCACGTTCTGCGCCTTGATGGTGATGCCGCGCTCCCGCTCGATGTCCATGCTGTCGAGGTACTGGTCACGCATGTCGCGTGCCTCGACGACGTTGGACAGCTGCAGGATTCGGTCGGCGAGCGTGGACTTGCCGTGGTCGATGTGCGCGATGATGCAGAAGTTACGGATCCGGGAGGGATCGGTGAACGTCTGCTCCGCAAAGTTCTTCGCCATGTGTGGTGGAGGTTCCCTTCTGGTATGACTCCCCCACTCTACCGAAGTCGGGCCCATTACTTAAGTGACCTAGCCGCAGGGCGCTTTCCACCGATACACTGGGACAACAATCCACCACCCACCCACCCGACACGGAAGGTACGACAGGTACATGGGCACCAACAGCAACGGCTCCCGGGGAGTCCACCGGCCTGCGCTGCCCCAGTCGGAACGCCCCTCCCTGCTCGAGAGGGTCCGCCGCGCCCTCATCGGGCCGACGGCCTCCCCGCTTGATTCCGGCCTCGCCCGCATCAGCGAACGGCTCGGCCTCAACACCGGTTTCAAGCCCGAGGTGGTCCGCGCGGCGGCCGCGAACATCCGCGTCGAGGCCACGGAACGGATGAGCCGAAACATCTACTACGCGCCCGACATGGACGGCCAGGCCGAGCCCGGTGAGGTCGTGTGGATCTGGGTCCCCTCCGACGGCCCGGACCTGCCGCCGCGGGAACGCGCCATGCTCGTCATCGGCCGCGACCGCCACACCATCCTCGGCCTGCTCATCTCCCCCAACCCGAAGCACGCGGGCGCCGAGACCTGGCTCGACATCGGGGCCGGCGAGTGGGACGCCTCCGGTCGGCAGTGCTGGATCCGCCTCGACCGGGTGCTCGAGGTCTCCGAGCAGGGCGTCCGCCGCCAGGGCGCGCTGTTCCCGCAGCGTCGTTTCGAACGCATCGCCAACCGTCTGCGCAACCACTACCACTGGGGATAGCGGTTTGGGTTTCCGCTGGTCGGACTGCTAGTATTTCCGCTGTTATTCACTTCCGGGCGCGCCGGTCGGGACGGGCAGGACCTTGGGTCCGTTCTTCGAACACCGGCGCCGAGCGGTCGCTGCTGGTCAGCAGGCCGCGGGACAGGTCCGCTGGTGGGTTACCGACACCATTTCTCCGAACCCCAAGAGGTATCTTCATGGCAAACATCAAGTCCCAGATCAAGCGCAACATCACCAACGAGAAGGCACGCGTCCGCAACCAGACCGTCCGCTCCTCCGTGCGCACCGAGATCCGCAAGTTCCGCGAGGTCCTCGAGTCCGGCGACAAGGCTGCAGCCGAGGCTCAGCTCCGCGCCGCTTCCCGCGCCCTGGACAAGGCCGTGACCAAGGGCGTGTTCCACCGCAACAACGCCGCCAACAAGAAGTCCTCCATGGCCCAGGCCTTCAACAAGCTCGGCTAAAGGTACTTC
>NZ_DUOE01000209.1 GCF_012838985.1 Corynebacterium sp. | reverse complement strand
GGGGCGGCAGCAGCGGCCGGCTTCGGTGCCGCCGGCTTGGGTGCTGCCGGCTTCGGGGCAGCAGCGGGCTTGGGTGCTGCCGGCTTCGGGGCAGCGGCCGCCGGCTTGGGGGCAGCCGGCTTGGGTGCGCCACCCGGCTTGGGGCCGGGCTTCGGGGCACCTGCGGACGGCTTGGCGGCAGGCTTGGCTGCACCGCCGTCCTTCTTCTCGTAGAGCGCTTCCATCTTGCGGACCACCGGCGGTTCGACGGTGGACGAAGCGGTCTTCACGAACTCGCCCTGCTCCTTGAGCGTGGCGAGCAGTTCCTTGCTGGTTACGCCGAGCCTCTTTGCGAGCTCGTGTACGCGTAGCTTTCCGGGCACTTTACTCCTCTTGTTGTTACCAGAGATCGAGCGTCAAGCCCCGGAAAGGGAACTCGACCTCTAGATGATGTCTGTGACTTTCATCGCTGATGCTTCATCGTGCTGTGCTCATCAGTGTTCGGTCTTTCTTGTGATGTCGGGTCCGGCAGCGGTTGCTGCGAGGTACGTACGCACGTGACCTGTGTCCAGGCTTGTCCCGGACACCCGGAACGCCCGCCCGAAGGCGCGGCGTTGTTCCGCCAGCTCGAGTGCAGTGACGTCAGGGGTGATCCACGCTCCCCGACCGGGGAGCCTCCGGCCCGGATCCGCCAGGAGGCGGGTCGGGTCCCGGGGATCAAGAACCACCCGGAGCAGCTCGATGTCGGGCTTTCGCTCACGGGTGGCGATGCAGGTACGGACGCGGATCTCGCGGGGTGCGCGGGTCTGCGTCATTCGTCTCCTACTCAGGTGCTGATCATCGACGGCACATGGGCCATCGAACAGTTTACTCTATTTTCACCTGAATTTGAACTCCCTGCCGTGAAGAGACTCAGTTGATGTCCGAGTGGATGTCGATCTTCCAGCCGGTGAGACGCGCCGCGAGGCGGGCGTTCTGGCCCTCGCGGCCGATGGCGAGGGAGAGCTGGTAGTCCGGCACGGTGACCTTCGCGGTCTGGGCCTCGGCGTCGATGATCTCGACGTTGACGACCTTGGACGGGGCGAGTGCGTTGCCGACGTAGGTGGCCGGGTCCTCGGACCAGTCGATGATGTCGATCTTCTCACCGCCGAGCTCGTTCATGATGTTGGTCACGCGCTGGCCGCGGGGACCGATGCAGGCGCCCTTCGCGTTGAGTCCCTTGACCTTTCCGGCGACGGAGACCTTGGAACGGTGGCCGGCCTCACGGGCGATGCCGAGGATCTCGACGGAACCGTCGGCGACCTCCGGGACCTCCAGCTCGAAGAGTCCGCGGACCAGCTCCGGGTGGGTGCGGGACAGGTTGACCTGCACGTTGCGGGGGCCCTTGTTCACGCCGACGATGTAGGCCTTGACGCGGTCGCCGTGCTTGAGCTTCTCGCCCGGGATCTGCTCGGCGGGCAGGAGGATGCCGTCCTGCGGGTCGGCCTCGGTGCCGAGCTGGACGATGACGATGCCGCGGGAGTTCGCGGTCTCGTCGTGCTGGACCACACCGGAGACGACGCGGCCCTCGAAGGCCTGGTACTCGTCGAAGAGTCGCACGTTCTCGGCCTCGCGGAGGCGCTTGACGATGGCGTCGCGCACGGCACCGGCGGCGATGCGGGCGAAGTTGCCCGGGGTGTCGTCGTACTCGGAGGTGGCCTCGCCGTTCTCGTCGAGCTCGGTGACCACGATGGCGACGGAGCCGGAGGCCTTGTCGATGTCGACGCGGGCCTCGTTGTTCTCCTCCTCGCCGCGGTACTCGCGGTAGGCGTGGATGAGTGCGCTGCCGATCGTCTGGAGCATGTCATCCACCGGGATGCCCTTGTCCTTCTCGATGGTGGTCAGCGCAGCCATGTCGATATTCACTTGTTGTCCTCCTGCCAGGTGAGAGCCTGGTCATAGTCAAGTCCGGTCAGCTCTGTCTCGGCCGCCGGGGGGTTCGAGAATTCAATTTCTACCACCGCGCGGGCGTTTTCCGAAAACTCGAGGATCCGCATCTCCAGGTCCTTCTTCACCGGACGGACCAGCACGACGGCCGTCTCGTCCGGGGAGAGGGCACCGACGCGCCAGGTCGACTTCTGTCCGTCCTCCATGAGTTCCACGAGGCGTCCGCGGTTGCGTCGCCAGTGGCGCGGCAGGGTGAGCGGGGCGTCGACGCCCGGGGTGGAGACCTCCAGCGTGTAGCCGGCGCCGAGGTTGACCTCGCCGCGTTCCTCGGCGGCGTCGAGAAGCGTGGAGACCTCCTGGGAGACCTGCTCCAGCAGGTCGAGGTCGGGGCGGATGTCGGAGTCGACGAAGATGCCGACGACCGACTTCCGGCCCGCGCGGGTCACCTTGACGCCCTCGATGTCGAGGCCGCACGACTCGGTGACGGGAGTGATGAGGGTGACAAGTTCTGCTTCGCCGGGGAATGCCATGCCACACACCCTATCGCGGGTAGGGTGTCGGCTGTGAACCGTCGTCTCGCTCCCCTGCTGCTCGTGCCGCTGCTGGCCTCCTGTTCGCTGGAGGACGTCGCCGAGTTCCTCGGTCCGCAGCCGAACCCCGAGGTGGCCGCGCTCGCCGACCGGGCGCACGCCGACGGTCGTGCCGCCCACGCCGCGGAGCTCGAGGCGGAGATCGCGCGTCTGTGCGGCACCCACGAGGACGGCTCGGTGCCTGCGTCGTGCGCCTACACGCCCTCCCCCGTGGAGCCGGGGGACTCCTTCCTGATCACGGTCGACGCCGTCGACGCCGTGCCCGCCGCGTCCCGCGACCTCGTCGCACGTCAGGCGGTGGAGCTCGCGGCGGAGGCCCCCGGGGAGCACACTCTCCTCCAGGCGGAGGCCGAGCAGGCGCGCGCGCTGCTGCGCGCGGAGTTCGCCACCCTCCACGGCCTCGAAGTCGCCCGCGCCTTCCACGAGGCGGACCTCATTGATCCGCTTATCGACGCCACCGGACACCGCATCACCCTCCTCCGCGAGGTCCTCGCCCCGACCGGTGAGGTGCCCGTCGCGGAGCCCGGCTACGAGCTGCGGGCGGGCGTGGACCCGGCCACCCCGGAGTTCGTGGCCCAGCTGGAGAAGGCCTCCGCCGACATGTGGCTCACCGCGGTCCGTGACGCGCAGGCCGACGGGTGGCGCGAGTGGCTGGCCAGCGCCGCCGCCACGACGAAATAACACCGCTACGCTGGGTGTGGTGAGTACCACCACTGCCCGGGCCTTCCGCTGGCTCGCCCTCCTGTTCATCGCCCTCGCGGGCGTCGCCATGTCCTTCGGGCCGGCGGACGCCCCTTCGGACCCGACCACCATGGCCCCCGACGACGTGGACTCCACGCAGGTCGCCCGGATCCTCCAGGAACGCCCCGGTGACAACGGCGGCGCCGCGCTGGTGCTGTTCAGCAGCGACGACCCCCTCGACCTGGCGGCCCTCGGACCGCGGGCCGCCGACCTCGGCGGGCCGCTGGTCCCCAACGGGGACATGACGGCCGCGCTCGTGCCGGTGGAGGTGTTCTCGGAGAGCCTGACGGAGAACTCCGAGAAGATCACCGAACTCCGCGAGCGGGCCTCCGCCGACCTGCCCGCCGGCGTCACCGCCCAGGTCACCGGCCCCGCCGCCATCGAGGGCGACCTCGCCGGCGTCTTCGCCGGCGCCAACGTCCTGCTCCTGGCGGTGACCGGTGTCATCGTGGCGGTCCTGCTCATCGTCACCTACCGCTCCCCTCTCCTGTGGATCCTGCCGCTGCTGGTCATCGGCCTGGCCGACCGCGTCGCCGCCACCGGTTACACCTGGGCGCTGGATGCCCTGGGTGCCGCCTGGAACGAGTCCACCGCGGGCATCCTCTCCGTCCTCGTCTTCGGCGCCGGCACCAACTACGCCCTCCTGCTCATCTCCCGCTACCGCGATGAGCTGCACCGCACGGAGGACCGTTTCGCGGCGATGGCCACCGCCTGGGGACCGACCGTGAAGACGATCTTCGCCTCCGCCACCACCGTCATCCTCGGCGTCGCCTGCCTGCTGCTCTCCGCCGTGCCCACCACCCGCGGCCTCGGTCTGGCCTCCATGTTCGGCATCGCCGTGGCGTTCCTCTTCGCCGTGTTCGTCCTGCCGGGCGTCCTGCTGCTTTTCGGCCGGTGGATCTTCTGGCCGCGGATCCCGCGCGTCGGCGACGAGGTCGACCACCGCTTCTGGGACCGCATCGGCGGCGTCGTGCGTGCGCGGCCGGCCCTGGTCACCGTCGTCTCCCTGCTCCTCCTCGGGGCCGCCGCCCTGGGCGCCCTGCAGATCCGCACCGGACTCACCCAGGCGGAGCAGTTCCTGGACACCCCGGAGTCCATCACCGCCGCCACCGTGCTGGAGGAGAAGTTCCCCGACCAGCAGGCCACCCCGGCGATCATCGCCACGCAGGAGCCGGAACGCGTCACCGCAGCCCTTGAGGAGGCAGGCAACAACGTCACCCCGCAGGAACCCGCCGGGCAATGGGACATCCTGCAGGTCAGCGGCGGTTCCACCGAGGAGCTGCGCGCCACGCTGGAGGGCACCGACGCGCTCGTCGGCGGTCAGGAGGCCGAGCTCCACGACACCGAGCAGTCCGCCGCCGCGGACCGCACCCTCATCTTCCCGGTGATCCTGCTCGTCCTGCTGGTGGCGCTGATGGTGCTGCTGCGTTCGGTCATGGCGCCGGTGATCATGACCGCGACGGTGCTGCTCACCAACATCGCGGCCCTGGGCCTGGGCTGGTGGATCTCCACCGGCGTCCTGGGCTTCTCCAGCTTCGACGCCCTCACCCCGCTGTACTCCTTCGTGTTCCTCGTGGCGCTGGGCATCGACTACTCGATCTTCCTCATCACCCGCGCCCGCGAGGAGGCCCGCACCCACGGCACGAAGGAGGGCGTCCTGCGCTCCCTGTCGGCCACCGGTGGCGTGATCACCTCGGCCGGTATCCTGCTGGCCGCCGTCTTCGCCGCCCTGGGCGTCCTGCCGCTGGTGGTGCTCGCGCAGGTGGGCATCGTCATCTTCATCGGTGTCCTGCTGGACACCCTGGTCGTGCGCACCATCCTCATCCCGGCGCTCGTGCAGCTGCTGGACGAGAAGTTCTGGTGGCCGGGCGGAGTCAAGCGGCGCGGCTAGGTGCGGCTGGGTGCGATCATCGCCACCCGCGGCACCACGTCGAGTCCCAGGGCCCGCTCCACCTCCCGGATGGTGCGCAGCCCCGGCTTCATCTCCTGCTCCCCCAGCACCCGGAAACCCAGCCGCCGGTAGAGCGGCCCGTTCCAGGGGACGTCGGCGAAGGTCGTGAGCGTCACCTCGGGCAGCCCCAGTTCCCCGGCACGGTCCAGGGCCCACCGCACCAGCTGGGTGCCCAGCCGCCGTCCGCGGTGCTCCGGGTCGACGGAGACCTGCTCGATGTGCAGGCCGTCGTCGAGAGGCATGAGCCACAGCCAGGCGGACAGCCGCCCGTCGGGGCGCCCCTCGTCGATGACGCGGATCTCCCCGTCTTCGACGGGTCCCCTCAGGTCCTCCACCGTCGGGGGCTCATCATCGGCGACGGCGTCCAGGCCCAGAGCGCGGAAAGGCTCCCCGGCGCGACGTTCCAGGTCCCGGATGGACGGGATGTCGCGCAGGAGAGCCTGTCGGTGCATGTGCCTAGCCGCGGATGAGCTCGACGAGCCGGGACACGGCCTCCCCGGCCGGGATCTCGAGGGTCTCGCCGCCGCGGATGCGCAGCTCCACCTTGCCGTCCGCGAAGGCGCGGCCGAGGATCAGGGCGAAGGGCATGCCGAGCAGCTCGGCGTCCTTGAACTTGACGCCGGGGCTGACCTTCGGGCGGTCGTCGAAAAGCACCTCGATGCCGGCGGCGTCGAGCTCCTCGACCATGCGGTCGCCGGCCTCCATGGCGGCGGCGTCCTTGTTGGCGACCACGACGTGCACCTGGTACGGCGCGACCTCGACCGGCCAGTTGAGGCCCTTGTCGTCGTGGCGCTGCTCCGCGAGGACGGCCATGAGGCGGGAGACGCCGATGCCGTAGGAGCCCATCGTCGGGATGGCGCGCTTGCCGTTCTCGTCGAGGATCTGCACGTCGAAGGCCTCGGTGTACTTGCGGCCGAGCTGGAAGATGTGGCCGATCTCGATGCCGCGCTGCAGGGTGAGGGTGCCCTGGCCCTCCGGTGCCGGATCGCCCTCGTGGATCTCGGCGGCCTCGATGAAGCCGTCGACCTCGAAGTCACGGCCGGCGACGAGGCCGACGACGTGGCGGTTGGGGGCGTCGGCGCCGGTGATCCAGGTGGTGCCCTTCACCACGCGCGGGTCGGCGAGCACGCGGACGCCGTTGGCGGCCAGGCCGCGGGGGCCGACGTAGCCGCGCACGAGGAACGGGTTCTTCCGGAAGTCGGCGTCCTCCGCCATCGCGACCTCGGACGGCTCGAGGGAGGCCTCGAGGCGCTTCATGTCGACCTCGCGGTCACCCGGGACGAGCACGCCGAGCAGCTCGGGCTCCTCGCCCGGCGCGGTGACCTTGACCACCACGCACTTGAGGGTGTCGGCGGCGGTGACGTCCAGGCCCTCGGAGTTGGCCCAGTCCACCAGGGTGGCGATGGTCTCGGAGTCCGGGGTGTCGTACTCCCGGGCCTCCGGCAGCCCCTCGACGGGCTTCTCGACGCCCGGCTGCGTCACCACGGCCTCCACGTTCGCGGCGTAGTCACCGTCAGTGGCGCGGACGAAGGTGTCCTCGCCGTTCGGGGAGATCGCGAGGAACTCCTCGGAGGCGGAGCCACCCATCGCGCCGGACGTGGCCTGGCAGATGGCGTAGGACAGGCCCAGGCGGTCGAAGATGCGCTGGTAGGCGGCGCGGTGGGCGGCGTAGGAGTCCTCGAGGCCCTGGTCGGACATGTCGAAGGAGTAGGAGTCCTTCATCACGAACTCGCGGCCGCGCAGGATGCCGGCGCGGGGACGGGCCTCATCGCGGTACTTGGTCTGGATCTGGTACAGCGTGACCGGGAAGTCCTTGTACGAGGAGTACAGGTCCTTGACGGTCGAGGTGAACATCTCCTCGTGCGTCGGGCCGAGCAGCATGTCGATGCCGCGGCGGTCCTGCAGGCGGAACAGGTCGTCGCCGTACTCGGTCCAGCGCTGGGTCGTCTCGTAGGGCTCACGCGGCAGCAGGGCCGGGAAGAGGAGCTCCTGGCCGCCGATGGCGTCCATCTCCTCGCGCACGACGTCCTCGATCTTGCGGAGGGTCCGCAGACCCAGGGGCAGCCAGGAGTACACACCGGGGGCGGCGCGACGGATGTAGCCGGCGCGGACGAGCAGCTTATGGCTGGGCACCTCGGCATCGGCGGGGTCTTCGCGGAGCGTGCGAAGGAACAGCGAGGAGAGACGTGTGATCATGGTGTGAGACTTTACCCGTTACCCTGTCCCACATGCTGATAGTGCTCCCTCCTTCCGAAACCAAGGCCCCCGGCGGGGACGGTCCCGCCCTCGATCTGGAGGGACTGGGCTTCCCGGCGCTCAACCCGGTGCGCTCCTCGCTCATCGACGATCTCTCGTCGCTGGAGGTCCCCACCGCGCTCGAGGTGCTGAAGATCTCGGAGAAGCTGCGCCCGGAGGCGGAGGCGAACCTGGAGCTGCGTTCCGCGCCGACGATGCCCGCGTTGCACCGCTACACCGGGGTGCTTTTCGACGCCCTCTCGGCCCCCACCCTCCCCGCCCGGGCGTGGGGGCGCCTCGCCGTCGGCTCCGCCCTCTTCGGCCTCGTCCGCGCCGGCGACCTCATCCCCCGTTACCGGCTCTCCGGCGGCACCCGGCTGCCGGATTCCCCGACCCTGCGTGCGCGGTGGGGCGGACTCATCACCGAGGCCCTGGCGGAGGAGGACTTCGTGGTGGACCTGCGCTCCGGCGCGTACCAGAACCTCGGCAGGGTCCCCGGCGCGGTGACCGTGCGCGTGGAGAAGGACGGCAAGGTGGTCAGCCACTTCAACAAGCACTACAAGGGCGAGCTGGCGAGGGTGCTCGCCATGTCGCCGGACACCCCCGAATCAGTCGCTGACGTGGCCGAGATCGCCCGGTCGGCGGGTATGGGGATCGGGGCGTTTTCTGGATTTCAGCTGACGTTGGTGGTGTAGTTGATGACATGGGTAACGAAGCTGACATAAGGAAGGTGGCCGTCCTCTCCCCCTCCAAGGCGGCCCCCGCTCTCGGTCCGGAGGTTCACGAGCAGGCCATGCGCCGGCTCCGTGAGGAGTTCGGACTGGAGCCCGTCGAGTACCCCACCACCCGCGAGTTCGAGTCCCTCCCCGAGGACCGGGCGCGTGACATCATGGCGGCGTTCACCGACCCGGAGATCGACGCGATCTTCACCACCCTGGGTGGCGACGACCAGGTCACCGTCATCCCCTTCCTCGACCCGGAGCTCATCGCGGCGAACCCGAAGCCCTTCTTCGGCTACAGCGACAACACGAACATCCTCAACCTGCTGCACAGCCTGGGCATCCGCGCCTTCCACGGCGGCAACACCCAGGTGCAGATCGGCGCCGGCCCCCACATCGACGAGATCACCGAGATCTCCCTGCGCGCCGCCCTCGAAGGCACCGGGGTCCTGGAGATCACCGATCCCGGCGAGTCCGAGGACCACGGCATCCTCTGGTCCGACCCCCTCGCCCTGGAGGTCAACGGCCTGCGTGAGTCCACCCGGCCGTGGCGCTGGGCCGGGCCCGCCCGTCGCGTGAGCGGCCCCACCTGGGGCGGCTGCTTCGAGGTGATCACCCAGATGTCGCTGGCCGACCGCATCCCGCGCGCCGAGGACCTCGAGGGGGCGGTCCTCATGCTCGAGGCCTCCCAGCGACTGACCAACACCCACGGCATCATGGAGATCGTCCGTGCGCTCGGTGAGGCGGACATCATCGCCGCAGCCGCCGGTGTCATGGTGGCCCGTCCCCCGTCACGCAGCCTCTTCCTGGCCGACTACCGCGACCGCGAGGACCAGTACGACGCGGTCATCGAACAGGTCACCCTGTACAACCCCGGGGCTGTCGTCGTGTGCGGCGTCCCCTTCGGCCACACCCGCCCGCAGTGGATCCTCCCCTACGGCGGCGAGGTCACCCTCGACGGCGAACAGCAGCGGGTCTGGGCCGACTACCGTTAGCTGGCCGCCTTCTCCCGGCGCAGCACCGCGGCACCGGTGTAGATGCCCACCGCGGCGATGATGGCGGTGGCGAGCATGACGGCGGTCATCGCGACCGGCTGAGACATGCCCGCCGCAGCGGCGAGGCCGACCAGCGGGGAGAGGATGCCGGCCATGACGAACTGGCCCGCACCCATGAAGGCGGAGGCCGATCCGGTGACGGTGCCCGCGCGGGAGATGGCCAGGGCGGAGTTGTTGGCGAAGTTGACGCCCATCGACGCGACGACGACGAAGAGTCCGACGAGGATGAACCAGCGGTTGGCGTCGAGAAGCGCGACGGTGACCAGGTACAGCGTGGCCAGCAGGAGGACGATGTTGCCCACCTTGGCCAGCGTCAGCGGGCCGACACGCTTGACGATGCGCGCGTTGGTCAGCGCCATGAGGAACAGACCCAGGGTGTTCGTGCCGAAGATGAAGGAGAACTGGACCGGGGTGAAGCCGTAGTGGTCCTGCAGGATGAACGGCGAGGCGGCGACGTAGGCGAACATCGTGGAGAAGGAGAAGATGAAGCCCAGGGTGAAGCCGACGTAGGCGCGGTCACGCAGCAGAGTGCCGATGGCGCGCATCAACGGGGCCATGCCACCGCTGGTGCGCTTCTCGGCGGGCAGGGACTCGGGGACGAAACGCCAGACGGCGAACGCCGCGATGAGGTTGAGCACGACGAGCAGCCAGAACACTCCACGCCAGCCGACCCCGTCGACGATGAGGCCACCGAGCACGGGGCCCATGACCGGTGCGACACCACCGAGCAGCATGAGCAGGGAGAACACGCGTGCCAGCTCCGGGCCCCGGGCCATGTCACCGGCGACGGCGCGGGCCAGGACGACCGCGGTGCCGGCGGCCAGACCCATGACGAAGCGGGCCGTGAAGATCACCCAGCCGACCGGCGCCAGGGCACTGGCGGCGGTGGCCAGGACCAGGAGCAGGGTGCCGCCGACGAAGAGTCCGCGCCTGCCCCGGGTGTCCGACAGCGGTCCGGTGACCAGCTGTCCGATGGCCATGCCGGCGAGGAAGAAGGTCAGCGTCAGCTGGGCGCCCGCCTGGGTGAGGTCGAGATCGCGGCCGAGCTGCGGCAGGCCGGACAGGTACATGTTGACGGACAACGGCTCGACGGCCGAGACGAACGCCAGGACACCCAGGATGATGGGCGGGATGAGTGCCTTTCTGCTGGGTGGTGTGGACACGGTGGTCGCCATTTCTCCTCCGGGATCGTTAGTGGAATCTTATTGACAATGGTTTTTGATTACTTGTCAACAACATAGCAGATAAACCCCGCGGGGTATAGTCCTGCGTACCCTGGGTCACATGAACGCCCCCCAGCTCGACCACCGCTTCGCCGACTCCTTCCCCGAGCTCGTCCACGCCGCACACGCCGAGGAACAGCCCGATCCGCAGCTCATCGTGCTCAACGAACCGCACGCCCGGGAACTCGGCCTCGATCCCGCGTGGCTCCGCTCCGGGGAGGGGATCCGGTTCCTTCTCGGCCGCGGCGGCAACCGCACCGTCGCCATGGGCTACGCCGGCCACCAGTTCGGCCAGTTCTCCCCGCGCCTCGGTGACGGACGCGCCCTCCTGCTCGGCGAGATCGACGGCCGCGACCTCCACACCAAGGGCACCGGCCCGACCGCCTTCTCCCGCGGCGGCGACGGCCGCGGCGCCCTCGGCCCCATGCTCCGCGAGTACCTGGTCTCCGAGGCGATGCACGCGCTCGGGGTCCCCACCACCCGCGGACTGGCGGTCATCTCCACCGGGCGGAAGATCATGCGCACCGGCACCGTCCCCGGTGCGGTCCTCGTGCGTACGGCGGCCAGCCACCTGCGCATCGGCACCGTGCAGTACGCCCGCATCACCGACACCGGGGACCTCACCGGGCGACTGTGCACCTACGCGCGCGAGCGCCACTACCCCGACCTCTCCACCCACGAGGAGTTCTTCGCCGCGGTCATGGACGCGCAGATCGCCACCGTCGCGCAGTGGATGCGCCTCGGCTTCATCCACGGCGTGATGAACACCGACAACACCACCCTGTCCGGCGAGACCATCGACTACGGCCCATGCGCCTTCCTCGACCGTTTCGACCCCTCCGCCTATTTCTCCTCCATCGACACCCACGGGCGCTACGCCTTCCGCAACCAGCCCGTCATCCTCGGCTGGAACCTCGCCCGCCTCGCCGAGGCGATGGTCCCGCTCATCGAGGTCGAGACCGCCCAGGAGATCATGAACTCCTTCCCCGAACGGTGGGAGAAGGCCCAGGCCGCGGAACTCACCCGCACCCTCGGCACCGACGACCCGGCCGTCCAGGAACGCTGGACCAGCATGCTCGAGGAGCACTCCCCCGACCTCACCGACACCCACCGCCTGCTCAACGACGACCCCGCCGCACTCCCCGGCGGCGACTGGAGCGGCCTCGAACCGATGGAGCACCCGTTCCACATCCCCCGCAACCATCTCCTCGACGCCGCCCTCCGGGCCGCCGAAGCCGGCGACCTCGCCCCGTTCCATGAGCTGCTGGCCGTGGTGACCGACCCCTTCACCGACCACGGGCCCGCTTTCCGGGGCCCGGCGCCGGAGGAGTTCAACGAGATGTTCCGCACCTTCTGCGGGACATAGGACAGCCCTGTCACGGGCGTACTCCCCTGCCCGCTCCGCGCCACGATCCTCCTGGGGATTCGCGGCCGCGGGAACACAGGCGGGTACCTCCGTGACAGAGGGCCCGGGAGTTCAGGCTAGAACTCGTCGATGACCAGTTTCTTCATGCCCAGCAGCTTCCCGTAGGCCCCCGGGCGGGACATGAGCTCGGCCATGGTGTCCGGCACGATCTGCCAGCTCACGCCGTAGCGGTCCTGCAGCCAGCCGCACTGCTCGGCCGCCGTGACGGCGGAGAGTCCGTTCCACAGCCGGTCGATCTCCTCCTGACCGTCCGCGTTGACCATGAGGGACAGTCCCGGGGTGAAGCTGAAGGGCTGCTCCACGGCGGAGTCCATCGCCGTGAGCCACTCACCGTACAGCTGGAACTCGGAGAACATGACCTTGCCCGAGTGGGATCCCCCGTCGGGGTAGGTGACGCGGGTGCCCACCCGGGCACCGGGGAACAGTGCCACGTAGTCGTCGACGGCCTGCCGCGCCTGCCCGCCGAACATGAGGTTCGGGACGATGTAGGGGCGCGGCTCGCCCGCCGGGTCGGTGAGCATGAGCTGCCAGTTCACGCCGTAGCGGTCGGCCACCCACCCGTAGTGCTCCGAGAAGTCGTAGGAGTCCAGCGGCATGAGGACGAT
>NZ_DUOE01000208.1 GCF_012838985.1 Corynebacterium sp. | reverse complement strand
CAGCTGCAGCGCGACTTCGGCGCCTACCCGGCCGCCCACTCCGCGTTCATGCTCAACCTCTCCCTGGAGAGCCTCGACGTGCGCATGCAGCGCCACTGCGAGAACGCGCAGAAGGTCGCCGAGTACCTCGAGGGCCGCAAGGACGTGCTTGTCGACGTCCGCTACCCCGGACTCGACTCCTCCCCGTACCGCGAGCTGGCGAAGAAGTACCTCAGCGGCAACTCCGGTGTGCTGTGCATCGACATCAAGGGCGGCCGCGAGGCCGGCGTGAAGTTCATGGACGCCCTCGAGCTGGTCACCCGCCAGGTCCACGTCGCCGACGCCCGCTCCTGTGTGCTCCACCCGGCGTCCACCACCCACCGCCAGGTGCCGGACGAGCAGCTGCCGTCCGTCGGCATCACCCCGGGTCTGGTGCGCATCTCGGTCGGTCTGGAGAACGTCGACGACATCATCGCCGACATCGAGCAGGCCCTGGAGAAGTCCCAGGCCTAAGTTCGCTTATCGACGCCGCCCCGGTCCCTCATGTGGGACCGGGGCGGTGGCTTTCGGGGGATGGCTGCACTTTCACCCCGACTGGGTGCGTGTCGACAACGGGGTTTGGGGGACAGCGATGAGGGTATAAGTGCAGACACGGAGAAGGCCCGGACACTGTGGGAGGTGTCCGGGCCTTGGGGGCGTCGATAAGCGGTGTCTCTAGAACTCCGGCAGCGGCAGAACAGTGAGGGAGAACATCGCGACGATGGCCATGACCAGCGGGATGGCGATCATGATCGGGGCGGCGATGGCCGGGTTGACGATCGGGGCGGTGCGTGCGCCGCCGATCTTCTTGACGGTCAGCTCAATGAAGAACAGCAGGGTGGTGGCTGCGGCGGAGACCATGCAGAACGGGCAGATCTCGGTGATGACGAACAGCTGCAGGTAGACGAAGACCGCGGACAGGGCGACACCGATGGCGGTCACCGGCAGGAGCAGCTTCTCCAGCAGCTCGCTCTTGGTGAACAGCCACAGGGCGGACGCCGCCATCATGCCGATGTAGTAGACCGCGCCGATGGTGGCCAGGGGGATGGGGCCGACGTAGGAGTAGTCACTCATCATGACGGCCATGGGGCCGCGGGTCGGAACACCTTCCGGGATAGGCAGAACCCAGAAGTGGATCGCGGAGAGGATGGCACTGGCGGTCCAACCCATCACGGCGACACCGAAGAAGGTCCAGATGAGAATGTTCGCGGTGTTGCGCGGCTTCTCGACGGGCGCGGTCGGAGTGGTGAGCTTGCTCAGAACAGAGGTCGTCATGTGACTTTCGTTTTCCTTTGCTGGGATGAGAACGATCACAAACATACCCCGGGGGGTATATCTCGTCAACTCTGATGCTGACAGGACCGCAAAAAGCCTGCATGCCGGAGGCTTCCTGCGGTCTGCACCGCCGGGTGAAAAAGCGGAACCGCGCCCAGCTTTAAGAGCATGGGCGCGGTGGAGGGGAGGGGGACTAGTGGCCCTCTGGTGGGGCATCCGGGCGGGTGGGGTCCAGCCCGCGGCGGCGCAACTCGGCGGCGGCCCGGTCGAGGCCGCCGTGCTCCAGTGCGGCGAGGGTGCTGCGCCCCGACCACATGTGCCTGCCGAAGCGTGACACCGTGACCTCCAGGTCACCGGTGAGGTGCTCGAGATCGCCGGGGACGTTACGGTGCCCGCTGGGGAGGGGGACGGGGAGGACGAAGGCGTCGGTAAGCGGGGCGGAGCCGGTGACCTCCACCCTCCAGCCGTAGCCACGGCTCTCGAACTCCCAGGTGTCATCGGTGGTGCGGGCGCGGACCGGGCTGATGACGGGGTTGCCCAGGCGGAGGACGCGGGAGTCGGGAAGTTTGACCACCAGCCCCGTCACCTCCACTTTCATCGGGCCGGCGGTGACCAGCCCGCCGGCGAAAGCGACGCACGCCTCCGGCTCGGCGAAGCCCTGCGCCTGGCCCCACCACCAGGACTCCGGGAAGCCCTCGCGGCCCCAGTTCTTCTCCCCGTAGACGTGGGCGCCGTCGAACTCCCAGGTCTCCCCGCCGAGGGTGGCGGTGCCGGACGCGCGTCCGCCGAGCAGCCACGGGTGCCAGTACTGGTTGAGGCCGGGGATCACCTGGAAGACGCTGGATCCGCCGAAGGCACGGTGCGGCCACGGCTCGAGGTCGTGGAAGCGCAGGTCGAGTCGGGCGTCGGGGCCGAGGTCCACCCGGAGATGCTCTTCGTCGCCACTGAAGACGGGGGAGTTCATGGGGCCACCACGCACGCCGAGTCGGTGGGGATCCGTCCAGGACCCGGGGCGCGCGGCGGTGCGCACGAACCCGTTCGACCCGGCCAGGCCGATCGTCGCCCACGGACCCTCCGGCCCCTGGTTGGCGCCGCACAGGGCGATGAGGACGCGGCCGGTGGCCGGGTCGGTGAGGCGCCAGAAGTAGCCCTCCATGGCGACGCCGCGGTGGGCGCGGGTGGGGTGGCCGAAGGGCAGGTCAGCGCCGGTGCCGCGATAGAGTGTGATCGGGGTCATAGTGCCAGTGAAGCACAGTCCCGCCGTTCAGGCTCCGGTGCGTTCGATCGGCATCCACAGTTCACAGACCGCGGTGCTGAAATCCTCCGCCCGCTGCAGGACAGCCACGATGGTGGGACCCGGCCGGAGCTGCCACGGATTGGAGGGGAACCACTCCGCCGCTGCGGCCGCGTATGTGGACTGGAGGGCGGCGGGGTGGGGACCGTCGGAGCGGAACACCACCCATGCCCCGGCCTCCACGTCGATGACGTCGAGATCCTCCGGGACGGGGGAGTTCATGCCCACCGCGGCGCCGTGCAGGTAGGTCAGCTCACTGCCCTCCCTGTAATCGGGGTCGACATCGGCGCTGACCTGCAGCAGACCACCGGGAACGGTGTCGCTCAGCTGCTGGAGACGCTGGTGCTCGGAGGCGGGAATGCCCTCGATGTGGGCTCTGATATGCGGATTCTCCCCTTCGTGGAGGAGCGGCACACGCGTGGCGTGGCCGGTGAGGCGGAAAGCGGGTCGTTCAGTGATGCGGGCATCCATGGGGGTGCTCCCTTCTACGGTCAGTCGGAAACTGAGGTGCGGTTGACTGCGAAGGGGGCCACCGTCGCGCCGGGCCCGGCCGTGACTGACCCCGTGCACCGCACGGAACGCCCGGCCGAAGGCCTCGGTGGATCCGTAGCCGTAACGTACGGCGATGGTGAGCAGGTCATCCTCGCCGAGGAGATCCGTGGCGGCCACCGTCATCCGCCGACGCCGGATGTACTCCGACACCGGCATGCCGGCCAGCGAGGAAAACATCCGACGCAGGTGGTGGCCGGTGGTCCCGCCGCGGGCGGCCACGGCATCCACGTCGATCTCGTCGGTGAGGTGTTCCTCGATCTCGGCGACGAGGCGGTTGAGGATCTCGATCATGGTGGCTCCCTTCCTCACCCACTGTCGTCGTCCGGTGCCGTTCTCCGCCCGATCATCGGGGACCGAAAGGATCAGCGGATGCACCCCTGCCTCAGCGGAACTCGTACCCCTCGATGTGGCCCTGCCCCAGGACCTTCTCCGGCAGGTCATCGGCGAGGCAGCGTCCCTCGATCCCGTAGTTCACCGGCCCCCGGGCCAGGAACTCCTCGACCGCCTCATGCAGGGTGAAGCCCAGCAGCTGCGGGTCGTCCGCGTTCTGCAGCCGGCACAGGGTGTCCACCGGATCGCCGTCCCGCTCGCAGGCCGCGACGGTGTAGGTCGCGTCCGGGTCGAGCGGGTGGCCGCCGATCTCCACCGACTGCACGCGACGGCCCATCGGCGCCCGCGAGGTGAACCGCACCCGCATGCCCGCGAAGCGTACGACCCAGCCGCCGAAGACCTCGTCGGCGCGTGGGGAGAAGACGTTGTTCAGTTCCTTCTCCAGCCAGGTGCGCAGCTGCGCACCGGTGACCCGGCCGGTCTTCACCTCGGCGTTCTCCGGCAGCATGGACCACAGGAACTGCCTGCTGATCTGCGCCTCCCCGTCCTCCGGCACCAGCGGTGGGCAGAAGCGGAAGCCGTTGGACAGGGCGATGTCGAGGGTCCCGCCACGTTCGGCAAGGGTGGCGGAGGCCTTCGCGAACAGCGCGTCGGTGACCAGGTTGTCCATCGGCGTCTCCAGCACGTAGTAGCGCTGGAGCACCGAGGACGTCGTGCCGATCGTCTCCTCCAGCTCCGGGTGGGCGGCGCGGAGGGAATCCACCAGCTCCCGGAGGTGGGGGTCTTCGGGGAGGTGCTCGTGGACGTCGAGAAGCTCATAGTCCACCTCGCGGACCCCCGTGGCGGAGACCTCGATGTCGAGCCTGCCGACGAAGGAGCCGAAGGCTCCCGGTTCGGTGACGCGGGCGTGCCTGCCCTGCAGCGGGTGGCGGATGCGTTCGTGGGTGTCGCCGCCGAGGATGTAGTCGACGCCCTCCGCGAAGTCCTCGTCGGCCAGCGCCACCTGCGGCGCCATGCCGAGGTGGCCCATGACGAGCACCACGGCGCAGTCCTCGGTCTCGCGCAGGTGGCGCACCCAGTGGGCCATGCTCTGGGCCGGCTTCGTCAGGGCGATGCCGCGGCTGTAGGCGGGTGCCTGCCGACGGGTGAGCGCCGGATCGTTGTACGCCAGCACACCGATCTTCACGCCACCGCGTTCCAGCACGTGGAAGGGAGCGAAGAGATGGTTGCCGATCACGTCGTTGCCCACCGGATTCCCCGACTCATCCGCGTGGTGCATGTTCGTGCACACCATCGGCGCGGTGTACTCCCCGGCGATCTCCAGCAGCCGTTCCTTGCCGAACACCACCTCCCAGTTACCCGGCATGAGTACGTCGTAGTCCAGCGCGTTCATCGCCGGGACCACCGCCTCACCCCGGGTGAGCTGCACCCAGCCGCTGCCCTGGAAGCAGTCGCCGTTGTCGACGATGACCGTGTGCGGATTCTCCTCCCGGATCTGCTCGAAGAGGGTCTTCATCCGGGCCACGCCGCCGGCCCGCCGGTACACGGGCTG
>NZ_DUOE01000207.1 GCF_012838985.1 Corynebacterium sp. | reverse complement strand
TCTGCTGCTGAGCATGCTGACGGGAGAGCGCCATGCCTGAGATGCCTGAGATGCCGGACACCCCGCACATCAACCCGCAGGGCGCGCCCATCGCTCGGACGGTCCTCCTGCCGGGTGACCCGCTGCGTGCGAAGTTCATCGCGGAGACCTACCTCGAGGACGTCGTCCAGTTCAACGCCGTGCGCAACATGCTGGGCTTCACCGGTACGTGGCAGGGGCACGAGGTGTCGGTGATGGGGTCGGGCATGGGTATCCCGTCGATCTCGTTGTACGCGCATGAGCTCATCCACGTCTACGGGGCGCAGCGTCTCATCCGCGTCGGTTCCTGCGGCGCGATGCAGGAGGACCTGGACCTCTACGAGATCATCGTCGCTCAGGGCGCCTGCACGGACTCCCGTTTCCTGGCGCAGTACCACCTGCCGGGCACCTTCGCACCGATCGCGTCGTGGACGCTGCTGAAGGCGCTCACCGATGAGGCGCAGCGGCAGGGTGTGGACGTGCACGTGGGCAACATCCTGTCCTCCGACATCTTCTACAACGCGGACGCGACCGCCATCTCCCGGTGGGCGTCGATGGGTGTGCTCGGCGTGGAGATGGAGTCCGCCGGTCTCTACGCCGTCGCCGCTGACGCGGGTGTCGACGCACTCGGGTTGTTCACCGTCTCCGACAACATCGTCACGGGTCAGGCGACCTCGGCCGCCGAGCGGGAGACCGCCTTCACCCGGATGATGGAGCTGGCGCTTCCGCTGTCAGCTCTGTGAGCCGCCGCTGCGCCTCGGCGCGGGTGGGGGCGACGGCCTCGAAGTAGTACTTGATCTTCGGTTCCGTGCCCGAGGGCCGCACGATGATGCGGTCCGGGCCGATCTCCCGGACCTGCATCTGCCCGCTCGGTTTTTCCACCCGCACCGCCACCTGCGTGGTCAGGTGGTGGCCGAAACGTTCGCCGAGGTCATGGAGCAGGGCCGCCAGATCGCTTCGCGACGCCAGCTCCGCCACCCTCAGGCACGCCGTGACACCGTCCTTGTCCCCCACCGCCTGCGGGTCGACGCAGTAGCCGAGGGCCTCCTCGTAGCCGTAGATGAGGTCCGGGACTCGGGCGATCCACTTGAAGCCGGTGGGGGTCTCCGCGAAGCCGAGGCCGTGGTGCGCGGCGATCTTCCGCAGCAGGCGGGAGGAGACGTCGGAGCAGGCCAGGGTGCCACGCGAGGCGCGGGAAGCGGTGTCCCAGCCGAGCAGCGCCCCGACCTCATCACCGGTGAACTGCCTGCCCGGCACCGCCACGGCGCAGCGGTCGGCGTCCGGGTCGAGCGCCAGGATGAGATCCGCCCCCACCTGCTCGGCACGGGCGAAGGCCAGGTCGAGGGCGCCGGACTCCTCCGGGTTGGGGAAGGCGACGGTCGGGAAGTCCGGGTCCGGGTGCTCCTGCGCGGTCACCGGGTGCACGTCGGTGAACCCGGCGCGGCGCAGTGCCTCGGCCAGCACCGCCCCGCCGACGCCGTGCATCGCCGTGGTGACGATGGTCGGCTGGGAGGAGGGGGCGTCGACAGGCGAGACCGCGCGGCTGAGGTACTCCTCGAGCACATCGACCCCGGTGATGTTCTCCCGCGACCGGGGTACCTCGTCGGCCCAGGGTGCGGCGTCGATGGCCGCGGCGATCTCCGCGTCGGTGGGCGGGATGATCTGCGAGCCGCTGGCGTCGTAGACCTTGTAGCCGTTGTCGGTGGCCGGGTTGTGGGAGGCGGTGATCATGACGCCGGCGTCGGCGCCCAGGTGTCGCACCGCGAACGCCGTCACTGGAGTCGGCAGCTGCGGCGGCAGGGCCAGGACCGTGATCCCGGCGGCGGAGAGCACCTCCGCGGTCGCCTCGGCGAAGGACGCTGAACCGTGGCGGGCGTCGCAACCCACGACCACCGTCGTCCCCGGCCCCAGCCAGGCGGCCAGCCCAGCGGTGGCGCGGGTGACGGTGGCGACGTTCATCGCGGTCTCCCCCGCCCCGATCGGCCCGCGCAGGCCGGCGGTGCCGAAGGTCAGGGGACCGTCGAAACGCGACTCGAGCAGGGGCGAACCGGTCTCCAGCCAGCGCCGGACCTCCGCCCGGGTCACCGGGTCCGGGTCGTGCGCGGCCCACTCCTCAGGGGTCACAGGCCTTCCAGCACGGCCGCCGTGGCGGAGCATCCCAGGCGGGTGGCACCGGCCTCGATCATGGCCAGGGCCGTCTCCGTGTCACGGATGCCACCGGAGGCCTTGATGCCCAGGAAGCCGCCGACGGTGGCGTGCATGAGCTCCACGGCGTGGATGGTGGCGCCGCCGGCGGGGTGGAAACCAGTGGAGGTCTTCACGAAGTCCGCGCCCGCCCGCTCCGCCGCGATGCAGCAGCGGACGATCTGCTCGTCGGAGAGCACGGCCGTCTCGAGGATGACCTTGAGCACCGTGTTCGGGATCGCGTCCCGCACGGCGCGGATGTCGGACTCCACGGCCTCGAACTCGTGCTCCATGGCGAACGTCAGGTTGATCACCATGTCCACCTCATCGGCACCGGTGGACACGGCCAGGGCGGCCTCGGCGGCCTTGATCTGGCTGTGGTGGGCGCCGGAGGGGAAACCGCACACGGTGGCCACCTTGAGGGTGTCCGGGGTGAACACGGGGAGGCGGGAGGGGGAGACACACACGGAGTACACGCCGAGGTCGACGGCGTCCTCGATGAGCCACTCGATGTCGGTGGCCGTGGCCTCCGGCGTGAGCAGGGTGTGGTCGATGTACTGGGCCAGTTCGCTGCGCTTCATACCTCCAGTTCTAGCCGATTCTCCCGTGGATGAGCGTGCGCGGGGTGGGCGGGGTGTCCCCGATGACCGGGGCGAGCACCTCCAGGGCACGGTCGAATCGCTCCGGGGTGTCGGTGTGGAGGGTGAGCAGCCGCTGCCCGCGCCTGACCTGTGTCCCCTGCGGCGCGTGGATCTCGACGCCCGCCCCCGCCTGCACCGGATCCTCCTTCCGGGAGCGTCCCGCGCCGAGCCGCCAGCTGGCCACCCCGACCTCCAGCGCGTCGAGCCCGGTGACGTACCCGTCCCTCTCCGCCACGACGTCGTGGGTGTGCCGGGCTACCGGCAACGGGGCGTCCGGGTCGCCGCCCTGCGCGGTGATCATCGCCCGCCAGGTGTCCATCGCGCGGCCGTCCCGCAGGGCGTCGGCGGGGTCGGCGTCGATGCCCGCCAGAGCGAGCATCTCCCGGGCCAGCGCCAGGGTCAGCTCCACGACGTCCTCCGGTCCTCCGCCCGCGAGCACCTCCACGGACTCCCACACCTCCAGCGCATTGCCGACGGTGCGTCCCAGCGGCGTCGACATGTCCGTGAGCAGTGCGCAACTGCGCACTCCCGCGTCCTCCCCCAGCTCGACCATGGTGCGGGCGAGTTCGCGGGCGTCGGCAAGCTCCTTCATGAACGCCCCCGACCCCACCTTGACGTCGAGGACCAGGGCGTCGGTGCCCTCGGCGATCTTCTTGCTCATGATCGAGCTGGCGATGAGCGGGATCGAGTCGACCGTGCCCGTGACGTCACGCAGCGCGTAGAGTTTCCGGTCCGCCGGCGCGAGATCCGCGGAGGCCGCCGCGACGAAACCACCGGGTGCGGCCCTCATCTCCGCCTCGCTCAGTTCCGCGCGCCACCCGGGGATCGCCTCCAGTTTGTCGAGCGTCCCGCCCGTGTGCCCCAGCCCCCGCCCCGACAGCTGCGGCACGAACACCCCGTGCGCCGCGACGAGCGGCCCCAGCGGCAGGGTGATCTTGTCCCCCACCCCACCCGTCGAATGCTTGTCGACACTGCCCTCCCACCGCATCCGCGTACCGGAGTCGATCATCGCGTTCGTCCAGTCGACGATCTCCCGCCGCTCCATCCCCCGCAGGAAGATCGCCATCGCGAGGGCCGCCATCTGCTCCTCGGCCACGCGCTCATGCGTGTAGGCGTCGATGACCCAGTCGATCTGCGCGGTGCTCAGGGCCGCACCGTCGCGTTTGGTGCGGATAATGTCGATCATGTCCATGCCCCCGATCCTAGGGAGTCCCCGTGCTGCTTGAAGCCGCCCGCCGCGCCGCCACCCACGCCTACGCCCCCTACAGCAACTTCCCCGTGGGTGCCGCCGTGCTCACCACCACCGGGGAGATCTTCACCGGCTGCAACGTCGAGAACGCCGCCTACGGCTCCACCCTCTGCGCCGAACGGGGCGCCGTCATGGCGATGGTCGCGGCCGGGTTCCGGGAGATCGACACCGTGGCCGTCGCCGGGCCGTCCGGTCCCTGCTGGCCCTGCGGAGCCTGCCGCCAGGTCCTCGCCGAGTTCGGCTGCCGCCGGGTGCTTGTCGACGACCACCAGGTCGACTTCGCCGACCTCCTGCCCCGGGCCTTCGGCCTCTGAGGGCGCTCACCCCCGTTGAATCAGAACAACCCCGCTCGAGAGCGGGGTTGATCACAGGTGCGGGGACGCAGAACTACTCTGCGGACTCCTCGGTGGCCTCCTCAGCCGGAGCCTCCTCGGCAGCCTCTGCCTCAGCCTTGGCGGCCTCCTCGGCGGCAGCCTTCTCGGCGGCCTCCTTCTCAGCAGCAGCCTTGGCCTCGGCCTCTTCCTTGGCCTTGCGCTTCTTCTCGGTGATGGCCTCAGCGGTCGGGCCCTCGTTGGCCTCAGCCAGAGCCTGGTTGAACAGGTCCAGCTTGGACGGCTTCTCCTCGGCCACCTTCAGGGTGCCCTCGGCGCCCTCGATGCCCTTGTACTTCTGCCAGTCACCGGTGACCTTCAGCAGAGCCAGCACCGGCTCGGTCGGCTGGGCGCCGACGGACAGCCAGTACTGTGCACGCTCGGAGTCGATCTTGATGACGGACGGCTCCTGCTTCGGCTCGTAGATGCCGATGTTCTCGATGACCTTGCCGTCGCGGCGGGTGCGGGCGTCAGCGATGATGACGCGGTAGTGCGGGGTGCGGATCTTACCGATACGCTGCAGCTTGATCTTGACAGCCATGTGGGGCTCCTCGTGAGTCACTGGGCAGTTCAGACACCCGCCTCCTGTCGGCGGGCCGGTTCAACCCTTGGATTTCACTGCGTGTGACTGACCGGCCGACCGTGGTCGGTGACGGTGTTACGCAGTAACCCGGAAAACTATACCGGGTCACCGCACGCGGAGGAAATCGCTACTTCTTACCCTGTCCGAAGTCGAGGTTGTCCAGGTCGATGCCCTCCATGCCCTTCGGCATCTTCGGCATGCCCGGGAGCTTGGGCATACCCGGCATGCCCGGCATCCCGCCGCCGGCCTCCATCTGCTTCTGCAGCTGCTGGAGCTGCGCCATGTCGGGCATCCCCGGCATGCCGCCGCCCGGCATGCCACCAGGCTGACGCATCGGACGACGCCTGCCGCCCTTGCCCTTGCGGCCCTTGGGACGCTTCTTGGTGGCGGAGCGGTTCATGCCGCCGCCCGGCATGCCGAACTGGCCGGCCATCTTGCCCATCATCTTCTTCGCCTCGAAGAAGCGGTCGACGAGCTGGTTGACCTCGGTGACGGTGACGCCGGAGCCGGCGGCGATGCGCTTGCGGCGGGAGGCGTTGAGGATCTTCGGGTCCTCGCGCTCGGCGGGGGTCATGCCGCGGATGATGGCCTGGATGCGGTCGAGCTGCTTCTCGTCGACCATGTCGGCCATCTGGTTCATCTGCTTGCCACCGGGCAGCATCTTGAGGATGTTGCCCAGCGGTCCCATCCGGCGGATCATGAGCATCTGGTCGAGGAAGTCCTCGAGGGTGAGCTCGCCGGTGCCCAGCTTGGCGGCGGTCTCCTCGGCCTTCTTCTGGTCGAGGACCTGCTCGGCCTGCTCGATGAGGCTGAGGATGTCGCCCATGCCGAGGATGCGGCTGGCCATGCGCTCCGGGTGGAAGACGTCGAAGTCCTCGAGCTTCTCACCGGTGGAGGCGAACATGATGGGCTTGCCGGTGACCTCACGGATCGACAGGGCGGCACCACCACGGGCGTCGCCGTCGAGCTTGGTCAGGACGACACCGGTGAAGTCGACACCGTCGCGGAAGGCCTGGGCGGTGTTGACCGCGTCCTGGCCGATCATGGCGTCGATGACGAAGAGGACCTCGTCGGGGTTGACGGCGTCGCGGATGTTGCGGGCCTGGGTCATCAGGGTCTCGTCGATGCCGAGGCGGCCGGCGGTGTCGACGATGACGATGTCGTGCTGGAGGCGGCGGGCCTCCTCGATGCCGCGCTTGGCGACGTCCACCGGGTCACCGTGGGAGGTGCCCATGTCGTGGTCGTGGGAGTCGATGGAGGTGCCCGGGTCGGGGGCGAAGGTGGGCACTCCGGCGCGCTCACCGACGATCTGCAGCTGCTGGACCGCGCCCGGTCGCTGCAGGTCACAGGCCACGAGCATCGGGGTGTGGCCCTGCTTGGACAGGTGCTTCGCCAGCTTTCCGGCGAGGGTGGTCTTACCGGCACCCTGGAGGCCGGCGAGCATGATGACCGTCGGCGGGGTCTTGGCCAGGGTCATGCGGCGGGTCTCGCCGCCGAGGATCTCGACGAGCTCCTCGTTGACGATCTTGACCACCTGCTGCGCAGGGTTGAGCGCCTCGGAGACCTCGACGCCGGCCGCACGCTCCTTGATGCGCTTGATGAATCCGCGCACGACGGGCAGGGAGACATCCGCCTCCAGCAGCGCGAGGCGGATTTCGCGGGCGGTGGCGTTGATGTCCGCCTCGGTCAGTTTGCCCTTGCCGCGGAGCCCGGTGAGGGCACCGGTCAGGCGGTCTGAAAGAGATTCGAACACAGGGACACTCTCCTACGCGATCGACACATGAACTCCCCCATGCTAACCGTTCCCGAGCACGCGGGTCACATCCCTGTCCACCTTACGGCGGTCGACGACTCCCGGGAGTGCCACCTGGACGATCATCGTGGCCCCCGGCGTGGTGAGCGAGAGCCACTCGAACTCCGGCAGGACACCCAGCAGCGCGGCGAGCGCCCCGACGCGCACGACGGTGCGGACCTCCAGGACCTGCCCGTGCCACGACACCCACGTCGGCGCGGGAGGTGGGACCGGCAGGGTGGTGTGCACGCCGGACTTGTACGCCTGGATGAAGGCGGCGGTGTCGAGGTCGTCGAGCTTCTCGACGGTCGGCCGGGCGTCGAACTCCGCGTGCTCCCCGACGATGCGCACGGCGCTGAGCTTCCACGCCTTCGCGACGAGCAGGGCGAGGATGCTGCGCGGTTCGTGTCCGCGGGCGGCGATGGTGACCACCTCGCCCTCGCGCCGCAGGGTCAGCTGCTCCGGGGCGTGGACGTGCGGGCGCAGCGGGGTGGCGGGGACCAGGGCACGGCGGGCCCGGT
>NZ_DUOE01000033.1 GCF_012838985.1 Corynebacterium sp. | reverse complement strand
GAGGCGGGCACGCTCCGCGAGCTCCTGCTCCTCGGTTTCCGCACCCGGCAGGTCCGCCAGGGCCTGCGCCTGCCGTTCACTCACCCGGTCGAAACGGTCGACGTGCCCCGCCAGCTCGGCGTTCTCGGCGGCGGCGGCCTCGTGGTCGGCCTCCGCACGCTCGAAGGTGGCGCGGGCCTCCTTCAGTTCACGGCTCTCCTGCCCGCGGGCGGTGAAGTAGCGTTCATACTCCTTCTCCACGGCCGCGCTCAGCGCCGTGTCCTCCGTGCCCGAGGCGTCGCTGTCGTCCACACCGTCGAGGGCCTTCGTCACCGAGGAGATGCCGACGGCGGAGATCCCGTCCCCGAGGTCGTCCTGCCGCAGGAAGAGGGTCTCCAGCAGGGTGCGGTCCATGTGGCGGGAGAGGATCTCGTCGAGCTTGTCCTCGGCCTCGCGACCGGTGTAGTTGTCCCGCCGCGGGGCGGTGATGTGCAGCTCCGCCTTGGGCGCGCGGAGCCAGTTCTTGCGGATGGTGAAGGTCACCGGGCCGACCGTGGCGTGCAGCGTCACGGTCGGTGAGTCGTCGCGGCCCGCCGGCTGCCAGGCCTTGACCTCCCGCTTCTTCGCGGTGTGCCGCTCGTTGAGCACCCCGTCGAGGGCGTCGAGGATGGTCGACTTGCCCTGCTCGTTGTCACCGTGGATGACGATGACGCCGGTCTCCGGCAGGTCACGCAGTTCGAGCTTCTCGACACCGCGGAAGTTCTCCAGGGTCAGGGAGTGGATACGCATGGACTAGTCCTCCTTGGCCAGGCGGAAGAAGAGGTTGACGGCGTCGCGGGCGGTGGGGTCGTCACCGGCGGCGTCGACAAGCTCACGCAGCGCTCCGGCGGCGAAGCCGGTCACCCCCAGTGACGCCAGTTCCTCGGGGCCGGGTTCCAGGTGCAGGTCGGTGAGGCGTTCCCGCTCGTGGAGCGCCGCGAACACGGGACGGCGGGCCTCCAGCCCCTCCTCGAGGAGCCGGGTGGCGGTCATCGTGAGGGTGCCGCGCAGGCCGTACTTGATGGCGGTGCGGTCCTTGTGCGGGTAGGCGTCGAGGGCGGCGAGGAACTCTGCGACATCCTCCTCGCCCATGAGCTCCCGGTCGACGGCCTCGAAGGTCCACTCGCCGACGGGCACCTCCGTCACCTCAGCCGCCCCCTTGCTCACGGTGACCACCAGCGCCTTACCCGAGTTGGTCTCCCCGCCACCGACGGTGGCGTGGTCCCGGAAGTCCGTCACCTCGGGGGACCCGGAGAACCACACCCGTCCACTCGTGCCCACGGGCTGCGCGGAGTGGGTGTCGCCGAGGGCGAGGTAGTCGATGGTGCCGTCCGCCAGACGGGACTCGACGTAGGCGAGGTCGATGAGGTCGGGGCGGGCCTCATTCGTCCGCGCCTCAGCCTGCCCGTGCCCCACCATGATGCGCAGGGCGTCGGTCGGCTCAAGCCCCTCCAGGGCCCGGCGGACCAGGTCGGTGGCGGCGGTCCGCGCCAGCAGCGGCGCCCCCACCAGCTCCACGCCCGGCGCGACCTCCACCACCTCCGAGTCACCGAGGAGGTGGACCCCGTCGACGTCGATGAGGCGGAACACCGAGTCCGCGACCAGCGGATCATGGTTGCCGGGCAGCAGGTGGACCGGCACCGGCAGGGCACGCAGCGCCTCGAGCGCGCGGCCCATCGTCTGCGCGGATAGGGAGTTCGAGTCGAAGACGTCGCCGGCGATGACGATGAAGGCCGCGCCATGTTCGAGCGCGACCTCGCCGAGGCGGTGGAGGGTGGCGAGGCGGGCAGCGTCGAAACGCGCCTGCGCCTCCCCCTCCAGGAACCAGCGCGACATACCGAGCTGCAGGTCAGAGGTGTGGAGGAAGGTGACGGAATGGGGAGCCGAGGTCATGACTCACTGTCTAGCACGCCACCCCGACACAAGTGGTCGTACAGGTCTTCGATGTCCGAGACCGCGCGCAGCTGATCGACGTTCGTGTACGAGATCGCGCGCATCGCCTTGTGCAGGAGATCGAGGTCGGAGTCGTCGAGCGCGGGGGCCGTGCGCGGCTCCGGCAGGGCCGGCAGCTCCCGCCCGGACCAGAACAGCTCGGGGTTCTCCTCCGCCTCCCGGGACACGTCCCTGGCCTGCGCCATCACGGCCTGCTCCAGGGAGGTCAGGTCCATGCCGCGGAGGGTGAACAGGGCCAGCGGATCGGCGTCGACCTTGGCGGCCAGCTTCTCCAGCACCGCCACCGCGTGCTTGCAGATCGCGTACGGGTCGGGGCAGTCGCAGCGCACGCGGATGTCGTTGACGTCCTCCGCCAGGAGGGTGCCCAGGACCGTCGGGGTGATCTCCCCGCGACGGGCGCCCTGCATGCCGTTGGGGGTGCGCGCCAGCTCGGCGGCGACGGCGGCGAGGTCGTCGGTGGAGCGGTAGGGCAGCTGGATGAGCACGGTGAACGGCTCGTTCTGGGAACCGGCGACCTGCGCGTGGGCGCTGCCGTTGCGCAGGTCCAGGCTGATGACGTGCCCCGCGCGGGCGTAGTCCCGGCCCCGGGTCATGCGTCCGCGGTCGGCGCGCGAGGTGGCGACCTCGAGCAGCAGCTCCGCCGCCGGAGCCAGGGCGGGACGGCGTTCGACGCGCTGGTCGTGGGTCTGCTCGGGGGTGTCCACCCGCACCCGGCGCCCGAAGTTGGCGTAGATGACGTTGTCGTCCTTCGGTGTGGCCATCTAGGCGTCCCTCCCGCGGTAACTCATGAGCTGGGCCAGCTGCTCCGGGCCGAGCTCCGTGATCCAGCCCTCCCCCTCGCCGATGACGGCTCCGGCGAGCTCGGTCTTGCCGTCGAGGATGTCCTGGATGGATTCCTCCAGCGTACCGGCGGTGATCATCTTGTACACCGCCACGTCACGCTGCTGGCCGATGCGGAAGGCACGGTCGGTGGCCTGGTTCTCCACGGCCGGGTTCCACCAGCGGTCCATGTGCACGACCATGCTGGCGGCGGTGAGGTTGAGGCCCGTGCCACCGGCCTTGAGGGAGAGGAGCATGGCCCGCGGCCCGTCCTCCGCCTGGAACTCGGCGACCATCTGGTCACGCCTCGTCTTGGTCACTCCGCCGTGGAGGAAGGGCACCACCTCGCCCAGCCGCTCGGAGAGGTACGGGGCGAGGATGTCGCCGAAGGCCTTGTACTGGGTGAAGATGAGCATGCGCTGGTCGGTCTCGATGGCCTCGTCGAGAAGCCTCATGAGCTCCTCGACCTTGCCGGAGCGGTGGCGGCCACGGACGGTGACGGGCGAGCCGTCGCCGAGGTACTGCGCGGGGTGGTTGCAGATCTGCTTGATGCGCGTGATGGTCGCCAGCACAAGGCCGCGACGGGCCATGCCCTGCCGCTGCTCGAGGCGGGCCTGCACGTCCTCGACGAGCGCCGTGTACAGGGCCGCCTGCTCGGTGGACATCTCGACGGTGATGATCTCCTCGTTCTTCTCCGGCAGGTCGTCGATGATCGCGGGGTCCGTCTTGAGGCGCCGCAGGATGAACGGGGCGGTGAGCAGGCGGAGACGCTCGGTCATCTGCTCGTCGTGCTCCCGCTCGATGGCCTTGGCGAAGTGGTTGCGGAAGAAGCTCGCGGAGCCGAGCACGCCCGGGTTGCAGAAATCGAGGATGGACCGCATCTCAGACAGACGGTTCTCCACCGGTGTGCCGGTCAGCGCGACGCGGTGGCGGCTCGGCAGGGAGCGCACCGCCCGGGAGGCGCGGGTGGTGGAGTTCTTGATCGCCTGCGCCTCATCGAGGACGACGCGGTCCCAGGGCTGCTCGCCCATCTCGGCGAAATCGCGCCCCACCACGCCGTAGCTCGTGATGACCAGGTCCGACTCCGCCACCCGCTCGGTCAGCTCCTCACCGTGGTAGCGGTCCGGCCCGTGGTGGACCATGACCCGCAGGGAGGGCACGAAGCGGGCGGCCTCCTTCGCCCAGTTGCCCACCACCGACGTCGGCGCGACGACCAGGGTGGGCCCGGCCGCCTCCCCGCGGTCGATCTCGATGGCCAGCAGGGAGAGCAGCTGGAGCGTCTTGCCCAGGCCCATGTCGTCGGCGAGCACCGCGCCGAGGTTGTTGCGGGACATCCAGTACAGCCAGTCGACGCCGCGCCGCTGGTACTCGCGCAGTTCCGCGTCGACGGTGTCGGGGAGCGCGATGCGTTCCGGGGCCTGCGTGGTCAGCGCGCCCGGGCCGCCGAGCAGCGCCGTGTGCCAGGTGGAACCGGTGAACTCGACCGGGTCCTCGACCATGGACTCCAGGGCCAGCTGCCGCAGCTCCGCGATGCTCACCTCGCCGAAGCCGTCGTGGCCGGCGTGCTCCGCGTTGAACTCCTCGCGGCGGCGTTCCACGTCGGCGACGAGCGCCTCCCAGCCCGGCTGCTCGAGCGTGCGGGCCCGTTCCGCCAGGGCGGCGGCCTTCTCCAGCTCCTTGCGACGCCGCTTCCGGGACGTCTCGGCGAGCTCCTCCATGTAGGTGGTGATCTTGTTCAGCGCCGACTGGTCCGCCATGACCCACTCGCCGCGCAGCTTGATCAGGCCCGACTTGGAGCGGACGAGCTGGTCCATCTCCTCGTCCGTCAGCTCGACGTCGCCGACGGACAGCCGCCAGTTGTACTCGACGAGCTTGTCCAGGCCGAAGTGCTTCTGGGTGGCGCCGACGGCGGTGTCGGTGACCTCCCGTGTCTCCAGGCGCGCCTTCGTCTCATAGGCTGACCACGCCTTGGGCAGCATGACGGTGAAGCCCGCCGCCTGCAGCCGGGGCACGGCGACGGCGATGAAGTCGACGATCTCCGCGGTGGACAGGTACACGTCCCAGTCGCCGTTGCGTTCCTCGTGCCGTTCCGGCCCGCGGGTCCGCAGGGCGGGGTCCAGGTGGTCGGCGATGTTGATGGCGCGACGCTGCGCGAGACGGAGCTTCTCGACGCTCGACCGGTCCAGCTCCTCCGCCCGGATCGGCACCGGCGCATCCGTCCCCGAGCGCACCTGCACCCGGACCGGCCAGGTCGCGTCCTCCGGGTCGCCGACGGTCTCGGAGAGCTCGTCCTCCCGCGGGGGCTCCTCGACGATGAACACCATCTGGAGGTCGATCGCCGTGATCGAGTCCTTCCAGTCGTTCATCGCCCGCAGCAGCCCCGGCCCGCCGCGGCGCAGCGGGGTGGAGTTCATCAGAGAGTCCGCGAAATCGTGCCAGGGGTACGGGCGGGTGCTCGTCGCCAGGTCCTCCAGCAGGTCCGCCGCGATCCAGTGGACGAGGTGGTCGGCGATCTCCTCGATCGCCTTGTTGTTGGCTGTGAGGATGCCCGGCGCGGCGGCGATCATCTCCGCCAGCCAGCCCCGCTCCCCCAGCCCGGAGGCCAGCTGCCAGTGCGGCCACCACTGACCGTCCTCGAAGACCAGCTTGGGCACCACGCGGCCGGCCTGCACGAAACGGGTGAGCCCGGCGTTCATCTGGATGAGCCACATGAGGTCCGGGGCGATGGCCGCACGCTGCGCCTTCGTCGCCGCCGCCCCGGGATGGAGCAGGAAGGAGAGCTGGCTGAGCACACTGACGGCGTGCTCGGGGGCGTAGGCGGAGGTGGGGATCCGCAGCTCCACCTTCCGGCCTCGCGGGGTGCGCAGCTCGACCTGGAGGCGGTGGCGGTACGAGCGGTCGTCGAGAAGCGAACGGGCCGCCGGAGGGAACAGTTCCGGGGGCACGGAGGACGGCAGGACGACGCGGTGGCCCTCCACCTGTTCGATCCACAGGTGCAGCCCGGAAGGCATCCACAGACCGTGCAGGAGGAAAGAAGGCATAAAGACCTTTCTACCACCCATAGGGCGATCGTTACGGTTTTGTTAGAGACAGGCTCCACGCAGGTCATTCCATGCACATTCCAATAATATGATCTAGGTCACAGTATTCTGGTGCCCATGCGGTTGGGAACACCCTCCCGGCCTCGTTACGTTCGATGCATCCCACAAAATGGAAAGGAACGACGATGACCGAGACAACGTGGTTCATCATCGCCATCATCCTGTACATGGCTCTGATGTTGGCGATCGGCTACTGGAGCTTTACCAAGACAGACAAATACGACGACTACGTCCTCGCGGACCGTAAACTCAACCCCTTCGTGGCGGCGATGTCCGCCGGAGCCTCCGACATGTCCGGCTGGCTCCTCATGGGACTGCCCGGCGCACTGTTCGTCACCGGCATGAGTGAACTGTGGATCGCCGTCGGACTGCTCGTCGGCGCCTGGGCCAACTGGATGTGGGTCGCACCCCGCCTGCGCGCCTACTCCGAGATCGCCAACAACTCGATCACCCTGCCGAGCTTCTTCGAGAACCGCGTGCACGACAAGTCCCGTGCCCTGCGCATCGTCGCCTCGCTCATCATCATCTTCTTCTTCACCTTCTACGTGTCCTCCGGCATGGTCTCCGGCGGCCGCTACTTCGAGGCCACCTTCGGCGGCGAGTACCTCAACGGCATGCTCATCGTCGCGGCCGTCACCGTCGCCTACACCTTCATCGGCGGCTTCCTGGCCGTGTCCTACACCGACGCCGTCCAGGGCATGATCATGTTCGTCTCGCTCATCATCGTCCCCGTCATGGCGCTCATCGCCCTGGACAACCCGTCCGACATCTGGACCTGGGCCGCCTCCAACGACTACGGCCCCTACACCGACGGCGTGGGCAACCCGACCTACTTCAACATGATCGCCGGCGTCTCCGCCGCCGCCATCATCGGCAACCTCGCCTGGGGCCTGGGCTACTTCGGCCAGCCCCACATCGTCGTCCGCTTCATGGCGCTGTCCTCCCCCGCCCAGGCCAAGACCGGCCGCTGGATCGGCATCGGCTGGATGCTGCTGTGCATCATCGGCGCCACCTTCACCGCCATGATCGGCACCGTCTTCTTCTCCCAGAACCCGGACATCGCCGTCACCGACAGCTTCGCCTTCGAGACGATCTTCCTCGACATGGGCCGCATCCTCTTCCACCCGCTCATCGCGGGCCTGGTCCTCACCGCCGTGCTGGCCGCCATCATGTCCACCATGTCCTCGCAGCTGCTCGTCGTCTCCTCCTCTCTCATCGAGGACCTGTACAAGATCATCGCCAAGCGCCTGCCCAGCGAGGGCGTGCTCATCAACCTCTCCCGTACCGCCGTCGTGGTCGTCGCCATCATCGGCGCGGTCCTGGCCATCAACCCCTCCGACACCATCCTCGGACTCGTCGGCTTCGCCTGGGCCGGCTTCGGCGCCGCCTTCGGTCCGCTCATGCTGGCCTCCATGTACTGGAAGCGTCTCAACACCGCCGGTGCACTGGCCGGCATGATCACCGGTGCCGTCGTGGTGTTCGTCTGGGGCAACTTCTACGGCGACATCATCTACGAGATAGTCCCGGGCTTCATCGCCGCCACCATCGTCCTGATCGTCGTCTCCCTGGTCACCTCCCCGCCGCCGGCGCAGGTCCAGCGTGAGTTCGAGCAGGCCGCGAAGCTCAACACCGTGTTCCAGGAGGACTCGGACATCGACATCGAGGCCGCCGCCGCGCAGGTGAAGAAGGAGTAGCCCGCCGCCGCTGTCTCAACCTGTCGAACATGTCCGCGGGAACCGCCTCTGAAGGGGGTGTCTCCGGCACAGATCCGACAGGTTGAGACCCCCCACGGGAACCTTCCGGGCCTCACACCAGTCCAATACCGGTGTGAGGCCCTTCCGTATATATCTGCTCCTGCTGTCCCTGGCGACGCTGCTCGCCGCAGCTGGCTCCCTCCCCCGTCCCCCGCTCACCGAACCCGGGCTCCCCGACCTCGCGACCGTCCTCCCCCACGTCACCGAACTGCCGCAGCGTCCCCGCGTCCTGGGATACGAACGCTCGGCATTCGGCCCCGGATGGGCCCGCGCCGACGGCTGCACCGTCCGTGAGGCGATGCTCCTCGACGCCGGCGCCACCCTCCGGGACTGCCGCGTCACCGCCGGGCTCGCACGGGACCCCTTCACCGGTGAGGAGCTGGATCTCCGCGAGGGAGTCGAGATCGACCACCTCCTGCCGCTGTCCGCTGCCTGGGACCTGGGTGCCCACCGCTGGAGTGACAGGAAGAGACGTGCCTTCGCCAACGACCCGCTCAACCTGGTGGTCACCTCCCGGGCCGCGAACCAGCGGAAATCCGACCTGCTGCCCGCCTCCTGGCAGCCGGCCGACCGGCGTGCACGGTGCTGGTACGCACGCCGTCTGGCGGTGGTCGCCGCCACCTATGAGCTCCCCCTCCCGGCCACCGACATCACCGCCATGACGCGGGCCTGCCGAATGGACGGGGTCACGCGCCACTGGTTAGGGTGGTCCGTGGATCTTTGACCGGTCGATCCCGACCTAACCCCCGAAAGGCCTGCTCACAAGCATGACCACGATTCTCATTGCCCTGCACATCCTGGCCGCCGTGCTCTTCCTCGGCCCCGTCACCGTCGCCGTCTCCAGCTTCCACACCCAGGCCCTCAAGGCCAAGGCCGGAGACACCCGCGCGGCCGGCACCGCCACGATCCTGCACAAGCTCACCAGCACCTACGGCATGCTCGCCGCCATCGTGCCGCTCCTCGGTGTGGCCATCATGATGACCGACGGCGCCTACTGGAAGCAGGGGCAGTTCCACGCCGCGATCGGCCTCGCCGTCATCGCCTGGATCATCCTCCTTCTGCTCATCATCCCGCGTCAGAAGAAGATGATGGGCTCCCTCGGCCTGCTCGACCCGGCCGACCACTCCCCGGAGACCGACCTCCTCGCCGAGGACCAGTGGGCCAAGACCAAGTCCCAGCTGTCCATGTTCGGCGGCATCTTCTCCCTGCTCTGGGTCGTCATGTTCGTCCTCATGTTCGTCTAGGACCCTCAGACCACAGATACGGCAGGCCCCGCTCCGGCGGGGCCTGCGGCGATTCAGGGGGTTCCCCGCAGGATCGCCTCCAGGTCGGCGGCCGCCCGGTAGACGGGCCCCCAGCGGATACCCTCCGGCGCCACGTCCGCCAGGAAGAAGTCCGCGCCCTCATCCGTCAGAGGCTCCTCCTCCAGGCCCAGCCGGTAGGCGGCGATGAGCAGCGCCAGTTCGTCCTCCTCCACGGAGAGACGGTCCACCGTCAAGGCACGCACCAACCGGGTGAGAGCGACATACATGATGCTGTCCTCCCGGGACACCAGCACCGGAACATGCTTCACCCCGTCCTCGTCGCACCACGGGGAGAGGTCATCAGACTCCGTCGGTGTCAGGATGATCCCGTGCCGTGTGACGTTCCCCAGCAGTGACAGCTCGTAGTCACTGACCAGCCCATGCAGGCTCTGCAGCTCCGGGTGGTCATCGACCGGCACATAGTGGTCGACCACCGGCTCCTCCTGACTGTCGGCCTCCAGCGCCCGGGACAGGTCCATGATCTCCACGTCATCGGCCGACAGGAACACCGCCTCCGACCCATACGTCCACAGGGGACGGGCGCCGGCGCGCGCTCCACGGCCACGGCTCTCCCACTCCTCCTCGGTGCGCAGCTCAATGTCCAGGACACGCGACCGCAAGCCGTCGTCGAAGGCCAGGTCCTCACCCCAGCGTTGCCACAGCTGGTAACCGAAGGTGAGTGCCTCCCCGACACTGAAACGCGGATTCCTGACGACGAAGTCCCGCAGCCAGCACGCGGCCGCATTCTCCTGGTCGACTGGTGTGTCCCACATGAATTCATCCACGCGATCCCACAGGTCCTCCTCGGTGACGTCCTCGGATTCCTCGAGCTCCTCGGCGAGATCCACCTCCGCAGGCTCCTCCGTCTCCCCGGTGTGACCGAGCAGCAGATCCTCCATCATCTGCGCCATCGCGTAGACCAGCGGCCACCGGATCACCGTCGGTTCCTCGCCGGGGCCCTCGACGACATAGCGGTGGGTGTCCGTGTCCGCCCAGGTGTTGCCCACACGGAGGCGGCGCTGCACGATCTCCACCGCGAGACCACGCTCCAGAGGGATCGCGGGCACGACATCACTCAGCTCACCCCCGGGGGTCAGGAAGAGGAACATCACCCTGGCCGACGCGAGTTCAGTGAGGTAGCGCAGCAGAAGCGTCATGATGTCGATGTCATCCAGGGTGCTGTTGATGAGCACCCGGGTCCCGTCCCGCTCCGGTGAGTATGTCTCCAGGTCCACCTCGATCCAGGACGGTCTCTTCTCCGCACACTCAATCCAGTCGAGGCGCACATCCCAGTGCCGCAGGTGGGCGAGCATGGTCACCTCGCGTTCGCTGAGCACCTTCCTGAAGTGGCGGTGGTCATGGGTCTCCGGCAGCGCCGGCTCCAGCTCCGGGTTCGTGATGGTGCAGGGGGTGTCCTCATCGACGGTGACGGTGTCATAGAGGAGGTGATACTCCCTCGACTGCCCGTCCTCCCCCGGCAGCAGCAGCGGGATCGCATCGGGGTCGACCACGCAGCCCCGGGCCGCCCACTCCTCCAGAGTGCCGGGCGTCGGGTCCTTCATCCAGGGTGCCTCACCGTGCCGGAGCAGAGTCTCCAGGCCATTGCGCTGGAGCCACTGCCAGCCGAGGAGCAGCGCCTCGTCGAGAGGAAAACGGGTGTGGGAGCAGGCGAAGTCGAGCAGCCAGCGTTCCGCGACACTCCGGGTACGGGCATGCGCGATGAGGCGGAGGCCGTCAGTGACCGTGGTGAGATTCCAGGGGAGGTTCCGGGCGTGATGGTGATTCATCCGCCCAGTCCATCACCCCGCCCCGACACCGGTCCGCGGATGTTCGAACAGAGAAACTACGACGGGAATCCCCGCAGCAGGTCCTCCACCCGGGCGGCCGAGTGATAGACCACTCCCCAGCGGATGAGTCCCGGGACCGTCTCCTTCCGGGAGAGGGCCTGCTCCACCAGCGGGGAGGGCTCACCGGTGTCGAGGTCGAGGCGGCGTGCCGCCAGGTGGGCGACGAGCGCCGACTCCCATTCTGTGGCCGCCCAGAAACGCAGGCCGACGATCGGTGCGGTGTTCAGGACCCCGAGTTCCCAGGCGAGCACCCAGTTGGCGAGGTGCTCGATGATGCCGTGCATCGGGTTGACGCCCTCCTGCACCGTGACGGGCAGGCGGTAGGGCGGGTTGAGACGGTTGAGGGGGGCCTCGGTCCCGCTGTCCCCGGGGTCGACGATCACGGGGATCATGTCGCCGCGCCACAGGTTCCGCAGCATCTCCTTCTCCCGCGGAGTGACCAGGCCGTCAAATTCCTCGAGGGCGGGAGCGTCGTGCGGTGCCAGCCGGACCGGCAGGGTGCGGTCGCGCTCCTCGTCGGCGGAGGACTGCAGGGCGGCGAGGCGGTTGGCCACGAGGGCGTCGTCACGCAGGAGGTAGTAGACCTCCTGCCCGTGGGTGCCCGGGGCGACGAGCAGCACCGCCTGGGGGTTCGGGACCCACCCCCGTACAGACCACTCCTCCACGGAGCGGATGTCCATGGTGCCGGCCCAGCTGGAGCGGGACTCATCCCCCGCGATGGTGGACCCCCAGCGCCGGAAGAGCTGCCAGCCGAGTGCCAGCGCCGTCGGCACGGAGAAACGGCCGTTGGAGGCCACGAACTCCAGCATCCACCGCTCCGCGGCCTCGCCGTCGGTGTCGGTCTTCCGCATCGCCAGTTCACGGCCCACCACACCGAACGGGTCAGAGACCAGGCCCGGTACGTCATCGACCGCGGGCCGCGGCTTCGGCAGCACCTGCAGTTCGGGCTTGTCCGCGCCGCAGAGGAGATCCTCCATGACACCGATCGTCTCCACGATGCACCCCCAGTCCACGTCATCGGGCACCGGGAACTCCGAGAGATTCTCGATGAAACGGAACGCATAGACATTGGCGTGGTGGTTGCCGAACCCGAGACGACGCCCCACCACCCAGCTCACGATGCCCACTTCCAGGTCGGAGACGTGCGCCTCGCCGTTGCCGCACAGCTGCTTGCCCGCGCGACGCCCCTGGGTCCAGGCCAGCAGCAGCTGGGCGGTGAGCGCCAGGGCGAGTCCCACGACCTCCACTCCCTCGGCGTCCGGATGGATCATGATGCAGTAGCAGGCGTCCTCCGCACGCATCCCGGGTGTCGGGCGACAGGACGGGCCCGTCTTCATCGCCTCGATCCACCCCAGGGGACCACGCTCCGGCGCGGGGGCCTCCACCGGGACATCCGCCCAGCACAGGTGCACACCCACCTTCCACAGATGACTGAAGGCGTGCCGCTCCCTCCTGCCCATGTGCAGGGCGAACTCCGCCAGGTCGGACGCGCCCTCCACCGGGGGCGCCGGCTCCCGGTGGACCTCGTGGTCGACGGTGCCGACGAGATCCTCGCGGACCAGGTCGACGTCGAAAAGCAGGAACAGTTCCACCTGCCGACCGTCATCCCCCGTGACCAGCAGAGGGCGCGCGTCACGCGGGACGCGGTAGCCGTCCGACTCCCACTCCGCGCGGGTGGCCGGCAACGGCCGGGTGATCCAGTCCTCGTCGGCGCTCTCCCGCATGATGTCGACCCCCCAGCGCGACCCCACCTGAGACGCCATCTCCGCAGCCTGCAGGGCCGTGAAGCGGGGATTCGCCGCCAGGAAACGCACGAACCAGCGCTGGGCGAGTCCCCGGTCCTCGGGCAGTCTGATCAACCGCAGCTGAGCATTGAGCGCATCGTACTGGTTCACAGGTTCTCCTCCGGCATTGTCTTAACACCATCCCACCACACACCTGTGACACGGTGCACCTTCCCCTGAAAACGAGAACACCCCCGCTCTCCCGGAGATCCGGGGAACGGGGGTGTCGTCATGTGGGGGCTAGTCGCGCCAGCCACCGCGGCCACCGCGGTCATCGCGGTCACGTCCACCACGGAAACCACCACGGTCATCGCGGTCACGCCAACCACCGCGGCCACCGCCACGGCCACCACGGTCATCGCGGTCACGTCCACCACGGTAACCACCGCGGCCACCACGATCGTCACCGTCGCGGTCACGCCAACCACCGCGGCCACCGCCGCGGCCCTCGCGTGCCGGCGGACGACCGGTGTCCTTCTCGATGTTGATGAGCTGACCGGAGATACGGGTGTCGGACAGACGGTCCAGGACACCCTGATCCATGTTCTTCGGCAGCTCGACCAGGGTGTGGTCGAGCGCGATGGTGATGCGGCCGAAGTCCTTGTTGGTCAGGCCACCCTCGTTGGCCAGGGCACCGACGATGGCGCCCGGGCGCACGTGCTGACGCTTGCCGACGGCCAGACGGTAGGTGGTGAAGTCACCGTCACGCTCGAAGCGCGAGCCACGGTCACGGCGATCATCGCGGCGATCATCACGGTCGAAACGTCCGCCACGGCGGTCGTCGCGGTCGAAACGCTCGCGGCGGCGCTCCGGCGGAGCCTCCTTCATGAGGAAGTCCTCGCCGGCCTGGGCCTGGGAGGCCAGAGCAGCGGCGATGTCCTCCATCGGGATGTCCTTCTCCTCGGAGTAGCGCTTGACCAGCGTGCGGAACACGTCGATCTGCTTCGACTCGAGGGAGGCGGTGATGGAGTCGGCGAACTTCTCCTTGCGGGACTCGTTGACCTCGTCGACGGTCGGCAGTTCCATCTCCTCGAGCGGCGCGTTGGTGGCGCGCTCGATGGAGCGGAGCATGCGGCGCTCGCGCGGGGTGACGAAGAGGATCGCCTCACCGGTACGACCTGCACGGCCGGTACGGCCGATGCGGTGGACGTAGGACTCGGTGTCGTTCGGGATGTCGTAGTTCAGCACGTGGCTGATGCGGTCGACGTCCAGGCCACGGGCCGCGACATCGGTGGCCACCAGGATGTCCAGGCGGCCGTCCTTGAGCTGGTCGACGGTGCGCTCACGCTGTGCCTGGGCGATGTCACCGTTGATGGCGGCGGCGGAGAACCCGCGGGCACGCAGCTTCTCGGCGACCTCCTCCGTCTCGTGGCGGGTGCGCACGAAGACGATCATGGCCTCGAACTCGGTGACCTCGAGGATGCGGGTGATCGCGTCGAGCTTGTTGCGGTGCGCCGTGAAGAGGAAGCGCTGGGTGATGTTGGTGTTCGTCCGCGTCTCGGACTTCACCGTGATCTCGTGCGGGTCGTTCAGGTACTGCTTCGAGATGCGGCGGATGCCGTTGGGCATCGTCGCGGAGAACAGTGCGACCTGCTTCTCACCCGGGGTGTCCTCGAGGATGCGCTCAACATCCTCCTGGAAGCCCATGTTGAGCATCTCGTCGGCCTCATCGAGGACGAGGAAACGCAGACGGGAGATGTCGAGGGAGCCCTTCTCCAGGTGGTCGATGACACGACCCGGGGTGCCCACGATGATCTGCGCGCCACGACGCAGGCCGGACAGCTG